>JBMZMY010000032.1:0-18624 GCA_049619435.1 Synechococcus sp.
GGGTGCCCGACGCCTCAACGATGGCGTAGGTCCCGCTCTGTTCCGCGGCTGGTTTGGTGTCGGCCATAAGGTGAAAAGACGCGTTCAGGCTCGGCGAACCGATTCAGGCCTGAGCCGCAATCGAAAGACAAACAAAGATCTTCGGCCTTTGAGGCCCCCATCGTCAAGATTCGAGTACAGACAGACTCCTGACCACCCATGGCAGGGCCGGCCCTCACTATCGCTCTGCTGTTGCAGACCGCAGATCTGGTCGAAGCCTGTCGGCAATGGTTACCAAGCAGCCGCTACAAACCGATTGAGATTGCCCTCGGTGCGGATCTCAACCTCGCTGGGGTGCTGGAGGCCCATCAAGATGAGGTTGACGCGGTGGTGATTGAGCAGCAGCTCCTCAGTGACCCCCAGCGCGAGCAATTGCTCAACCATGGACTGCTGTTTCCGGCTGTTGTGGTTGGGGAGATGAAGGGGACGGTCGACTACCACCCCGAGGAGCTCCATCTGCCCGGGGATCAGCTGGAGCAGCTCAGTTACAACATCGATGCCGCCATCTCGCGGTTTCTGCGCCAAGGCCGTGCCGATGGGCGCTCCGACGAGGGCGATCGCTCCACCGAAGCGGTCTGGAAGTTGTCCAGTCGTCTGCAGGAGCGACTGGGCTATCTCGGTGTGTTTTACAAACGCGATCCCTCGCGCTTCCTGGGCAGCCTGCCCAAGGAAGAACGGGACGAGCTGTTGCAGTCCCTGCAACGCACCTACCGCGATCTGTTGATCAGTTATTTCCGGGATCCTGCTGCTGCCAATCAGGCTCTGGAGAGTTTTGTGAATACGGCATTTTTCAGCGATCTACCGATCACGCGCACCGTCGAAATCCATGTCGATCTGATCGATGGATTCTGGAAACAGCTCCGCCTCGAGGGACACAAAAATGATTTTCTTCAGGATTACCGGCTTGCGCTTCTCGATGTGATGGCGCATTTGTGTGAGATGTATCGCCGATCGATTCCCCCGGATATTCCGATTACTGGACCAGCATCCGCTCGCGCCCAATCAACGCCACAAGCGATCGACAGCACGGAGGTGTCGTCATGAGTCCACGCAAGACCTACATCCTCAAGCTTTATGTGGCTGGGAATACCCCCAACTCCATGCGCGCGCTCAAAACCTTGCGCAACATTCTTGAAACCGAGTTTCGTGGGGTTTATGCCCTCAAAGTGATCGATGTGCTGAAGAATCCGCAATTGGCGGAAGAGGATAAAATCCTGGCGACACCGACACTTTCCAAGATTCTTCCTCCGCCGGTGCGTCGCATCATCGGCGACCTGTCCGATCGTGAACGGGTCCTGATTGGTCTGGATCTGCTCTACGACGAATTGTCAGACAGTGGCCTCACTGGTGGGTTCCTCAATGACGTCGATGAAGGGGCGGAGGCGATGACGGCCGATTCTTAAGCCGAGTGGTAGGGCTGTCCCAAAAAGCTGTTGATCTCTCTAATCTGAATTCATGAGTGTGTAGCTATGCAGTTCCCTCCAGTCAGTGGCACGGCTCAAATGCAAGTGCAGAAGCTCCCCACCGGGATTGAGGGCTTCGATGATGTCTGTCAGGGTGGTTTGCCCATTGGACGTAGCACCCTGATTAGCGGCACATCAGGAACTGGTAAGACAGTGTTCTCGCTGCATTTTCTGCATAACGGTATCAAGCACTTTGATGAGCCGGGAATTTTCGTCACATTTGAGGAATCCCCGCTCGATATTCTCAGAAATGCGGCCAGTTTTGGTTGGAATCTGCAGGAGATGGTGGAGCAAGATAAGCTCTTTATTTTGGATGCATCTCCAGATCCGGATGGTCAGGATGTGGCCGGTAGTTTTGATCTCTCCGGTCTGATTGAGCGGATCAATTACGCCATTCGCAAATACAAAGCCAAGCGGGTCGCGATTGACTCCATCACGGCCGTGTTCCAGCAGTATGACGCCGTTTTTGTGGTACGGCGTGAGATTTTCCGCTTGATCGCTCGGCTCAAGGAAATCGGTGTCACCACGGTGATGACCACCGAACGCATCGACGAATACGGTCCGATTGCGCGCTACGGCGTCGAGGAATTCGTTTCTGACAATGTGGTGATTCTCCGCAATGTGTTGGAGGGAGAACGGCGTCGCCGCACCGTTGAGATTCTCAAACTGCGGGGAACAACTCATATGAAAGGGGAGTTCCCCTTCACGATGGGAACCCATGGGGTGAGCATCTTCCCGCTGGGAGCGATGCGACTGACCCAACGCTCGTCGAATGTGCGAGTCAGTTCTGGTGTGCCCACGCTCGATGAGATGTGCGGGGGCGGCTTCTTCAAGGATTCGATCATCCTGGCCACCGGCGCCACGGGGACCGGCAAAACCTTGCTGGTCTCCAAATTCATCGAAGACGCTTGCCGCAACAAGGAGCGCGCCATTCTGTTTGCCTATGAGGAATCGCGAGCCCAACTGCTGCGGAATGCCACCAGCTGGGGCATTGATTTTGAGCAGATGGAGCAGGATGGATTGCTCAAAATCATCTGTGCCTATCCCGAATCGACGGGTCTGGAAGATCACCTGCAGATCATCAAGACGGAGATCAGTCAGTTCAAGCCATCGCGGATGGCGATTGATTCGTTGTCAGCCCTGGCCCGTGGCGTCAGCCACAACGCGTTCCGTCAGTTCGTGATCGGCGTGACCGGGTATGCCAAACAGGAGGAAATCGCCGGTTTCTTCACGAATACCTCGGAGGAATTCATGGGGAGTCACTCCATCACCGACTCCCACATCTCCACCATCACCGACACGATCCTGATGCTCCAGTACGTGGAGATCCGTGGAGAGATGGCGCGCGCCCTGAATGTGTTCAAGATGCGTGGGTCCTGGCATGACAAGCGCATCCGTGAATTCGTGATCACGGGGAATGGTCCGCAGATCAAGGATTCCTTCTCGAATTTCGAGCGGATCATCTCCGGCGTTCCGCATCGGGTCACCACCGACGAGCGCAGTGAGCTGTCGAGAATTGCCCGGGGTGTGTCTTCAGAAGACTGACCAGACGTCGACCGTCGCTGCGTCAGATCACCTGGTCCAATTCAGACCGCCGTTCGGCGCGCATTTTCAGTTCGTCGGCGTCGGATTGTTCGAGGGGTAGGTCAAACCAGAACGTGGTCCCCACCTCCAGTTCGCTGGCCATGCAGATCTGGGCACCATGTTTTTCGAGGATGCCTCGCACGATCGACAGCCCCAGACCCGTTCCCACCTCAGTGTGAACAGCGTTCTCCACCCGATAGAAGCGGTCAAAAATTCGTTCCTGGTCGGCTTGAGAGATGCCGGAGCCGGTGTCTGAAATCTCCACCCTCAACCGGGGTAAGGGAGACACCAAGGTGCAGCTTGGCCCTGCATCGGCATTCGTGACCGGGGGTGGCAGCATCCGACAGGTGTCCGGCCAGGTGTAGGCCCGCAGGGCCAGACGGCTTCCGGAGGGGCTGAACTTCAGGGCATTGCCCACGAGGTTGTCGAGCACCTGCAGCAGCAAATCCCAGTTGCCGAGCACATCCGGTAGGTCCGCTTCCACATCCAGCTCCAGAGCCACCCCTTTGTCCTCTGCATTCAGCCGGTAGGTGCGCAGGGTCTGCTCCATCGCCGGCCGAAGATTCATGGCTTCGAACTGGACGGTCCGGCCGGATTCGAGCCGGGACAGATCGAGGACGTCGTTCACCAGCCGGGTGAGTCGATCGGTTTCGTCGTTGGCGACGCCAAGGAATTCGCGCTTCTCCTCCTCCGTGAGCTGGTCGCCGAGATCGTGGAGCGTTTCCACGTAGCTCTTGATGTTGAACAGCGGGGTTCTCAGCTCATGGGACACATTGCTGATGAAGCGGCTCTGGGCCGCATTGAGTTCCACCTCGCGGGTGAGGTCTTGAATCGTGACCGCAATGCCCTTGAGGCTTTCGCCGCTCACATCGCGCACCGATTGCAGCACGATTCGCAGGGTGCGGGCAGGGTCTCCGACGCTGCAGCGCAGATCTTCACTGTCGGCACTCCCTCCGAGCAGGGCATCGAGGGGCCCATGCACCTCGATCGCCAGCAATTCCGGCAGCTCTTCCACCAGCTCGCAGCCCTCGAGGTTGCGGCCCTCCCAGCGGAACAGGCGGCGGGCTGTGGGGTTGGCGAGCACCACTCGGCCGTCGGCATCCAGGAGGATGGCGCCATCGGCCATGGTTGCAATCAAGGATTGCTGCTTGACCTGCGCAGCCGTGAGCTCTTCGATATTGGCTTCGTCATAGGCCTCGAGCTGTGAGGCCATGGCGTTGAAACCCGTCAGCAATTCACCGAGTTCACCCCCCACGGGGAGATCGATGCGAGCGCCGAAATTGCCGGAGGCCACTGAGCGCACCCCGCGCAGCAGTTCCTTGACCGGGCGGGTGATCGTGAGCGCATTGAATACCGCTCCGAGGATCACCAGGATCCAGATCGAGATGAATACGGCCACCGTCACTTCCCGCGTGAGTGCGGCACTGGCCAGGGCGGTTTCGTTCGGGTTCACCCCCAGACCGAGAACGCCGTAGTACTGCCCGTTCTTGATCAGAGGAACGAACACATCGGTGACCGTGCCCTGTGGGGTGAGGTGCTGGCGAACCAGCGGATTCTGCGGGCGGCGCTTCAGTTCATCGGGAAGCTCCAGCCGGCGGTTGAGACGCAGCTCACTGTCCCCGTTTTGCGGTGTGGCGCTGATCGGGATCCCCAGATAGATCACGCCATCCGGGTCGGCGAAGAAGATGTAGCGGACGCTGCGGCTGGAGCGCCAGAACTTTTCAGCCACATTGGCCAGCTCGCGGTCCTGCCCTTGGGCGACCAGTTCGCTGACGTTGCCTGCCAGCAACAGGCCCAGATCACGCGCGTAGCGGGTGTCGTTCATCACGGCATCGCGCTGGATGCCGTTCAGTGCAAAGAAGGTGATGCCCGTCATCATCAGGCTCACCACCAGGGTGGCCACCGCCAGAAGCTTGGTCTGAAGGCTGAATTCCGCCCACCAGCTGCTGATCCGTTGCCAGAGATTCGGGTTCTCCGGATCAGGTCCGTTGTGCTGCGGCAGTGCCCATTCGGCGGTGGCCGGAGAAGTCATCGGCTCGATCGCACCTGGTGTCCGATGTCGCGACGGTAAGTGATTCCTTCGAAACGCACGTGGTCCAGGCCGGCGTAGGCCGCCGCGAAAGCGGTATCGAAATCGTCGGCCTGGGCGATCACGGCCAGCACCCGGCCGCCGGAGCTGACCAGGGTTCCGGATGACTCCAGGCGTGTGCCGGCATGAAACAGCTGCAGGGTGTCGCTGGCGGGCAGGTCGATGGTGATTGGATCGCCTTTGCGCGGAGCCTCCGGATAGCCGCTGGCGGCAGCAACAACGCAGGCGCTGCAGGCGGAGGCGATCGTGAGTGACGGTGCCAGGTCGAGGCGGCCGACGGCGCAGGCCTGGAGCACCCGAGCCAGTTCAGGGCCCAGAAGGGGCATCAGGGTCTGGCATTCGGGATCGCCGAAGCGACAGTTGAATTCGATCACCTGCGGGCCGCTGGCGGTGAGCATCAAGCCGGCGTAGATCACGCCGCGATAGTCGATGCCCCGTTGCTTGAGGGCTTGGAGGGTCGGCTCCAGCACGGTCTGGCGCACCGTTTCGAGCCCTTCTGCCGAGAGCAGAGGGGCGGGGGCATAGGCCCCCATGCCACCGGTGTTGGGGCCGCGATCCCCGTCCTCAAGCCGTTTGTGATCCTGGGCCGGTGGCAGCAGCACCATCCGTTCGCCGTCACAGAGCGCGAACACCGATACCTCGGGTCCTTCCAGGCGTTCCTCCAGCACAAGCTGCGCTCCGGCACTGCCGAAGCGCCCGGCGAAGGCCTCCCGGATGGC
This sequence comes from Synechococcus sp., assembly GCA_049619435.1. Classification (GTDB taxonomy): domain Bacteria; phylum Cyanobacteriota; class Cyanobacteriia; order PCC-6307; family Cyanobiaceae; genus Parasynechococcus. The sequence goes on from JBMZMY010000032.1 coordinate 5,895, forward strand.
GGCGGCGGCCTCGTCAACGCTGTCGGCGACGGTGACCCCTTTGCCGGCGGCGAGTCCATCGGCTTTGACCACCAGCGGCCGTCCGACCGTGTTCAGCACCTCCAGGGCCTCCGCTTCGCTGCCCACGGACCAATGGCCAGCGGTGGGAATGCCGGCATCTTGCATCAATTGTTTGGACCAGGCTTTGCTCGCCTCCAGCTGGGCCCCTTCCGCGCTGGGGCCAAACACCGCCAGACCGCTTTGGCGCAGCGCGTCGGCGACCCCTGCCGCGAGCGGGGCCTCGGGCCCGATCACCACCAGGTCGATGGCCTCGGCCTGGCAGTGCGCGATCAAACCGGCGCTGTCGGTTTCTGCAATGGCCACGGCCTGGATGCCCGGGGCCTGATGGGTGCCGCCATTACCGGGACTGATCCAGACGGCATCAATGTCGGGACAACGCTGCAGGGCCCAGGCGAGGGCGTGTTCACGGCCGCCACCGCCAACGACGAGAACGCGGTGCAGCTCGGGAAGGGTCGAGGGACGGGTGGGCGAGATGGCCATGGATTCAGGCTGGAGCGGACAAGCCACTTAGGTTTCCTTTGTAGAACGCAGACCGTCATGGGGTTCCAGCCATTGCCGTTGTTGCTGTCGATGGCGGCGGCGGCATCGCCGGGGCCATCCGCTGATCTGGCTGCTCTGAATCAGGCCTGTTTAACGGCGCGGCAACAGGGTGACGTTGCTCAGCAGGAGCTGCTGCGGGATCGCCTGCTGGCGTTTGATCCATCGCCGGCGAGCTTGGAGCAGGTCCTGGCTCAGGCCCGTGGGCTGATCAGCTGCGGTTCCCCGCAAAGTGCGTTTCGGCTCTTGAGCCGCTACGGGCCTGACCGCCATGAACGTCGCGCTTGGTTGCTGCTGCGCTGGGAGGCGGCAGCGGCATCGCTGGACCATCCACGGGCTGCCTTGGCGCTGCGGCGTCTGGTGGATGGTGATCTTGAGGCGTTGGAGCAGGAAGCGTTGCCTGGGCAACGCAATGGCCTGGATCAGCTCGCGGTTCATGAGGTTGCTGCTGGCCAGCCCCAGGAGGCGGCGGCGGTGTTGCTGCTCGGCCGCGCCGACGGCCGGATCGGTGCGGAGCGTTTGGGCCGGGCTGGGGAGCTGCTGGCCGATGCTGACCCTGAGCAGGCGGATCAACTGCTGGAACGGGCTGTTGAGCAGGCCAGCGCGGTGCAGGCCTGGGGGCAGGTTGTCGATCTCTTACGGCTGCAGTTGCGTCTGCAGTTGGCGGCTGGTGGAGACGGGGCGCGTCCCCGCGACCGTCTGCTGCGTCTGACGGCGCGACTGGAGGACAGGTACGGCCGCTGGCAGCTCGATGGCAGCACCGCCACGGAGGCCTTGCCACGGTCTCCGCGCGACCCGGGTGGTCATGCTGCTGTAGGAGAACCATCATCTGCACCCTCGCCATGAGGCCTGACCACGGAGAGTTGCTGTACGAAGGCAAGGCCAAGCGTGTCTATGCCTCAGATCAGGCCGACCGTGTTCTGGTGGAGTTCAAGAACGATGCCACCGCCTTCAACGCCCAGAAACGGGCGCAGCTGGAGGACAAAGGACGTCTGAATTGTCAGATCTCCGCCCGGCTGTTTGAAGCGCTCGAGGCCGCTGGAATTCCGACCCATTACCTCGGCTTGGCCTCGGACACCTGGATGGTTGTTCAACGGGTGGAGATCATTCCCCTGGAGGTGGTGTTGCGCAATATCGCCACAGGGTCGCTCTGCCGTCAGGCCCCGATTGCGGAAGGCACGGCGATCGATCCGGCGTTGCTGGATCTCTATTACAAAGATGACGCGTTCGGTGATCCTTTGCTGACCGAAGCGCGGGTGCGTCTGCTCGGTTTGGCGGATGCCGATCGCTTGGCGGCGATCGAGGCTCTGGCCCGTCGGATCAATGCGGTGCTGACGCCGCTGTTCGCTGGGGTGGACCTCACCTTGGTGGATTTCAAGTTGGAACTGGGGGTGAATGCGGCTGGGGAGCTGCTGTTGGCCGATGAGATCAGTCCAGACACCTGTCGCCTGTGGGACCAACGCAACAGTGACCAGAGCGATCGGATCCTGGATAAGGACCGCTTCCGTAAGGACCTCGGTGGGGTGATGGAGGCCTACGGGGAGGTCCTCAAACGGGTCCAAGGCGTATGCCCTGATCCCCGCAACTGCCTGTAGGGTCAGCGCACGTTTTTGGGGCATCAGCCCAAAATCCACCCGATGACCCGACGTTCTTCACGCCGCTCCACGGTCACTGTTCGGACGGGTCTTCTCAGCTTGATGCTGGGGCTGCCGCTGATGGGCGGTCCCCTGCTGGCGCAGGACGCACAACCGGCAGATCAGCCTGACTCTCAGGCCGTTGAGGCGGTCGAAGCTCCAGAGCCAGAGCAGCCGCGCGTGCTGATTTCTGAGGTGCTGATCGAAGGGTTGCGTGGTCATCCGGAGGAAGAACGGCTGCAGATTGCGGCCTATGAGGCCATGGAGGTGCGCCCTGGCACCCGTGTTACCCGCGATGAATTGCAGCGGGATCTAAATGCCATCCAGGCCACCGGCTGGTTCTCTGATGCACGGATCACCCCTGTCGATGGCCCTTTGGGTGTGCAGCTGATCGTTCAGGTCGAGCCGTTCCCGAAACTCAGTGCTGTCGAGTTCGATCCAGGTGTCGTCGAGCTGCCCGACACGCTGATCGACGACACCTTTGCGTCTGATTACGGCCGCACGATCAACCTGCGTGACCTGCAGCAACGCATGAAGGCGCTGCAGACCTGGTTTGCTGACCAGGGCTATTCCCTGGCCCGGGTGAGTGGTCCTGAGCGGGTGAGTCCCGAGGGTGTCGTGACGTTGACACTCACCCAGGGAACCGTGAGTGCCGTCGAAGTGGCCTTCCTCAACAAGGAAGGGGAAGACACCGACGAGGACGGCAAGCCCATCGGCGGTAAGACCAAGCCCTGGGTGGTGACCAGGGAAATCTCGATCAAGCCGGGTGATCCCTTCAACCGCAACAAGCTGGAGGCAGACATCAAGCGCCTCTATGGCACCCAGCTGTTCAGCGATGTGAAGGTCACCCTGCGTCCGAATCCGGAGCAACCGGGTGAGGTCGCCATTGTTCTCGGCATCATCGAGCAATCCACCGGCCAACTCTCCGGAGGTCTGGGCTACAGCCAGGGTCAGGGCGTATTCGGCCAGGTGCAGGTGCAGGACACGAACCTCCTCGGTCGCGCCTGGAATGCCGGCCTGAACGTCACCTACGGCCAGTACGGCGGTCTGGCCAACCTCAACTTCACCGACCCCTGGATCTACGGCGATTCCCATCGCACCTCGTTCCGAGGCTCGGTCTTCTTGAGCCAGCAGGTGCCACAGGTCTTCCAGAGCGAGGACAACGGCAACATTCGTACCGCCAAGGACTACGAGGACAACGGCAACCGCAACGCTTACAACGTCCGCAACGACAACAACCCGGCGGATCGCAAGTTCGGTTCCGTCAGCAAGGCCCTCGATGCCTTCCCCAACACCAGCTGGTTTGAGTACGAGGGCGAATCGATTGCCCTGCGCAAGGTGGGCGGCAACTTCTCCTTCTCACGTCCACTGAACGGTGGCGATCCCTTCAAGCAAACCCCCTGGTCGGCTTTGGTTGGCATGTCTTTCGCCAACGTGCGTCCGATCAATTTCTCCGCTGACACCCGCCCCTACGGCGTGTCCACGAAGAATTTCAAACGCGGCAAGGTCAAGAACAGTGAGGTGATCTGCATCGCCTACAACTGCGCCGACAGCAACGATCTCGTCGGGGTGCGTTTCGCTACCACCTACAACACGCTCAACGACGGCCGGAATCCCACCAGTGGCAATTTCCTCAGCCTGAGCACCGAGCAATTCGTTGGTATCAACGAGGATTCACCGACCTTCAACCGCCTGCGGGCCAGCTACACCCACTTCTTCCCGGTGAACTGGTTGAAGATCCACAAAGGCTGTCGGCCGAAGCAGGGTGAAACGGCGGATTGTCCCCAGGCGATCGGTGTGCAGGTCAAGGCCGGCAAATTGCTGGGTGAAGCGCCTCCCTACGAAGCGTTCTGCATGGGTGGCTCCAACTCCATCCGCGGTTGGTACGACTGCGACATGGGTGTGGCCAAGGGATTCGGGGAATTCACCATCGAGTACCGCTTCCCGATCATTAGTGTCTTCGCCGGTGAATTGTTCCTGGATGCAGGCACGGATTTCGGTACCCAGAAGGATGTTCCAGGCAAGCCCGGTCTGCTGCTCGACAAGGACGGCTCTGGCGTGTCCGTGGGCACCGGCGTGATCGTGTCCACACCAGTGGGTCCGCTGCGTCTTGAGGTGGCCAGCAAGGACTTCACCTCTGATTGGCGCTTCAACCTGGGTGTCGGCTGGAAGTTCTAGTGACCCATTGGCCCGAGAGCTACAGCGAACCTTGGACCCTGGCCAAGTCGGTGGTCCGAGAGGGCATTGGCTTGCATAGCGGTCAGTCCGCCACGGTGACGCTGCGGCCCACGGACCGTCCGGGCTTTCATCTCCGTTTTCCTGATGGGTCCGACCCCATTCGTCTGGCTCCCCATCAGGTGCGCGACAGCCAGCTCTGCACCACGCTGGATTTCGGGGATCGCCGGGTGGCCACCGTGGAGCACTTGTTGGCGGCCCTGGCCGGATGCGGTCTCAGCCATGTGGAGATCGAACTCGGGGGTGATGAGGTCCCCCTGCTGGATGGTTCTGCCCTGGGCTGGGTGGAGGCGATCGCGGAGGCTGGCCTGGCGGCAGCCGACAGCGAGCGTCTGCCGCCGCCGCTGCTGACGGCCCCGGTGGTTAGGCATCGCGGCACCAGCGTGATCACCGCCACTCCAGCGGAGCGGTTCGCCTTGGTCGGCGTCATTGATTTTCCTCAGGCGGCCATTGGGCGGCAGCAGTTTTCGATCGCGCTCACCCCGCAGGCTTTCGTTGAGGACATTGCCCCGGCCCGCACCTTTGGCTTCCGCGACCAGGTGGAGCAGCTGCGAGCGGCCGGTTTGATCCAGGGGGGTGGGCTGGATAACGCCCTGGTGTGTGATGGCGATCACTGGGTGAATCCGCCGCTGCGTTTCCCGGATGAGCCGGTGCGCCATAAGCTGCTGGACTTGATCGGCGATCTCGCCTTGGTGGGTTTCCCCCAGGCTCAGGTGTTGGTGTATCGCGGCTCCCATGGCCTGCACACCGACCTCGCCGCCGCCCTTCAGTCCGCCTGACTCCCCCCACCGTTGTGACCGATTCGACTGCACCGGAGGTTCTCCTCACCAGCGAACAGATCGCCGGGCTGCTGCCCCACCGCTATCCGTTCGCTCTGGTGGATCGGGTGATCGCCCATGAGCCCGGTGTCTCGGCGACCGCGATCAAGAACGTCACGATGAACGAGCCCCAGTTTCAGGGGCATTTCCCGGAACGGCCGTTGATGCCTGGGGTTCTGATCGTGGAGGCGATGGCCCAGGTGGGTGGTTTGATTGTCACCCAGATGCCGGATCTGCCCAAGGGATTGTTCGTGTTTGCAGGGATCGATGGGGTGCGCTTCCGCCGTCCGGTGGTGCCCGGTGATCAGATCGTGATCCATTGCACGTTGACCAGCCTGAAGCGCAAGCGCTTCGGCAAGGTCAAAGCTGAAGCCAAGGTGGATGGTGAGCTCGTGTGTTCCGGCGATCTGATGTTCTCCCTGGTGGATTGAAGGGAATGACGGAAGACCAGAGCATGGATAAGCCCATCGAGATTCATCCCAACGCCGTTGTCGACCCCAAGGCTGAGCTGGCCGCTGGTGTGGTCATCGGTCCGGGTGCCGTGGTCGGACCTGATGTGGTGATCGGTGCGAACACCTGGATCGGCCCCAACGCCGTGCTCGATGGACGACTGACCATCGGCAGCGATAACAAGGTGTTCCCAGGGGCCTGCCTTGGCTTGGAACCTCAGGACCTCAAATACCGCGGTGCGGACACCGAGGTGGTGATCGGTGATGGCAACACCTTTCGCGAGTGCGTCACGATCAATCGCGCCACCGAGGACGGTGAGCGCACCGTGGTGGGCAACAACAACCTGCTGATGGCCTATTGCCACCTCGGCCACAACTGCGAGCTGGGCAACAACATCGTGATGTCCAACGCCATCCAGGTGGCTGGGCACGTGGTGATCGAAGACCGTGCCGTGGTCGGTGGTTGTTTGGGCATCCACCAGTTCGTCCACATCGGTGGGATGGCCATGGTGGGCGGCATGACCCGCGTCGATCGCGATGTGCCCCCCTATTGCCTGGTGGAGGGCCACCCCGGCCGTGTGCGCGGCTTGAACAAAGTGGGGCTGCGCCGCAGTGGCCTGGCTGCGCGCCATGACGGCGCTGAATTCAAGCAACTGCAGCAGATCTGGACGTTGCTGTATCGCTCTGATCTGGTGATAGCCGAGGGCCTGAACCAGGCGCGTCAGCAGACCCTGTTGCCGGCAGCGGAGCATCTCTGCCGCTTCCTTGAGGCGTCGATCGGTCCGCAGCGCCGGGGTCCCCTTCCCGCCCAGGGTGGTCGCTGATGGTTCGGCTGCTGATCAGCACCGGTGAGGTGTCCGGTGATCTGCAGGGCAGCCTGTTGATCGAGGCCCTGCATCGCGAAGCCAAGGCCAGGAACCTCGAGCTGGAGATCCTCGCCCTTGGGGGCTCGCGGATGGAGACCGCCGGCGCTGAGCTGCTGGCCGATACGGCGCCGATGGGGGCCATCGGCCTTTGGGAAGCCGTGCCCCTGATTCTTCCAACCTTGCGGCTGCAGGCTCAGGTGGATCGTGTGCTTGACCAGCGCCCCTTGGACGGTGTCGTGTTGATCGACTACGTCGGCGCCAATGTGCGCCTTGGCCGGCGACTGCGCGCACGCCAGCCCAGCCTGCCGATCACCTACTACATCGCACCTCAGGAATGGGCCTGGCGGTTTGGCGATGGCAGCACCACTGAGTTGCTGGGCTTCACGGACCAGATCCTGGCGATCTTCCCCGCTGAGGCGGCGTTCTATGCCGAGCGCGGGGCCACGGTGGATTGGGTGGGGCATCCCCTGCTGGACAGCTATCAATCCCTGCCGGATCAAGCGGCTTCGAAGCAGGCGTTGGGTCTTCCGGCGGAGGCGCCGGTGTTGCTGCTGCTGCCGGCTTCCCGTCCCCAGGAGTTGCGTTACCTGATGCCATCCCTTGCGCAGGCGGCCGCGCGTTTGCAGCAGCATCATCCCGATCTGCAGGTGTTGGTGCCGGCTGGACTGGCGGCCTTTGAGCAGCCGTTGGCGGAGGCTTTGCAGCACGCCGGTGTGCTGCAGGCTCGGGTGATCCCCGCCGATGAAGCCGACGCTCTCAAACGGCCGATGTGCGCTGCGGCCGATCTGGCGCTGGGCAAATCCGGCACGGTCAACCTCGAGTTGGCCCTGCAGGGTGTGCCCCAGGTGGTGGGGTACCGGGTCAGCGGACTGACCGCCTTTGTCGCTCGCCATCTGCTGCGCTTCCAGGTGGACCACATCTCCCCGGTGAATCTGCTTTTGAAGGAGCGTCTGGTGCCGGAATTGCTGCAGGATCAGTTGACCGTGGAGGCACTGGTGGCCGAGGCCCTGCCTCTGCTGCAACCTGGCGAGGCGCGTCAGCGCATGCTGGATGGCTACGACCGTTTGCGTGCAACCCTGGGCGAACCCGGCGTAACGACGCGTGCGGCCCGGGCAATCCTCGATCAGGTGGTGTGATGAAGGCTTGGTTCTCGACGCTGGCGTTATTCCTGACGTTGGCCTTGGCGGTCCCCAGTGCTGTGGAAGCGGCCGAACTGGAGACTGCGGTGTTCGCTGGAGGATGTTTCTGGTGCCTGGAGCACGATCTGGAGCACTTACCTGGGGTGGTGGATGCCACCAGTGGCTACAGCGGTGGCCATGTGGATCGGCCCACCTACCAGCAGGTGAGTGGTGAGCGCACCGGCCATCAGGAGGCGGTGGAGGTTCGTTTTGATCCCAAGCAACTGTCGTACAGCGCGTTGCTCCGTAGCTACTGGCGCAACGTGGATCCATTCGATGGCGCTGGCCAGTTTTGTGACCGCGGCGATTCCTACCGGCCTGTGATTTTCACTGCCAGTGCGGAGCAGGCTGAGGAGGCTGAACGCAGTGCGGCGGCGGCGGCGATCGAGCTCGGTCGTCCCCGGTCCGCGTTGAAGGTGCAGATTCGCGACCGCGCCCGGTTCTGGCCGGCCGAGGGATATCACCAGAACTATGCCGAGACCAATGCGCTGAAGTACAACTTTTATCGCTTCAGTTGTGGTCGCGATCGACGCCTGGATGCTGTCTGGGGAGAGACATCGCGCAGCGGGGCACCCTGGTCAAGTCGGTAATTCTGAATTAATCCTTAAATTCTGGGCCTCTAATCTGTTTAAAAGATAAAGAGCGGAAAACAGTCTTTTCAGACAGTTCTCAGTGAACATACGGGTTTCCGGCTATTCGTGCATCATGAAACTCTGTTTACGATGGTCACGTCCAGCGAGAGAGGTGTATGTATTTGCTGACCATTCGAGATGGTCTTGGTACCCGTCACATTGGCCCTTATCCATCTCCAAAGCATGCATCGGATGATCTCGATCGGGTGCTGAAGTCGTGTTCGGATCGTGCCCGGTGGCAGATCCATGCGCTGGAAACGCCCTCCAAGCACGAGGCTGTGCTGCACGCCGTGGCGTCCTGAGGGGCGCGGATCTCGTTACGACCGTTTGTTGCGACCAGGGAAGCCCTTGGTCATTCCGCTTTCGATCATCAAGCCGACCCCGGCGTTGATGCAGATCAGGCTGAGAGTGCCGGTCCAGAACCATTCCCCGGCTTGGCCGCCCATCATTAAGACCACCTTCCGGCTGACGGCTTCACCAAACAGGCACAGGCCCACTGGGAGCAGAAGGACTCCCAATTGGGCTTTGAGATACCAGCGGACGGGAGAACTGCTCATCGTTCAAGCGGCCTGATCACAGACCCAGTTCACCAGGGTGCGCACGCCATAACCGGTGGCACCGGCTGGATTGACGCCTTTGCCCTTGTCGCTCCAGACCGGACCGGCGATGTCGATGTGGGCCCAGGCCGTGTCGTCGCTGACGAACTCCTTGAGGAACAGTGCGGCAGTGATCGAACCACCAGCCCGCGGTCCGGTGTTCTTCATGTCGGCGAGCAGTGATTTGAGCCCATCGCGATAGGACTGGCGCAGCGGCATCCGCCACAGGCCCTCACCACCGGCCTTAGCGGACTGTTCCAAGGCGCTGGCGAGGCTGTCGTTGTTGCTCCAGAATCCGGCCATCTCATCGCCAAGGGCAATGACGCAGGCGCCGGTGAGGGTGGCCAGGTCGACCACGGCATCCGGTTTCTGCTCGCAGGCATAGAGCAGGGCATCGGCCAGGGTCAGGCGCCCTTCGGCATCGGTGTTATTGATTTCGATCGTGGTGCCATTGGCGGCGGTGACGATGTCGCCGGGGTGCACCGCTGATCCATTGACCATGTTTTCGCAGGAAGCCACCACCATGTGCACTTCCACACCGGCCGGTTTCAGTTCAGCGATGGCACGCATCGCACCGAGCACAGCGGCGCTGCCGCCCATGTCGAACTTCATCATGTCGATCTGCGCCGCACCGACCTTGAGGTTGTAGCCGCCGGAGTCAAAGGTCAGACCTTTGCCGACCAGGGCCAGACGCCGGGTGATGGTGCCGCTCGGCTTGTAGATCAGATGGATGAATTTGGGGGGCAGGTCCGAGCCTTGGCTCACCGCCAGATAGGCCCCCATGCCGCGGGCTTCGCAATCGGCGCGCTCGAGAACCTTGAGTTCAAGGCCGTAGTCGCGGGCGAGCTCCGCTGCGGCATCGGCCAGGGCGGCGGGGGTCACCACGTTGGGCGGAGCGGCCACCAGCTCACGGGCCAGGGCAACGCCGGCGCAGGTGGCGGCAACGGGCTCGAGGGCCGCGCTGGCGCTGCTGGGTAGCCCGATCAACTCCAAGGCATCAGGCGCACGCCGAGGTTCAGGCTCTTTGCGAAAGCGCTGATCCTTGTAGAGCGCCAGTTGAACGGCTTCCGCGCTGCTGCGGGCGGCGCCATTGGGGTCCAACCCATCCCAGGGGAGCAATAAGCCGAGCCGACCCTGGCGCCCCAGTGCGGCTTTGGCCGCTTTGGCGGCCGCCTGACGGACGCTGTCGAGATCGAACGCCTCAGCTTTGCCGAGGCCCATCACCGCAACTTTCGCCGGGGTCGTCGCCAGCGGCGTCACCACCACCTGATCGCCGGATTTGCCTTTGAAATCTTGTGATTCAAGGGCAACGGTCAGGCCAGGAAAGCGCTCCTCCAGTTGGGCGGTTGTACCAGCGGGATCGCCTTCGAACAGGCCAACCACGAGCACATCACCGTTCCAGTCCTGCAGAGTTGCTGAGGAGAGGGACAACCGCATCGGAGCTGCGCATCACAGAAGATGAGCGTAGCGAGAGTCGTTGAAGCTCAGTCCCGACCGCCCTCCTTGTAGCGGGGCAGATCCGTGGGCTGGGCCAACACATAGACGACACCGGCGGTGATCACGGCGGTCACCACAACCAAAGCGGCAATGGCAGCTGAGTAGTCATTCATGGATCGCCCTTGCGTTGTAACGCAATGTTACGCGGCTGTAACGGATCGTGAATCGGTGGAACTACCTAGTTGCGGCCGTGGGGGCGTCGTCCGCTCAGTCCTCCACGTGGAAGGGGGTGGCCCAGCGTTGGCGGGTTTCCTTGTTGAACGGGGGTTGCCAGCGCTGGATCAGCTGTTGTTCCAGCTGTCGTCGGGCTCGGGTGGCGCTGGGGACATCGGTGCAGAAGCGAATGCTGAGTTGCGCGCTCAGGCCACAGCGCTGCAGGGCCTCGCCATAGGCGGCGAGGTAAGCCTTGCAATCGTGGTCGCCCTTCCAGCGTCGATCCGCCGCACCGGTTTCACCGACGTAGAGCAGCAGGGGCTGCTCCAGCGCGCTGGGTCGATCGAGCACCAGGTAGATCGCCGCTCCTTGATGGGGACTGTCGGGCCAACGCCAGAAGGTGAGCGGCAGGGGGGTGAGCGCCAAGGGATCGATGGCTTCGGACGTCAGGGTTGTGGCCGGCGCGCTGGCTGTGCTGAACAGGTCGCCTTGGGCATCGCTGGGAGGCTCGCCTCGGAACAAGGCGGCCTGGTGGCCATGGATGCGTTCCTGCCAGGCCAGCAGCTGTTGCGGCTGCAGCGCCAGCTCCGCTGGGGCGGAGGCGGCCAGGGCGTCGCCACGGAAGAGATTGCCCTGCATCGTTATCCCCGCCGGGGCGGGAGTGAGGGACTCGCGCGGCGCTCGCGGAAACAGACCCGACCGATCAAGGCCTCCACGGCACTGGCGGGGAGGGACAAGCGCTCCTGCAGATCGGCAAGGTCGCGGAAGCCCTTCAAGCGGCGTTCGCGCAGGAAGCCCTGCAGTCGCACCTCTGGCCAGTTGAGACCCTGCAATTCCGCTGGTGCCGCGTTGTTCAAATCCAGCGCTGCGCGTTCCGGTTGCGGTGGAGCATCGCCATACCAGTGGAAGATCAGGTGTGGATCCCAGATGTGGGCCAGGTCGGCCGGGAGCTCCAGCAGCCGGATCAGATCCTCGGTGGAGGCGAACTGCACGCCTCCCCGCTGCAGACGCACCAGCAGCACCGCCATGTCGTGGCTGCACCCGGGGAGTTGCTGCCAATCGCTTTCTTGGGCCCGATTGACATCGATCGTCCAGCTCGGCGCGGCGGGGAGATCGATCTCAACTGGGGACGGGGCCTGGGGTGATGCCGGTTTCCGCGGCAGTTGGCCGGTGGCCTCGAGCACACGCCTGGCCAGGGGATCCAACCAGTGGCTGCGGGGCATCAGGCACAGCGAAAGTGGGCTGACCTTAACGAGACCACCGGGTTACGTCACCGTCGCAACCCCTTCACCAGGGCCTCACAGCCCCCTTGTCGATTGATGTAGTCGGCCCGGAGGGCTTCAAAATCGCTGTGGCTTGTCACTGCTTGCCGGCTGCTGGCCGACACCTCTTTGGCCGCGAGGAAGCGGTCGGCCAGGTCGGTGGCTTTGGCGCGGCTCATCGTTTTTGTGCTGCTGAGGCAGTGGGCATTGGCCTCGGCGATGGTCACCAGGGCCATGGTGCGTTCGTCCTGGGCCAGCGCTGGAGCGGTGATCAACCCAAGGCCAACGCTCAGCACTCCCAGACTGATCAGGCCGAGGTTGAACAGACGTCGGCGGCTCCGGCGGACCATGGTGCGGTTGCACTGGGGATGCATCCACCATCGCGTGGTGCTCTCAGCGTTTCCAGCGGGGAATCGGCGCCGGTGGGGAGACCAGATCGCGTTGGAAGGCGATCAGCACCGCCTGGGTGCGGTCGCGGGCGTCGAGCTTGCGCAACAGGCCGCTCACCACGTGTTTGATCGTGTCGATCGAGAGCTGCAGTTGGTCGGCGATGTCGGCATTGCTCAGCCCGCGGCAGAGGCCATGGAGCACGTCTTCTTCGCGGACGCTCAGCTGATCGCTGAGGGCGCTGGGGCCAGAGCGGTGGTTGTGGTGGTGTTGCAGGATCCCGGCGATCAAGGGGTCGAGGTGGCTGCCGTCGCTGTCCATCGCCTGCAGCACGCTGAGCAGCCCCCCGTTGCCGATGCGTTCATCGCTGCAGAGCCCATCACAGCCAGCGGCAATCGCCGCTTGGATCGTGCTCAGCAGGGGTCG
>JBMZMY010000033.1:0-18462 GCA_049619435.1 Synechococcus sp.
GAGTACACGGCGAGGGTGAGATCCATTGATCTCCACTGGTTCAGGCAGGTCATCGTCTCAGGAAATAGTGTGCTGACGATGTCGCCACGGGTGTAGCCATGCTTCCATATTTTCCCTTGTAGATCCTTGAGCGCTGTTGATTTTTTGTCGATACTGATTAGATGCTTCAGGTAATTGGTAATCTCAAGGCGGTTGTCGCTTGGCTCGTTGAGCAATCCTATTGCTCTGTTGTTTCTCAGCCAATCGTTGTCTTGGTTGTGTTCTTTGATCGCGCTTTGAAGAATCTTGTTGATATCTTTATTGCTGTGATGTTGTTCGATAAAGGCCTCAAGCTGTTGCGTCGCGTATGGAAATAGCACGTCGCTGACAAAGCTGACGGGGCATGTCGTCCCTTCGATGTCGAGTAACAGGTGGCTAATCATTGGTTCTGTTTCAAAAGGAGTTGATGCCATTGCACATCGAGCAGAAATTCTGTGATTTCTGTGTGTCGTTTGGCCTCACTGAGTGAGCTCCCCCACGTGTAGAGCCCATGACCTTCAACCAATAAGGAATAGGGGGCATTGTTGATCAGAGGGCGGCTGTTCCTGCTGAGTCGTTCAATGTCTTGGTCATTGGGCACAACGGGAATCGTGATTGTCGTGTCATGGCTGGTGATCCCCCGGAGGCCTTTCAACATTTCCAGGCCTTGCAGCTCAAGGCCCCCTGTTTTGGCGTAAAGACGAGAGAGAACGGTCGCTTTGACCGAATGGGTGTGCAGGACCGATCGAGCCTTCGCTGCGTTGATCAACATCAGATGGAGTGCTGTTTCTGCGCTCGCTTTGCCTTGCCCGGTGATGACTGTGCCGTGCTGATCGACCTCGATCAACTGGTCTATACAGACGCCAGCTTTGTCAATTCCACTGGGGGCCATCAGGATCCGCAACGGCTCCTGATTCAGGACAACGCTGAAATTTCCCCCGGTGCCATCGCACCAACCACGTTGTGCGAACCCGCGGATGGTGTCGACCAACTCCTGTTGTGGTTGTGGGCTTTGAGCTGAGTTCAAAACATGGATTGCCCCATTCCTCTATACAGGATTGAGATGTCAGTGCAGCCATGGCGCTTCCAGCGAGTCTGGAGTGGACTGGAACCTCGCTGAAACTTCTGGATCAGCGTCAATTGCCCCATCAGGAATGCTTCCTGGATCTGACGACGTGGGAAGAGGTTGCGGACGCCATCCTGAGCATGGCCGTGCGGGGGGCGCCCGCGATCGGAGTTGCCGCCGCCTGGGGCGTGGTGTTGGCGGCCAGGAGTGGCGCTGATCTCACCCAGGCGATGCAGGGGCTTCGAGCTGCCAGGCCGACGGCCGTGAACCTTGGCTGGGCGTTGGACCGAATGGCTCAGCTTCTTCACAGCAGGCCTCAGCCATCCGTTGACGCACTGATCAAGCTTGCCTCTCGTATTGAGCAGGATGATCGTCGGCTGACCCAATCGTTGGTGGACCACGGTGTTTCACTGCTCGCGCCGGGGTCGCGCGCCCTCCACCACTGCCATACGGGTGGAATTGCAACCGCTGGAGTTGGGACGGCCCTTGGCGTGATCGCAGCGGCCCATGCCCGTGGGCTGTTGGACCATGCCTGGCTCGATGAAACGCGCCCAAGGCTTCAAGGTGCTGCCCTATCCGCATGGGAACTCGGTCATCTGGGGGTGCCCTGCACCGTCATCGTTGACGGTGCCAGCGGCCTCCTGATGCGACGCGGCGACGTGGATGTGGTGCTGGTGGGCTGTGACCGGGTGGCCGCCAATGGGGATGTGGCCAACAAGATCGGCACGTACAACCTCTCCTTAGCTGCAAGGGCCCATGGCATTCCGTTCTATGTCTGCGCTCCTGGCAGCAGCATCGATCGTTCCACCCCCGATGGTGATGCGATCACCATTGAAGAACGGTCCGTTGAGGAGATCACCACCTGGGGCGGTGCGGCCATCACGGCCCCTGGGGTTCAGGCCTGGAATCCAGCCTTTGACATCACCCCTTCCCATCTCATCAGCGGGATCATCACGGAATTCGGTGTCTTGCGTGCTCCATATCGCTCAGCCCTGGCTGAGCTCCCATTGCACGCTCAACACTGACATTGCGGGCACCAGTGGGTGCTGCGGCCGTTGTGCTTTTCGCGTTGAATGCTGTGGCCGCAGACGCGACAGGGCTGCCCTCCGCGGCGATAGACCCAGGCTTGCCCGCCGTAGTTTCCGTTCACACCCTCGAGATCCCGGAAGTCGCTGAACGTAGTTCCTCCGGCTCCGATGCTGGTTTGAAGTACCTCCACGAGGGATCGCTGCAATCGCTGGAGCTGGTCCTGACGCAAGCTTCCGGCCCGGGTCAGTGGATGAATGCCGGCCTGAAACAGACTCTCATCGGCGTAGATGTTGCCCACGCCAGCCACCAGTGACTGATCCAGCAGCGCCGTCTTAATTGATCGGGCGCTGCCGCTGAGTTTGCGGCGTAGGTAGTCGGCAGTGAAATCTGACGCAAACGGTTCCGGCCCCAGGCGTGTCAGTCCGGTGATCACACTGTCGGAGGTCTGGCTGGGTGGCACCCACCACATTTCTCCGAAACTGCGGACGTCCACGAAACGGAGTTCAGCACCAGAGGGATTCCAAAAGCGAACCCTGGTGTGTTTGCAGGGAGGGACTGGCACGTCATGCCACTGGAACTGGCCCGTCATGCGCAGATGGACGCCCCAGACGCCTCGATCTGGTTCGAGGGTTGCCATCAGATATTTCCCACGTCGACTCCATTCCCCCACCGTGGCCCCGGTCAGCCCCGCACAAAACGAATCGACACCTCCGGGACTCGCAATCGCGCGTTCCCGACAGACGTCGACCTCTGCAATTTCAAACGAAACAAGACGGTCCGCCAAGCCCCGGCGCACCGTCTCTACTTCTGGCAGTTCAGGCAAAAATCAAGCGAGCTCGAGCTCTGATTCTGCAAAGTTGTTGGTGTTGATGCCGCCTTCGGAGCCGGAGAAGCCGTTGTAATTGACCTTCTCGAAGCGCACGACCACCGGGTAGCGGATTCCGGAGGTGTCGATCGAAGCCACCTTGCCGACTTCGTTGTACCAGTAGGACTCTGGGCGCTTGATGCGCACCATGGCGCCGCGGGTGATCGCCATTGCTGGGCCTGTAGGGATGCACTTGGGAGCGTATCTCCCGACCCGATGCAAGGACACGCTGCGTCACAGAATGTCGTCCCTTGATCCGTTGCACTGCATTGACTGCTTCCGTTGTGCCTGACCAACCTGTGCTCGAGCTGGATCTCCCGGATCCGGAGCAGGACGACATCAGCACGATGGAATTTCTGGCTCGGCTGGAGCAGGCCTGGGCCGTGTGTGACCGGTTTGACCTGCAGACGGAAATCTGGCGCGGCCGCATTCTTCGGGCGGTTCGCGACCGTGAAAAGCGTGGAGGGGAGGGCCGGGGTGCTGGTTTTCTGCAGTGGCTGCGTGAGCAGGAGATCAGCAAGACCCGTGCCTATGGACTGATCCAGTTGGCGGAATCTGCGGATGATCTCGTTGGGGGCGGAATGCTCGATCAGGAGAGTGTGAATCAGTTCTCCAAACGCGCCTTCATGGAAACCGCTCAGGCGGCTCCGGAAGTGCAGGTGATGATCTCCGAGGCGGCCAACGAGGGGCAGGAGATCACCCGCAAACAGGTGCGTCGGCTGACCGATGAATTCACGGCTGCCACGAGTCCGTTGTTGCCGGACGAGATTCGTCAGCGCACCCAAGAGAATCTGCTTCCCTCCAAGGCGGTGGCGCCCCTGGTGCGGGAACTGGCCAAGCTTCCCGATGAACAGCAGGATGACTTTCGCAAGGTCCTCCAGGACGAACCGGAGCTGGATCGGATCAAGGATGTGACCAGCACGGCGCGCTGGATCACGAAGGCGACGGAAGCGGGCGTTGCCGTCCGCGCCTTTCAGCAGGGTGAGCTGAATCTTGAGAAAGCGATGCAGGAGGCCCTACGCCTCGATGCGCTCGGCCTTCTCGCTGATGCGGTGGGTCAGGCCCAGGCCTTGGAGTCGTCTGTGCTCAAGTTGCACACCGCTTGGCGGCGGCTGGGCGGCCTGCAGGAACGACTCTGGGTGGAAAGTGGCAGCAGCACGCCGTATCTGCGTGATGTGCTCACTGCCCTGCAAAGCCTGAGTGGGGTCACGATGCGGGTCTCGCTTGGAGAGTTGGCGGGTGGCAAACGGGTTCGCCTCCAGATCGTGGAGGAGTCGCCCGATCAACTGGATCCCCCGGCATTGGGATGACCCCAGATCTGGGGTCGTTAATCTGGAAGCACCAGGGATAGCGCTGTTTGGAGACCCTTGAAGCCGCCCTGCAGCATCACTTCGGTTGGTCGGCGTTTCGCAGTGGTCAACGGGCCGTCGTGGAATCGGTTTTGCAGGGGCGGGATGCTCTGGCCGTTCTTCCGACTGGTGGTGGGAAGTCGCTCTGTTATCAGCTTCCGGCTCTGATCCGGAATGGCCTGGTGGTGGTGATTTCGCCTCTGGTGGCCTTGATGGAAGACCAGGTGCTGCAGCTTCAGCGCCGTGGCATCGCCGCCGCATGTCTGCATGCGGGATTACCGCCCGAGCGGCGCATGCAGGCCATGGCCAAGCTGCGCGATGAATCGCTGCGCTTGTTGTACCTCGCTCCGGAACGTCTGCAGGGGGAGGCGACACGGCAGATGTTGGAGCGTCATGCGGAGGAAGGGCGCCTGGTGGCTCTAGCGGTCGATGAGGCCCACTGCATCAGCGCTTGGGGCCATGATTTCCGGCCGGATTACCGCCGTCTCGGCCAGATCCGCCGCTTGTGCCCAGGGGTTCCGATGCTGGCCTTGAGCGCAACGGCTGCGCCCCGTGTCAGAGCCGACATCATTCGCTTGCTGGATTTGCGTCGCCCGATGGTCCAGGTGAGTTCTGCTCGGCGGACCAATTTGCGGTACGCGATGCAGCGGCGGCCCAAGGATCCGATGCCCCTGGTCCTGGATGCTTTGGCCTCTTCCCGCGGTGCGGCATTGATTTATGCCCGCACCCGGCGTTCAGTGGAACACTGGGCTGAACGGCTGCAGCAGCACGACATCCCGGCCACCCCATATCACGCTGGCTTGGATCCAGAGGCTCGCCACCAGGCTTTGACTGATTTCCTCAGTCAGGCCCGTCCAGTACTGGTCGCCACGGTGGCCTTCGGGATGGGTGTGGATCGCGCTGATGTCGGTCTGGTCCTGCATCTCGATCTGCCCTCGACGCCCGAGGGGTATCTGCAGGAATCCGGTCGGGCTGGCCGGGACGGTCATCCCGCGGACTGCCTCGTGCTGTTCTCTCCAGGTGATCGCACCAGCCTCGGTTGGGCCATGCAGGCTGCCTCGCGCCGGGGGGGGGATGACGCAGAGCAGCGGCGACTGGATCTGGCTCAACAGCAGCTCCGACGCATGGAAGCTGTGGCCGAAGGGGGGCTTTGTCGGGAGCAAGCTCTGTTGCTCTCCGTGGGAGAACTCTCGGACCCCTGTGGCCGTTGTGACCGTTGCACCACGCCGCTCAAGCGGAAGGACTGGTCACGGCAGGCGCAGACTCTCTTGAGCCACCTGGTGGATCAGGACGGCACCGATATGCGACGCCTGGGCGACTATTTGTCGCTGCATGAACCGGGTCGCAGTGATCGGTGGACCTGGCTGGCTCGGCGTCTTGTTCAGGATGAGTTGATCCGGGAGAGCAATGATGGCCTGCAGCGGCTGTATGTCCGGGACAGTGGCCGCCGCTATGTGGATGACCCCTGGCCCCTCGACTACAGCGCCTGAGTTCAGGCCTTGGCCTTGCAGCGGTCCTTCAGCAGGTCTTTCTCGAAGGAGCTTTTGGGACCAGACCATTGTTTCCAATTGCCGTCCGCACCTGTGGCATTGAGCTTGCCGGCGGAGCAGTTGATGGCCAGGTACAGCGCCTGCCCCTGGGCATTCAGCGTCGGAGCCACTTCACTTCCTCCCATGGTTTGCCAGTTGGCCCAGTCCACTTGAAGGGGGCCATAGGTGCGCCAGTCGGCTGATTTGGCAATGACCTGCTCGGAGGTTTTGACCGGTTCCACGCGTGTCGTGGCCGCTTTGCTGGCCTTTGTCGTTGCTGGTTGGCGGGCCGGGGTGGCGGTGGTGGTGGTGGCGGTGGTGGTGGTGGATGGGCCGCTGGATGATTCAGCCACCGATTGCGACTGGAGAGCGTCGACGTCTCCCGCGGGATTGGAACCGGCCACGGAACTGGGCTGGCGCAGATACAAGGTCGTTCCGACTTCCACCTTGTTGGGGTCGCCGAGTTGATTGATGCTGATCAGGCTGGCCACGGGGATCTGATAGGCCTTGGCGATCTGGGTGAGGGTCTGTCCTTTCGCAATCGTGTGCTCAGTGGCGCCCGGAACGGGCGTCACGGCCACTGGTTTGAAGCCGGGTTTGGTCGGCTGAACGGCGGTGGTGGGGAGTTTGAGAACCTGGCCGACTTCGACGTGGTCTGCATTGCGCAGGCCGTTGACGCTGATCAGATCTCGGGTGCTGATGCGGTAGCGGCTCGCGATGCTGCTGAGGCTCTCGCCTGGCGCGACCCGATGGCGCCCGCGTCCGGCTTCGGGGCCTGGGACGGTCAGCCGGCTACCTGCTTCCAGATAGTTGCCGTTGCGTAGGCCATTCATGCGCATCAAGGTCCCAACGCTGACGCCGTAGCGGTCGGCGATGTCGCTCAGCGTTTCACCCGGTCGCACCGTGATGGTCGCCGCCTGGATCGAGAGGGGCATCAGGGTCGTGAAAACGAGCGCGGCCAGACCGAACCGGATCATGCACCTCCAGCAATTGCCCGAACCATACGGTGCCTGGCGAAGAGTGCCAGGCACCCTTAGCCGGCAAGTCGTCGCAGCACATTGAGGTCGATGCCGTAGGGGGGATAGCGGAGTTTGAAATCGAAGCGAAAGGGACGCTTCAGGACGGATTTGGCATGGCTGAAGGTCTCGAATCCGTTGCGGCCGTGGTAGCTCCCCATGCCACTGGCGCCGACCCCGCCGAATGGCAGCTCCGGAACCCCGGCTTGCATCACGACATCGTTGAAGCACACCCCACCGGAACTTGTGGTCTCGAGGGCCTGTCGCTGTTGCTGTTCAGAGCCGCCGAATAAATAGAGGGCGAGTGGTTTGGGGCCCTGGCGGATCTCCGTCAATGTGCGCTCAAAATCCTTGAGCTCCAACACCGGCAGCAAGGGGCCGAACAGCTCTTCCGCCATCAGTGGGTCCTGACGATCGTTGACCTGGATCACCGTGGGGGCAATGCGCTGCTGATCAGCGTTGATCTCACCCCCGATCAGGATGCGGCCGTCGCTGCGTGCTGTCTCCAGCAGTGCTGCAAGCCGTTCAAATTGTCGGCCGTTGATGATCTTGCCCAGTTGATCGGAGCTGAGCGGATCGTCGCCGTACATGGCGGTGCGTGCCGTGGCCATGGCGCTGAGTAGGTCCCCTTTGATCTGGGGGGCCACCAGCAGATGGTCCGGTGCGATGCAGGTTTGCCCGGCATTGATCCCCTTGCCCCAGATCAGGCGACGGGCACTGACCTCCAGATCCGCCCCAGGCAGCACCATGGCCGGGCTTTTCCCTCCAAGCTCCAGAGTGACTGGGGTGAGGTGTGCTGCGGCTCCTTCCAGAACCTTGCGACCAATGGCGCCGCCACCGGTGAAAAAGATGTGATCGAACGGCATGGCCACCAGGTCTGCGGCCACAGCCCCATCGCCCTGGATGACCTGCACCACATCCGCATCGAAATAGGTGCCGATCAGACGCTCGATCAGGGCAGCGACTGCCGCGGCGTGTTCGGATGGCTTGAGGACAACGGTGTTGCCTGCAGCAAGGGCACTGATCAGAGGACGCAGGGTGAGCTGGAAGGGATAGTTCCAGGGACCGATCACCAGGACACAGCCGAGGGGCTCCGGGATGACCTGGGCCTGGCCAGGACGCAGCGACAACGGCACGGGAACCTTGCGTGGGCGCATCCATTGCCGGAGGTTGCGGCTGGTGAGCTTCAGCTCCTGTCGCAGGGCGACGATTTCAAAGAACGCTTCGGTGGGCGGTTTGCCCAGATCCGACGCCAGGGCATCGAGCACCTCGTTTTCATGCGTCTCAAGCAGGGTGATGAGACGCCCTAATTGGTCTTGGCGCCAGGCCAGTGGCCGGGTCAGCCCCCGCCCCACGCTGTCCTTCATTTGGGAGAGCTGGTGATTGCTGAAGCTCACAGGGGATGACGTTCTGGTCAGACGGGTCTAGCAGTGGTGCAGCGGCACCCGAGGGATGAAGCCAGCGCTGCCGTGGTGGTCTGGAACTGTCATCTATCAACTGATCGTTCGCAGCTATTCCGACGGGAATGGGGATGGCATTGGCGATTTCAAGGGACTCGCGGCTCGGTTGCCCTATTTGCGATGGCTCGGAGTCAAGACGTTGTGGCTGACGCCGATCTATCCGTCGCCGTTGCGGGATGGCGGCTATGACATCACCGATTTCAAGGGCATTCACCCCGACCTAGGCGATCTGGGTTCCTTCCATCGCTTCCTGACCGCAGCCCACGGGCAGGGCATGCGGGTGATCCTCGATCTGGTGTTGAATCACACCAGCGATCTGCATCCCTGGTTTCAGCGGGCACGTTGGGCTGCGAAGGGCAGTCCGGAGCGTGATGTGTACGTCTGGAGCGATGACCCTCAGCGTTACCGAGAGGCTCCGGTTCTCTTCCGCCATTTCGAAGCATCGAACTGGGAATGGGATTCCGTCGCGGAGCAGTACTACCTGCACCGCTTCCTGAGTCATCAGCCCGATCTCAACTACAACAATCCGTGGGTGCAGGAGACGATGCTGGAGGTCGTGGACTTCTGGCTGGAACGGGGGGTTGATGGCTTTCGCCTCGATGCCGTTCCGTTTCTGTTTGAGGCCGAAGGCACACGTTGTGAAGGGTTGCCCGAAACCCATGCCTTTTTGAAACGGCTGCGGCAGCGCGTGGATGCCCATGGCCGCGACGTGCTGCTTCTTGGCGAAGCGATTCAGCCTGTGGAGGAAGCCGCTCCTTACCTGGCGGACGATGAATTGCACGGCGCCTTCAACTTCGTCCTCACCGCTCAGTTGTTTGCATCGATTGCCAGCGGCCACACCGGTCGCCTGCGGACTTGCCTGGATGAGGCGCAGCGGGCTGTGGACGGTCCGCGTTGGGCGCTCCCATTGCGGAACCACGATGAGCTCTGGCTCGGCGATGGACACCTGATCCCTCAGGAGGTCATTCAGACCATTCGGCTTGGGCTGCCCCAGGGCCAGGGCCATTGGCTGAATTGGGGGATCAACCGGCGCTTGGCTCCCCTGCTTAATGGGGATCCGCGCTCCAATCGTCTGCTGCATGGGCTGCTGTACAGCCTGCCCGGCATGCCGTGTCTGTACTACGGCGATGAGCTGGGGATGGGCGACTGGCCTGGCTTGCGTGATCGCGATCCGAATCGCACACCGATGGCCTGGAGCCCTGCACGCAATGGTGGGTTCTCAACGGCCCCAGACCCATTGCTGGTTCTTCCTCCGATCACGGCCCCTGGCTACGACTACCGCGTGGTCAATGTGGAGGTGCAGAAGCAGTTGCCAGGTTCTCTGTTGAACTGGCATCGACGCATGCTCACGTGTCGTCGTTTGTTGCCGGCCTTACGCCACGGGGACCTCCGATTGCTGCCCAGCTCCCACCCTGGGGTGCTTGTTTATGTGCGCTTCACCGAGGCCATGACGGTGTTGGTGGCGGCCAATGTGACGGCAGCAGGCGCCTCCCTTGGTCTGGATCTCTCGGCATGGGAGGGCCAGCGCACTCGGGAAGTGATGTGGGGTTGTGAATTCCCTCTGGCTGGGCCGAATTGGTTCATCAATCTCCCGCCCTATGGCTTCAACTGGTGGTTGATCGGTGAAGTGGAGCCTGACGCCACACCGGATGGATGAACCGCGAGCCGTTCTGCGAGGGCTTGCACCGGTTCAAGCCTTTGGATTTCCCTCCGCACGGCCAGGCCCTGAAAGCCTGATCTCCTCGCAAGGGGTAGCAAGGCAATGGTGTCATCGGTTGGGAGATCGTGCTCACGATCGACCAGCCAGGCATCCAGGATGCGTTGCCTCAGCAGTTGGCTGAAGTGCTGGGTGCACTGGAGTCGTGATGCTCCGATCAACCATCGCGCCGGCATGGCAGATCGGAGCCCAGGGGCTTGATCCCTGGGGACATCGAGCCGGAGCCCGCTCTGAGCGCGGAGCCGTGCCGCCTGATGCACCTCACGTTCGAGCTGAAGCAGCTCCGTGTTGCCACTGATGCGCCACTCTCCGTGGCTCTTGTCCATGTGGATCGCGAAGATCTGGGCGCATTTGCGTTGATGCCGGCTCACGGTGGTCTGGTGCTGGGCGAGCGTTTTGGCTACCGACTGCCCGGATTGGAGCCAGAGCAGGCAGTCGAGGCTGCTGAGCTGTTCCAGCGACACCATGCGTTTGGCTGGCCCCTTCGATCCTTCGCCCGTTGATCCTTGGCCGCGGCGGTGTGGGTTGCAATCCCCAGTAATGGGGAGAGTCGGCTCTGATCAGTGTGGATCGTCTGCCTTTGGCAGCACAAGCGCAGCTCGCGTTCCGCCTCGGCGGCTGTCATTGGCCAGTTCCAGCCGACCGTTGTGGCTTTCCATCGCGGCCCGCACGATGAAGAGCCCCAGACCGCTGCCGCTGTCTTTGGTTGTGGCCAGCGGCTGATCGGTGTGGATGTTGCCCGCCAGGCCAGGCCCGTTGTCCCAGATGATGATCGACCAGTGATCCGAGCCCTCCTTCAGCGTGAGCACGATCTTCGGTGAGGCGAGATCCCCGTTGCCAGGCCTGACCGCGTCGATCGCATTCTTCAGCAGATTGATCAGGGCGATCTGCAGCTGAATCGCGTCCCCCTCGATCCAGGCTGCCGCTCCCGCTTTGTCCTGGAAATCCGGTGCTGTGATCCAGGGCTCGGCCACTCGGATGTTGGAGCGGACGTACATCAGGCTGTTCTGGATCACGTCACGCAGGTCCAGACGCACGTGCCTGCCACTGGCACTCCGAAGCATCGCTTTGATCTGACCGGTGATGTGTCCGACCCGTTCCGATTGGGTCTGCAGCACTGCGATGTGCTGGCGGATCGGCTCGGGTAGTGCCCCACGCTCGTCTGAGTTCTGCTGATCGAGAAGAGCATGCGCCGTCAGTTGGATGATGCTCAACGGTTGATTGATTTCATGGGCGATCGAGGCGGCTTCTAGGCTGCTTTTGAGTTTGTTGCTCATCAAGGCCAGGGTTTGTTCGTCCTGGGCGTGTCGTTCTTCAAAGAGGGTTCTGATCTGCTGTTCTTTCGCGGCCAGGCTCTCGGTGAGCTCGTTGAAAGCACTCACCATGGCCTCGATGGCGCTGTTCAGCTCCAGTAGTTCCTGCCCGCTTTGGTTGTCCAGCTCGCAGGTGTAGGTGAGAGCAACCGGCTCTTGCTCTGTGGTGCTACGAATTTGTGACTCGGTGCCCTGGCTGGCCTGCTGCAGAGCAGATAGCGGCTGCAGGATGCGTTGGATCAGTCGACGGTTGATCAGCAAGGCGCTGGCCATCGCCGCCAGGCTGACGGCGATGGCAATGCTCAGATTGCGATTGGCCTGGCCAATGGCCTCCTCGGCGCTGATGGCGGTGAGCAGAACCCAGTTCAGATTGTGTTCGCTCCCCCAGGGGGTCGCCTTCAGCATGAATGCCCTGCCCTCAATGTGATGAAGCTGAGGCGTCGTCTTGAAGGACGTCGCCTTCAGGAGGGTGGCGAAGGCTTGGGGGAGATCGGCTTCAAGATCGTTGAGGTGTCGGCGCGTTGGGTTCTGCCCACCGACGGTGATGGGGACCGCTGGGTTGGAGCTGGCGATCAAAGTGCCGTCTGCCTCGACGAGCAGAGCCAGGCCAACGTCATCCCGCCACGCTTGTTGTAGCCATGTGCTGAGTTGATGAATCACCATGTCGACCCCAATGACGCCAAGAAGTTGCTTCTTTGCGTCGAAAATTGGGGTGTTATATGAGATGGAGTGGACCTCCGGTTGGTCTTCCCAGGAATAGATACGGCTCCATTGCGAGGCTCCTGCGCGAACGGTGTCGGTGTACCAGGCTTCCTCATGTGTGGCGCTCATGCCTGGGACGATGTCCTGTTTCTGTTGACGCTTTCCATCGTTGGACAGACTGAAAATAGTGAGTTGTCTTCGGCCAAATCGTGTGCTGTCTTCGTTGTGGAGTAGGTCGCCATTGGCTGTTTTTTCTAGGCCTAGGAAGGAGCCATCGGCGGCGCCATAATTGATATAATCAATGGAGAAGGATTTTATCTGTCGCCAGAATCGACGTCCTAGTCTGTCGAAGTCATTCAGTAGTGATGGATCGGCCTTGATCGCCGCTTGATTGAGCTCGTTGAGGTGGATTGGCTCTCTTAATTTGCTGCTCAGTTTTTCGGTGACGCGAATGACGGGGAGGGTGGCGCGATGGTGTTCGCTGCGCTGCAGACCGCTGTTTCTTCCAAGGGAATAGGTCAGGACCCCGAGGGCGCTGGCGACCAAAATGAGTTGCAAGCCCGTGGATCGTGTGAGCTGCTGGGCGAGGCTGCGCTGTCCCCGTGGGCTCATGGTTGGTGAAAGATATGGCGGGCGAGGGATGCTTCGCGGACCAGTTCGGCGCCACTCAGGCCGAGTGCCTGAGCAATGGCCTTGCGATGGGATTCCACCGTGGACGTGGCGCTATCGAGGATGGTGGCGATTTCTTTGGTGGTCTTCCCTTCGCCAATCAGCTGAAACACGTCCTGTTGGCGTGGTGTCAGGGTCTGATAGGACGGCTTGAGGATCGCATTGAGGCAGTCCCTGAGAGCGGCAAAGGAATGCTGCTTGTCAATTACCCCGTGGACCGCATCACGAAGATTGCTGGGGCATTGAAACGTGTCGGCTGATCCAGAAAGAATGATGATTTTGCTCTTGGGATTGCGTTGGATCAGCTTTTCGGCCAGCTCGCCGCCATTGCCGTCCGGAAGTTGTAAGTCGAGAATTGCAAGATTGATGCTTTGGCTGTTGATGAGATTCTCTGCATCCTGACTTGTTGTCGCCTTGACGACCTGTCTGACTTCAGTGAACGAATCGACAATCGTGGAGAGCAGGTCCAGAAGAATGGTCTGGTCTTCAACGATGAGGCAGCGCAAGTGTTTTGCTGTGCTGACGTCAGATTAGATCCGCTGTTTCAAATAGAACACATGCGTTTAACAGTTCAAAGTCAGATTGATTCCGGTTGGGTCCGCTGAGGCGATGCCGGCTTCCTGCAGCTGTGTGTCCACGGTGGGCGTGAGCCGCTCGGCCTCATTCAGATCCACCATGGCCAGGCGACATCGGCGTGCCAGCACGTCTGTGCTGTTGCGGGCGTGCTCGTGCTCGATGGCATGGCCAATGTCTGCTTGACAGATTGGAATGACTGCACTCAGCGGCTCCAGTTCAGTGCTGGAGCATCTTTCGACCACGGCAAGGGCCTCCAGGCCGTAGCTGCTTTGCAGATGGTTCACCTGTGCCTCTCGAAGCGCCGTGTCGGGCAGTAAGGCATGCAAACGGGCGCGTTGCTCCGTCAATCCCTGTCGCGTTAACGCGGGTGTTGCGGCACAGCCCAGCAGTGGCATGGACTTGGGACTGGGAAGCTGTCGCCCCAGTTGAGAGGCAACGGCGGCCAGGGTGTCGAGGGCCATCGGCCGGCAGGTGGTCCACTTGCCTCCCATGACACTCACCAGCCCAGAGGGCAGGGTTTCAACGTCGTGCTCCCGAACCACACGGCTGCTATCGAGGCCTGATCCAGCGGGTTTCAGCAGCGGACGCCCTCCAGCCCAACGACTGGTGACTCTGGGCTGTCGGAGTGTGGGGAACCAACGGCGGACGTAACCCAGCAGATATTGCTCTTCCTCCTCGGAGGGGACCATGGCGTCGTCCACGTTGCAGGATTCATCAGTGGTGCCGACCAGGGTTCTGCCGAAGAACGGCAGCATGAACAACACCCGTCCATCGGCGGTTGATGGCACCAGCAGGCCCAGGCCTTCAGGACACAGTTCCTCAGCAATAACAAGGTGACTGCCCCGGCTGGTGAGCATCCGAGGCTGAGCCGTTGGTTCGGCCTGCTGGCGGATGGCGTCGGCCTGAACACCCGTTGCATTCACGATTGCGGATGCTGTCCAGCGTTGTTGCCGGCCGCTGCTGTCTTCGCTGATCGCTGCCGTAAGGCGGCCCTGCGGATTGCGCTCGAACCCCACCACTTTGCAGCGGGTCTGCAACTGGGCTCCCTGACGCTCTGCACTCAGGGCCAGCAACAGATTCAGTCGTGCGTCATCAAATTGCCCATCGCTGTAGGCCACCCCGCTCAGGCCAGCCTTCAGCTGTGGCAGAGCGGCGGCCATGGCCTGCTGCGTCAGCAAGCGGCTGGAACCAATGCCCTGGCGCCCTGCCAGGGCGTCATACATCCCGAGGCCAAGCCGGTAATAGGCCTGGCTCCAGATCGCCTGTGTTGGCAAGGCGAGTTCCAGACGGTGGGCCAGGAAGGGGGCTTGCTCCAGCCAATGCCCCCGTTCGAGCAAGGCTTCCCGCACCAACCTCAGCTGGGCGATATCCAGTGTTTTGAACGCCAGTTCCAGGTAGCGCACGCCGCCGTGGAGCAGTTTTGTGCTGCGGCAGCTCGTTCCGCCACCGATATCACCGGCGTCGAGCAGGGCAACGGAGAGGCCGCGGCGGATGGCTTCGTAGGCCACGCTCGCTCCGCTGGCCCCACCGCCAATGATCAGAAGGTCGACGTTGTGATCAGTCATGCCAGTGCAGGCTGCGGGTCACGGCGTTGTTCCAGCGTTCACGCCAGGCGTCGCGCTGCTGCGGTTCGATGGCGGGGTTGAACACCTGGGCTCCGTCCTGGCGTGTGGCATTCAGGGCCTCCAGGTTGGGAATCACTCCGGCCTGAAGGCCGGCCAGGATCGCGACACCTCGGGCCGTGCTTTCGAGGTTGGCGGACCGCCGCACGCGGAGTCCTGTGCTGTCGGCCTGGGCCTGAAGCAAGGGGTCCGATGCTGCGGCTCCTCCGTCGACAGCTAAGTCGCCAAGCGTGTGGCCCAGGGCTGTTTCGGCCAGTTCAACGAGATTGGAAACGGAGAGGGCAATGCCCTCTAGGGCTGCCCGAGCGATATGGGCTCTATTGCTGTTACGGGTGAGACCGATCAGCAACCCTCGCGCCTGTGGATCCCAGTGCGGTGTCCCCCAGCCGGTGAAGGCCGGCACCAGCATCACGCCACCGGCATCGGGAACGTCCATGGCGAGAGCATTGATCTCCCGGGCCTCATCAATGATCTGCAATCCATCCCGCAACCACTGAATCACGGTCCCTGCGTTGAACAAACTGCCTTCCAGGCAGTAGGTGGGTGTTCCAGCGGCATCCGTCCAGCCCAATGTGCTCAGCAACCCTGATGTGGAGCGTCGAATCTCAGGGCCGGTGTTGATCACCAGGAAGGCCCCGGTGCCGTACGTACATTTGCTCTCGCCGGGTTGTAGGCACAGTTGCCCGAGGGTGGCTGCTTGCTGATCACCAAGCAGGGCCTGGATCGGTAGCCCCTCAAAGGGGAGTCCGGCGCTGATGGCACCGAAGTCGCCACGACAGGGCACCAGCTCTGGCAGAGCTTCGGCGGGGAGTCCAGCGTGTTCCCGGAACTCTGCTACCCAGCAGCGCTGCTCCAAATCCATCAGCAGGGTTCGGCTGGCATTGCTCATGTCGCTGGCATGCCGCTGACCACCGGTCAGATTCCAGAGCAGCCACGATTCCACGGTGCCAAAGCAGAGATCCCCAGCGGCCGCGGCGGCGGCCGCCTGCTCGTGGTGGTCGAGCATCCAGCTGATCTTGCTGGCACTGAAATAGGGATCGAGCAGGAGGCCAGTGCGCTGGCTCCATGTCTCGGCCAGTCCTTGGTGCTTCCAGGTGTCACAGATGGTGGCCGTCCGTCCGTCCTGCCAAACCAAGGCCGGGCCGCAGGGCTGCCCCGTGCTGCGACGCCAGAGGATTGTGGTTTCGCGTTGGTTGGTGATGCCGCAGCTCACGATGGCGCGGCGTTGCACCGGGTCCAGCGCGTCTTGGAGATCGCGCATGGCTGCGCGTTGACTGGTCCAAATGTCCAGCGGGTCCTGTTCCACCCAGCCATCGGCGGGGTAGTCGATGGATAGCGGTGCGCTGGCACTGGCCACCAGCTCCCCAGCGGTGTTGAACAGGGCCGCCCTCGAGCTGCTGGTGCCTTGATCCAAGGCCAACAGGAGAGGCTGATCTGACATGGCCATTCCCTTTCCCTCCTGCTAGCGAGAGGATCGTCAGCTGCAAAGGTCATGGATCAGCCAACGCCGTTTCAGGACCCCCCGGCGTGGGTTGCCGATGCGGTGATCTACCAGATCTTTCCCGACCGGTTTCGCCGAAGTGGTCGGGTCAAGGAACAGCGGACTTTGACGCTGCAGCCCTGGGGCAGCCCTCCGTCAGACCAGGGTTTTCAGGGGGGGGATCTCTACGGGGTGATCGAGGCGTTGGACGATCTGCAGGCGATGGGCATCACCTGCCTCTATCTCACACCCATTTTCAGTTCAGCCGCCAGCCATCGCTACCACGCCTACGACTACTTCGAGGTGGATCCCTTACTCGGTGGTAACGCGGCCCTCGATGCCTTGATCGCCGCTGTGCATCAGCGGGGGATGCGCCTGGTTTTGGATGGCGTGTTCAACCACTGCGGCCGGGGGTTCTGGGCGTTTCATCATCTGGCGGAGAACGGTGCGGTCTCCCCGTACCGCAATTGGTTTCATGTCCATCGCTGGCCGATTCAGCCCTATCCCTCGGAGGGGGAGGACTGTGGTTATGCCTGTTGGTGGGCTTTGCCGGATCTGCCCAAGTTCAACCATGCTGATCCGGGGGTGCGGGAGCATTTGTTAGCGGTCGGTCGCCACTGGCTCGAGCGCGGGATCGACGGTTGGCGACTGGATGTTCCGGCGGAAGTCCCTGCCGACTTCTGGGTTGAGTTTCGTCAGGTGGTGCGTCAGCAGAATCCCGATGCCTGGATTGTTGGGGAGGTGTGGGGCGATGCCCGTTCCTGGCTTCAAGGCGAGCATTTTGATGGGGTCATGAACTACCGGCTTGGCTGGAGCAGCCTTTGCTGGGTTGCCGGCGATCGCTTGCGTCAGACCTATCGCAATCCCGAGTATCCGCTGAAGCCCCTCAGCACCGAAGCCTTGATCGATATTTGGATCACCACGTTGGGGTGGTACCGGCCCAACGTGAATCGGTCTCAGATGAATCTGCTCGACAGCCATGATGTGCCGCGTGCCCTGCATTCTCTGAAGGGCGACGTGAGGGCGTTGAAATTGGCGCTGTTGCTGCTGTTTCTACAACCGGGCGCCCCTTGCCTGTATTACGGCACGGAGGCCGGCTTGTCGGGTGGACCTGATGACAACGCAGCCACAGGACCCGGTCCCGGTTCCCGGGAACCGTTGCCTCATCAGGACGACTGGAAAGCGGATCTACGCCACTACATCCATGGTCTGACGGAGCTGCGGCAACGCTTGCCACAGATTCAGCAGGGAGGTCTGGAGTGGAAGGGGGTTGGATCTGACGCTCTGATTGGCACGGCGCCGGGCGTTCAGGTGATGGTCAATCGCAGCCAGTCGACCGCACTGTCCATCGACACCATCACCGGCCCAGAGATTTGGAGCATGGGCACGATTGATCGAGCTGATGGTTTGGGGCCTCAATCAGCCCTCGTGACGTCTTCAACCGATCACCCGGTGCCTGGGTGATGAAATAAGCCCTTGACGAGACTTGAACTCGTGACCTCTCCCTTACCAAGGGAGTGCTCTACCGCTGAGCTACAAGGGCATGTGGAGGATGGGCCGGGTTGGATTTGAACCAACGTAGGCAGAGCCAGCGGATTTACAGTCCGCCCCCATTAACCACTCGGGCACCGACCCGAACCACACCCCAAGAATTTACCAGGGGACCTGTCCCCTCCAACGGAATCCATACGATGGAGCCAGTTGAAATGGGCTCCAGGTCATGCACCTGCTGCTGCTGAACGGGCCGAATTTGAATCTGCTCGGTCAACGAGAACCGGGGATCTACGGCCGCGACACCCTGGCCTCGATCGAGGCAGCATTGACAGCTGAGGCGTCAGAGCATGGGGCGCAGCTCGACTGCTTTCAGAGCAATTTCGAGGGGGCCTTGGTGGAACGCATCCATCAAGCCATGGGGCTCAGCCAAGGGATCCTGATTAATGCCGGTGCCTACACGCATACGTCCATTGCTTTGCGCGATGCGATGGCGGGTGTCGCCATTCCTTATGTGGAGTTGCATCTCAGCAATACCCATGCCCGTGAGCCCTTCCGAC
>JBMZMY010000034.1:0-18357 GCA_049619435.1 Synechococcus sp.
CGATTTCGATTTCTTCGCCGACCTTGACCATGCCGCGCTCGATACGGCCGGTGGCCACGGTGCCACGACCGGTGATGGAGAAGACGTCCTCGACGGCCATCAGGAAAGGCTTGTCAACCTCACGCTCAGGCTCGGGGATGTTGGCGTCAACAGCCGCCATCAGTTCTTCGATCTTGGCTTCCCACTCAGCCTCGCCTTCGATGGCTTTCAGGCCGGAGACCTGAACCACGGGGATGTCGTCATCGCCAGGGAAGTCGTAGCTGGAGAGCAGTTCGCGGATCTCCATCTCCACCAGTTCGATGATCTCTTCGTCATCGACCATGTCGCACTTGTTGAGTGCAACCACGATCGCGGGCACGCCGACCTGGCGGGCCAGAAGAATGTGCTCGCGCGTCTGCGGCATCGGGCCGTCAGCGGCGTTCACGACCAAGATCGCGCCGTCCATCTGTGCGGCACCGGTGATCATGTTCTTCACATAGTCCGCGTGACCGGGGCAGTCAACGTGGGCGTAGTGACGGGTATCGGTTTCGTACTCGACGTGGGCGGTGTTGATGGTGATACCGCGCTCACGCTCCTCAGGAGCACCGTCGATATCGGCGTAGTTCTGAACTTCTGCTTGACCCTTCTTGGCGAGCACGTTGGTGATCGCGGCGGTCAGGGTTGTTTTGCCGTGGTCAACGTGGCCAATGGTGCCGATGTTGACGTGAGGCTTGTTCCTTTCAAACTTCTCGCGTGCCATTTTTGGAAAGAATCGAGGGGTGGATTAAGAGGTTGTAGAGATCAGGAATTGCCCTGATTCTTGGAGATGATGGCCTCGGCCACGTTGCGAGGAACATCCTCATAGTGGCTGAATTCCATCGAGAAAATACCCCGACCCTGGGTCATGGATCGGAGCTCGGTGGCGTAGCCGAACATCTCGGCCAGGGGCACCTTGGCCGAGACTTTCGACGTGCCATCGTCAATTGCCTGACCTTCGACCTGTCCTCGACGGGAGGACAGATCGCCGATGATCGAACCGAGGAAATCCTCGGGGACTTCGACCTCGACCTTCATCATCGGTTCAAGAAGCACTGGATTGCACTTCTTGACGGCATCTTTGAAGGCCATGGATCCTGCGATCTTGAAGGCCATTTCGGACGAGTCCACATCGTGATATGAACCGTCGACCATCGTGACCTTCACGTCGATCAGCGGGTATCCAGCGATGACGCCGGATTCGCAGGTCTCCTTCATGCCCATTTCGGAGGGCTTGATGTATTCCTTGGGAACAACACCACCAACGATCTTGTTGACGAATTCGAAACCAGATTCCGGCTCGCCGGGCTCCATTTCGATCACAACATGACCGTATTGGCCTTTACCACCGGTCTGGCGGGAGAACTTGCCCTCGCCCCGTGAGGAAGCGCGGATGGTTTCCCGGTAAGACACCTGAGGTGCACCGATATTGGCTTCAACCTTGAACTCGCGGAGCATGCGATCCACGAGGATTTCAAGGTGAAGCTCACCCATGCCGGCGATCACGGTCTGACCGGTTTCCTGATCCGTATTCACACGGAAGGTTGGGTCTTCCTCGGCAAGGGCAACCAGGGCTTTGGAGAGTTTCTCCATGTCGCCTTTGGTCTTGGGCTCGACGGCCACGGAAATCACCGGTTCCGGAACGAACAGGGTCTCCAGGACGATCGGATCTTCGACCGAGCAGAGAGTGTCGCCGGTGGTGGTGGCCTTCAGGCCCAACACAGCACCAAGATCACCGGCGCGCAGCTCGTCGACCTCTTCACGGTCGTCGGCCTTCAGCACCACCAAACGCGAGATCCGTTCCTTGGAATCCTTGGTGGAGTTCAGCACGTAGCTGCCCTTGGCCAGGACGCCGGAATACATCCGGACAAAGGTGAGCTTGCCGTAGGGATCGGCCATGACCTTGAAGGCCAGGGCACTGAAGGAAGCGTTGTCGTCCGACGGACGGACGGCTTCAGATCCGTCGGGCAGCACACCCTGGATCGGAGGGACGTCGATGGGGGCAGGAAGGTAGTCGACAACAGCGTCGAGAACCAGCTGAACACCCTTGTTCTTGAAGGCGGAGCCGCACAGTACCGGCACCAGGCCGTGCTTCAGCACACCCTGGCGGATGCCAGCCTTGAGTTCTTCGTTGCTGAGTTCGCCGGTCTCCAGGAACTTCTCGATCAGGGCTTCATCGGTTTCAGCAACAGCTTCCATCAGGAAGTTGCGCCATTCAGCAACCTGCTCCTTCATGTCATCGGGGACATCGGTCACTTCGATGTCCTGACCCAGATCATCCTTATAGATGTGGGCTTTGTTCTCAACGAGGTCGATGATGCCGCTCAGCTCGCCTTCAGCGCCGATGGGCAGCTGGATCGGGGCAGCATTGGCCTTGAGGCGATCCTTGATCTGGCCATGAACTTTGAGGAAGTCCGCACCGGTGCGGTCCATCTTGTTCACAAACACCATGCGGGGCACGGAGTAGCGATCGGCTTGTCTCCAGACCGTTTCGGATTGGGGTTGAACCCCACCGACTGCACAGAAAACGGCGATCACGCCATCGAGCACGCGCATGGAGCGCTCCACTTCGATGGTGAAATCGACGTGACCAGGCGTATCAATGATGTTGATCCGGTGATCGTTCCAACTGGTGGAAATGGCGGCCGCCGTGATGGTGATGCCACGCTCACGTTCCTGGGCCATCCAGTCGGTTACCGCGGCGCCGTCGTGCACCTCGCCGATCTTGTGAACCACTCCTGAATAGAACAGGATTCGTTCAGTCGTGGTGGTTTTGCCGGCATCAATGTGGGCGGCAATACCAATATTTCTGACGCGTTCCAGGGGAAAAGCGCGGGCCACAGGAAAATCTCCGGGGGTGAGGCGTTTAAAGGCGGGAGAGACTCTACAGGCCAGCCATGAATAATCGTGTTATTCGGCTGGCCAACTGGCCTCAATAGCGGTAGTGAGCGAAGGCTTTGTTGGCTTCGGCCATCTTGTGGGTCTCTTCGCGCTTGCGAACGGCATTACCCGCTTCGTTGGCAGCATCCATCAGCTCGCCGGCCAGTTTCTGGGCCATGCTGCGACCATTGCGTGCACGGGAGAAGCTCACCAGCCAACGCAGCGCCATGGCGGTGCCGCGTTCCTGACGGACTTCCATGGGCACCTGATAGGTGGCACCACCCACGCGGCGGGCGCGCACTTCCACGAGAGGAGTTGCGTTCTTGACGGCCGTCTCGAACAGCTCGAGAGGATCACCACCAGTGCGTTCGTTGATCAGGCCGAAGGCATCCGAGAGGATCCTCTGAGCGGTCGACTTCTTCCCGTGCTTCATCAACCGGGCCACCATCATCGAAGCGAGGCGGCTGTTGAATTGGGGGTCAGGAAGAATCGGGCGCTTCTCTGCAGCGTTACGGCGTGACATGAATGGTGGTCAGAACGTTGGGGTCGGTCGGGCGAGGTTGAGACTGATGCTTAGAGATCACTCTTTCGGCGTCTTGGCGCCGTACTTAGAACGGGACTGACGACGATCCTTGACGCCAGCGGTGTCCAGCGTTCCGCGAATGATGTGATAACGAACACCGGGAAGGTCCTTGACGCGACCACCGCGGATCAGCACCACGGAGTGCTCCTGGAGGTTGTGGCCGATGCCGCCGATGTAAGCGGTGACCTCAAATCCTGAGGTGAGCCGGACACGGGCCACCTTGCGCAGGGCCGAGTTCGGCTTTTTCGGAGTGGAGGTGTACACACGGGTGCACACGCCACGGCGTTCTGGGCAGGACTTCAGCGCAGGAGACTTGGTCTTGGCTTTGAGGCGCTGGCGCTCCGTGCGGATCAGCTGTTGGATAGTTGGCATCGAGGGTCGGCTTGCGGTCGGACACCCCGACCTGATTCGACAATCCACAAGAATACCGGGTGGTCGGCCCCCCGATGGTTTCAGCGTCTGCTGAACGCGCTACCGCAGGCACAGGGCTCAACGCCGTCGGCTCGGCTGATCAGGAATCCGCCACCGCTCAGATCCCCCCGGTAATCCAGGCATAGACCGGCGAGTTGTTTGAGTTGATGGCTCGGTGCATGGAGGGTCACGCCATCCGCGCGGGCAATGGCCGTTCCGGCCAATTGTCCGGGGCGGATACGAATCACGTGGTCGGCGCACTCGCCTGGCATCAGGTCCAGATGCATCAGGCCTGGGGTGCCGGCCACGGCGGCTTGGCGTCCGAGTTCCGCGGCTGCTGCTGCGGTCAATCTCAGATTGGCGGGCATGATCTTCCCTGGCTGGTCACCATCGTGGCAGGTGTTCAGAGCGGTCCGAAGCCGAGGCCGTTGTGCACCCGCGGCGGGCTTCCCCTGCCATTCATCACTGCGCGACCAGCCACAACGAGGGTGGTGGAACTGCCGCCATCCAGGTTCAGCGCCTCATGCAGGTTCAACTGCTGGGCCGCGAGAGCGGTCTCCAGCAGGGTCGGGTCACTGCCTGTGCTGCCACGGATGGTCACAACCCAGGTGCCGCTTGGCCCCTGGCCCACCACGGTGCGCGGTGCGCGCACGCTGAGGAAGTCAGGGCTGAAGCCTTCCGCCCGCCCATTGAGCACCACCTGGCCGCGTTGCAGCAGCAACGGCCCACCCCCCAGCACATTGGGCAATCGGCCTAAGGGATCGTTGACCCGTTCGCGGACTTCCGTGCGGTCGCCAGGCTGCAAGGGCAAATCAAGTCCGCCGCGAGCCACGATCAGCTCGTGCGCTGGTGGAAGGGGGATCCCACGCGTCAACTGGGCGTGGTCCACCTGGCGGATCACGCGACCGTTGTGAATCAGCACCGCTGTTTCCTGGCCGCTGAGGGCGCGATAAAGCGGCCCCCACGCGGTGGTGTATCGGCTGTATCCCCGTTGGATGTAGCCGCTGTTGAGGTGGCTCAGTCTCCAGATCTGTCGCCCCGGTCCATGGAGCGTTTGCCTGAGGCTGAGGCGACCGAACAGGGGCGTCTCGCCTCGGCTCCAGCCGATCGCTCCTCGGTTCAGGATCGGCCCCGAGAGCCAGGTGCTGTTCTGGCGGACTGCCCCGAGGGGCAGTTGGTTGATGCGATTGAAAAACCCGCCGTTGACAGCAGCGATCACCCTGGAACTGGGGGCCAGCTGTGGCAGGAACCGCAGCCCTTGCTGGGATCCGGTCTGGGCTAAGGGCTCCAGGGTGAGGCCGAGGCTCTGGAGTGGGCCCCCTGCACGCCAGATCTCCAGGGGTTTGACCCCAACCTTGAGCTGCAGACGGTCCAGAACAAATCCTCTGCGGATCAACGGGGCGATCTGGGGATGGGTGAGGGGCAGCGGTTGATCTGGTGGACGGTTGCTGCGGGGTTGCGCTGGTCGCACGCCATCCAGCACCAGACGCCAGGGATTGGCCAGGCTGAGCGTGCGCAGTCGTGTGGCCTGGCCGCGCAGCCGCAGGTTGCTCCCCCGGCGCACGGCACCAAGGTTCAAGCGGCGCAGAGCACGGAACTGTTCGCGGCTGGTTTGAAGCTCCAGACTCAAGTCGTTGCCGATGCGCTGGATCAACAGAGGACCATCGAGGTCGAGCACCAGCCGATCCGCCCGATGACCGGTGCCGCGTCGCATCCGTTGCAGGGTGGGGGCGGGTAACGCCACCTCCAGTTGTGGGCCGGAACGCTGGGGCCTGATCCCCACAGCGTTCAGCCAGGGCATGGCATCCAGGGCCACCTCGTCCCCCAGGCTCTGACGGGCCAGGCTGCTCAGGGCTTGCTCACGGCCGAACCAGACGAGTTGGTCGCCGTCACGCCGAAGTCCGAAGCGGTTTTCCAGCAGCTCCAGGGTCAGCCAGAGCCTTGGCGGTTGGCCATCGGCCTCGGACGTCCAGGCCCACGGGCTGGCGATTGTCTGGCGGTCAATGCTGATCCGGTCCCCCTTCTCCCTTCCCAGGACACGGATCTCAGGCAGAGGTGGGGGGAGGGGTGTGGGCAGCTGGGCGAACGCAAGCATGGACAGCTCAGCCGGGGAATCGCGCCTGCCTAGGATCGTCAACCGCGATGGTTTCTGCAGGAGACGTTGCTGCAGTCCATGCGTTCGTCCGGTTGATGTTTATGTCTGAAGCCACCCGTCCCGCTGTCTGGTCTTACACGGACAGCCCTGCACCGAACGCCGTTGCCGGCGAGAAGGACGCATGTGGTGTTGGCTTTTTGGCCCAGCTGTCTGGTGAGACCAGTCACTGGGTGCTGCAGCAGGCGTTGCGGGGCCTGGGTTGTATGGAGCACCGCGGCGGTTGCGGTGGTGACGGAGACTCCGGCGATGGAGCGGGTGTTCTGTGCGGCATCCCGTGGGGTTATCTGCGTGCCGTTTGGCCCGAGGCAGTGGAGGCCAAAGGTCTTGGCATGCTTTTCCTTCCGACGGATGACGACCGCCGTGCCGCTGCCCGTCGTTTTTGCGATGAGGAAGCCAAGGCTCTGGGCCTGACTCCATTGGGTTGGCGAGAGGTTCCCGTCGATCCCGCCGTGCTGGGGCCGCTGGCTCGGCAGACCGCCCCGGCGATCGAGCAGTGGGCGATCGGTGCGGATGTCGATGGTGATGCCCTCGAAGCTCTGTTGCTCCGGCTGCGTCGTCGTGTGGGTGCCCGGGCCCGTCAGGACTTCGGCCCGGACGGGGCCGGCGATTTCTATGCCGCGTCGTTGAGCAGCCGCACCGTTGTTTACAAGGGCATGGTGCGCTCGGAGGTGCTGGCTCGGTACTACGCCGATCTCCGCGACTCACGTTTCGAAGTGAGCTTCGCGGTGTACCACCGCCGCTTCAGCACCAACACCCTGCCCCGCTGGCCCCTGGCCCAGCCGATGCGGCTTCTGGGTCATAACGGAGAGATCAACACCCTGCTGGGCAATCTCAACTGGGCGAAAGCCTCGGAAGCCAGCCTCGAGAACGTCTGGGGCGAGGCATCAAAGGATCTGATCCCGGTGGTGAATCCGGCCTTCAGTGATTCCGCCAACCTTGACGCCACCCTTGAGCTGATGGTGCGCAGTGGTCGTTCGATCACCGACAGCCTGATCACACTGGTGCCCGAGGCCTTCCGCAACCAGCCGGATTTGGATCATCGCCCCGAGGTCACGGCGATGTACGAATTCAACGCTGGGATTCAGGAGCCCTGGGATGGTCCGGCTCTGCTGGTGTTCGCCGATGGCAAACGGGTGGGCGCGACTCTGGACCGCAACGGTCTGCGACCGGCCCGTTGGTGCACGACCAGTGACGGCTTTGTGGTCATGGGATCCGAGACCGGCGTGGTTGATCTCAGCGGCAAGACCATCGTTCAGAAGGGGCGTCTCGGACCCGGCCAGATGGTCGCCGTGGACCTGGAGAACGGCCAGCTGCTGGATAACTGGGCGGTCAAGGAAGACGCCGCCTCCCGCTTCCCCTATGGCGACTGGCTGAAGCAGCACCGCCGCTCTCTGCCCGCCCAGCCTTGGACGCAGGATCGTGAGGTCAGCGAGCTCGACCTGCTGCGCCTGCAGACGGCGATGGGATTCACGGCCGAGGACTTCGACCTGATCATCGAAGACATGGCCGGCCTGGGTAAAGAGCCCACCTACTGCATGGGGGATGACATCCCCCTGGCGGTGCTCTCCGACAAGCCGCACCTTCTCTACGACTACTTCAAACAGCGGTTCGCTCAGGTCACCAACCCGCCGATCGACCCGTTGCGGGAAAAGCTGGTGATGAGCCTGGAGATGCACCTGGGCGAGCGTCGTCCTGCGTTGAAGCCCCAGGCTGAGGCGGCCTCGGTGATTCATCTCGACACCCCAGTGCTCAATGAGGCCGAATTGGCGGCCGTCAGTCAGCAGGGCTTGCCGACCACCACGTTGTCCACCCAAGTGGCTGTTGAGGCTTGTGCCGGAGGGCTTCAGTCGGCGCTCGATGCTCTGTGTCAGGCGGCCGAGACGGCCGTTCGCGAGGGCGCCCAGGTCCTGATCTTGTCGGATCGGGTCGATGCCTCCGGTGCAGCGGCGCAGCTCACCGCCACCACGGTGGCCATGCCCGCCCTGTTGGCCGTGGGCACGGTGCACCACCATCTGCTCCGTCAAAAGTTGCGCCTGCAGTGTTCGCTGGTGGCGGATACCGCCCAGTGCTGGAGTACCCATCACCTGGCCTGCCTGATCGGCTACGGCGCCAGTGCGGTCTGCCCTTGGCTCACCTGGGAAACCACCCGCCACTGGTTGGCGCATCCCAAGACCCAGAAGCGGATTGAGCAGGGCAAGTTGCCCGCTCTCGATGCGGACAAGGTCCAGGCCAACGTGCGGATCTCTCTGGAGAACGGTCTGCGCAAGATCCTCTCCAAGATCGGCATCTCGCTGCTGGCCAGCTATCACGGCGCTCAGATCTTCGAGGCGATCGGTCTTGGTGCTGATGTGATCGACACCGCGTTCTACGGCACGACCAGTCGGGTCGCCGGGATGACCCTGGCTGAACTGGCCAATGAGACGCTGTCGCTGCATGCAAAGGCGTTCCCCGAGCTGAATCGCAGCAAGCTCGAATTCATGGGCTTCGTGCAGTACCGCACCGGTGGCGAGTACCACCTCAACAGTCCTGAGATGGCCAAGGCGCTGCATGCTGCCGTCAAAACAGGCCCGGGGTACGACCATTTCTCCACGTACAAAACCCTGCTGGAGAACCGTCCCGTCACGGCCCTGAGAGATTTGCTCGAGTTCAAGCTGGCCCCGACGCCGCTGCCGCTCGATCAAGTCGAGAGTGTTGAAAGCCTCTGCAGTCGTTTCTGCACTGGCGGCATGAGCTTGGGCGCTCTGTCCCGTGAAGCCCATGAGGTGCTGGCCGTCGCGATGAACCGCATCGGCGGTAAGAGCAACAGCGGTGAGGGAGGTGAAGACCCTGCCCGCTTCCAGGTGCTCAATGATGTGGACGGTGACGGTCGCTCTGCGTCGTTCCCCAGCATCAGTGGCCTGCGCAATGGTGATACGGCGTGCTCGGCGATCAAGCAGATCGCATCGGGACGTTTCGGCGTCACCGCGGAATACCTCCGCAGTGGCAAGCAGCTTGAAATCAAGGTTGCCCAGGGTGCCAAGCCCGGTGAGGGTGGTCAGCTGCCTGGTCCAAAGGTGGATAACTACATCGCCTGGCTGCGCAACAGCAAACCTGGTGTGGCCCTGATCTCACCGCCGCCTCACCACGACATCTATTCCATTGAGGATCTTGCTCAGCTGATCCACGATCTCCACCAGGTGCATCCGACCGCGCCGGTGAGCGTCAAGTTGGTGGCTGAGATCGGCATCGGCACGATCGCCGCCGGTGTGGCGAAGGCCAATGCCGACGTGATCCAGATCTCTGGCCATGACGGTGGGACCGGGGCGTCTCCGCTGAGTTCGATCAAGCACGCTGGTGGTCCCTGGGAGCTTGGTCTCACGGAAGTGCATCGCGCGCTGCTGGAGAACGGACTGCGTGATCGGGTGTTGCTTCGGGCCGATGGCGGTCTCAAGACCGGTTGGGATGTGGTGATCGCCGCGTTGCTCGGCGCTGAGGAATATGGATTTGGCTCTGTGGCGATGATCGCCGAGGGCTGCATCATGGCTCGCGTCTGCCACACCAACAATTGCCCGGTGGGGGTCGCCACCCAGAAGGAAGCACTGCGGAAGCGCTTCACCGGGATTCCTGAGCACGTCGTCAATTTCTTCTGGTACGTCGCCGAAGAGGTGCGTCAGTTGATGAGCCTGCTCGGCGTGGCCCGTCTCGAGGATCTGATCGGTCGCACCGATCTGCTCCAACCCCGAGCCGTGGCCTTGGCCAAGACCAAGTGTGTGGATCTCTCCAGCCTGTTAGCCCCGATCGCGGGCTCCGACGACCGCTCCTGGCTGACCCACAGCAGCGACGCCCATGGCAATGGTCCAATCCTGGAAGATCAGCTCCTGGCTGATGCGGATGTGATCACGGCGATCGAGAGCCACGGCGCGCTGTCCCGCACGATCGACATCATCAACACCGATCGCAGCGTCTGTGCCCGGTTGGCCGGTGAAATCGCTCAGCGCCATGGCAACCGCGGCTTCCAGGGCACGTTGGATCTCACCTTCCGTGGTGCGGCTGGACAGAGCTTCGGTGCCTTCTTGGTTCAGGGCATGAATGTGCGTCTGGATGGTGAAGCCAACGACTACGTCGGCAAGGGCATGAACAGCGGTCGCATCACCTTGGTGCCCAGCGACAGCACAGCAAATCCCGGCGAGCAGGTGATCCTGGGCAACACCTGCCTTTACGGCGCTACGGGGGGTGAATTGTTCGCCCATGGCCGTGCCGGCGAGCGCTTCGGGGTGCGCAACAGCGGTGCACGCACGGTGGTGGAAGGGGCTGGTGATCATTGCTGCGAGTACATGACCGGCGGAGTCGTGGTTGTGTTGGGCAGCACCGGTCGCAATGTCGGTGCGGGGATGACCGGGGGCGTCACCTTCCTGCTCGACAAGGACGATCGGGTGACGGCTCGGGTGAATCCGGAGATCGTCGAGATCTGTGCGATCACCACGGAGGAACAGACGTCCACCCTGAAGGGACTGCTCGAGGCTCACGTCGCAGCCACCGGTAGCGATAAGGCCGCGGCACTCCTGGCTGACTGGCCCGCTGCCATCGAACGCTTCAAAGTGCTGATTCCACCGAGCGAGCGGGCCGCGATGGGACTGGCTGAGAAGCAGGTGGTGGCGGCCTGAGGCCGGGCGGATGCCTTGGTTCATCAAGACCGAACACTTCACCTCAGATGCGGTCGCCCTGCCCCATGAGCAGCGGCGGCCGTATCTGGAGGCCCATCGGCAGTGGGTGGAGCAACAGGTCCAGGCTGGGCGCTCCGTGCGCAGCGGCTTTTTGGTGGATGAAGAGCGTCGTCCCGGGGGCGGAGGTTTGCTGCTCTTCGAGGCGGAGTCCTACGCCGAGGCGCGAGCCTGGGTTCTGAATGATCCGATGATCCGCGCTGGCCTCGTGCGTTGGCAGCTCCAGGAATGGATCCCCGTTAGCGGGGATGGCTGGCCATAAGCCGTTGCACCTCGCCTGCGTGATAGCTGCTGCGGGTGAGGGGTGTGCTCACCACCTGCAGGAAGCCAAGGTCGTCTTCGCCGATGCGGCGGTACATGTCGAATTGCTCGGGTGTGACGAAGCGATCCACGGCCAGGTGCTTCGGGCCCGGTGAGAGGTACTGACCGATGGTGACGATGTCGACGCGGTGGGACCGCAGGTCTCGCAGCACGTCGATCACCTCATCATCGGTTTCACCCAGGCCGACCATCAGTCCAGACTTGCTGTAGGCCTTGGGCCAGTCGTCACGCACCCGTTGCAGCAACTCCAGCGACCGCTCGTAGATGCCCTGAGGTCGAGCCAGCCGGTACAGCCGCGGCACCGTTTCGATGTTGTGGTTGAGAACGTGGGGTGCGGCTGCCATCACCGTGGCCAAGGCATTCCAGTCGCCGCAGAAATCCGGGATCAGCAGTTCGATTGTGGTGAGCGGTGAGCGCTGCTTCACCTCCTGGATGCAGGCCACGAACTGGGAGGCGCCGCCATCCGGTAGGTCATCACGGTTGACTGACGTGATCACGACATGGCGCAGGCCCAGGCGCGCCACCGCCTCACCCAGCCGCTCGGGCTCAGTCGGATCCAGCTCGCGGACGCTCTTGTCGAAATCAATGTCGCAGTACGGGCAGGCCCGCGTGCAGCCCGGACCCATGATCAGAAACGTTGCCGTGCCGCCGGCGAAGCACTCGCCGATGTTCGGGCAGCTGGCTTCCTGGCAGACCGTGTTCAGCTTGAGGTCCAGCAGCAGGTCGGCCACAGCGCCGATGCGCTCCCTTTGCGGGGCTTTGACGCGCAACCACTCGGGCTTGAGCACGGCTGAATTCGGTCAATCCTGAACCCTAGACGGCCTCCCTGTCAGGCCGTCTTCTACGATGTCGCCGCCGGGATGTAGCGCAGTTTGGTAGCGCACTTCGTTCGGGACGAAGGGGCCGCAGGTTCGAATCCTGTCATCCCGATTCGGTTGATCTGACCGCAGCTCATTGCAAGGCCGCTCCGGGGTACCCCCTCGGGGTGACCATGCGGCCGTCGCGGCAATAGGTGCTGCTGTTGCCGATCAGCACGACCGTGAGCATGTCCACATCGCTGGGCTCGAGGGAGCCCAGGGTGGTCAGGGTCGTTTGTTCCGCCGCTCGGCCGAGTTGACGGGCGAGGGCAACCGGGGTGGTGTCGGATCGTCGGCTCAGCAGGATCTCCTGGGCTCGGGCCAATTGCCAGTCGCGGCCCTTGGATCGTGGGTTGTACAAAGCCACGACGAAGTCGCCGGCGGCCGCCGCCTCAAGGCGCTGCTCGATCACGGGCCATGGCGTCAGCCGATCGCTCAGGCTCACGGTGCAGAAGTCGTGCATCAACGGAGCACCCACCCTGGCGGCCGCCAACTGCAACGCTGAGAGACCAGGGTGCACCTGAAAGGCAGGACGGTCCTGCACCGGCTGCTGTAACCAGAGTTCCAGGGCCAGGCCAGCCATGCCGTAGATCCCGCTGTCACCGGAAGAGATCAACGCGACGCTGACCCCCTGTTGCGCCAGGCTGAGCGCCGCACTGCAACGCTCCCATTCCCGGGTCAGCTGACCCTCCAACCGGACCTGATCCGGTCGGCGCAGGGGTTCCAGCAGATCGAGATACAGGCTGTACCCCACCCAAACGGTGGCCCGGGTCAGCGCCTGTCTGGCATCAGCGCTGATCAAGCCCAGGTCTCCTGGTCCGCTGCCGACCAAGTGCAGGGCTCCGCGTTGGGGAGCGAAGGGGGTGCTGGCCTCTGCAATCGCCACGGTGACGGCCCCCCGCTCTCCGCCTTCAGCACGGTGGATGGCTTTGGGTTGCTTCAGCACACCATGGCGACCGGCGGCCAGCAGGGCTGCCGCTTCGGAGACGGAGGGGGTCCCCATTTCCGCCAGCACCACCTCGGAGGGGTTGGGCACGCTCACGTTGGCCAGGGCGGAGGCCGGGAACGTTCGCAGGGGCCAGCCCCGCTCTGCCGTGATGCTGAGCAAGCCCGCTTCATCCCCTTTGCGGTCAGCGCTGGCGATGCCTGCCACGGCCTCGATACTGAGATCGGCCGCCGCGAG
The DNA here is from genome assembly GCA_049619435.1 of Synechococcus sp. Taxonomy (GTDB): domain Bacteria; phylum Cyanobacteriota; class Cyanobacteriia; order PCC-6307; family Cyanobiaceae; genus Parasynechococcus. The sequence goes on from JBMZMY010000034.1 coordinate 13,106, forward strand.
CGTGTTCTCGATCGCGCGCGTGATCAGGCTGGGACTGGTATCGCGCTCACAGCCCACACCAAGCCACAACGTGGGGGGATGCCATTGGCAGCCATCGCGTTGTTGTGAGCCGATCTGCAGCTGGGCCGGCCCCTGCTCCACTGGGGTGACCTGAGGGTGGATGGCGTCGGACAACCACTGCTGTTGGCCGCTGCTTTGCCACACGGTGCTGGCTTGGTGACGGCCCTGGTGCTGCATCAAGGTGCGCCATTGCTCGACCGTGCCGCTTCGGCGCCATCCCCACCCTGTGCCGAATTCATCCAGGGCCAAGCGCCCGTCGCTGGCGCAGGCTCCCGTGATCACCGGATTGGCTCCGAGGGCTGCGGCCAGCTCCCGTGCGCACTGTTCAGCTCCGCTGCCATGCCCACCAAGAACGGGAACCACGTGGGTCCCCTTGGGATCCATCACCAGAACGGCGGGGTCGTGCGCTTTCCCTTGAAGAAGTGGGGCGATCAGGCGCGTCACGGCTCCGATGGCACCGACCACGAGCAGCGTTCGCTCCGCTTGCCAGTGCTTGGCGAGCCATTCAGCGGCTGTGGACTGACCTCCATCGGGGCGGGAGACCAGCCCCTGCTGAACCAATCGCTTCAGCAGGGGCTCGGCGGCGGCAGAGAGTCCCAGAGCCAGAACCGGGGGGGTGCAGGAAGGGTCAGTCAGGGGAGGGGCGAGGCAGGGGCTGATCCTCCCAGGCTGAAGACCGCGTCCGTTGACGCTCTTGATCGGGATCCCTACGTTTCGCAGGTTGTGACGACCGGCATGCGTCTGTTCCTGCCCACGGTTGCTGTGCTGATCGCCGGTGCCACCAGTCCGGTGCATGCCGCGATTTTCACCGTGAGGGAGGGGACGCAGTTTTATGCCAAGCCCACCGCGACGGACGATCTCCGCCTCGAACTGCCGGAGGTTCGTGTCCATGTGCCTCCCCAGAGGGATGTTCGGGGCTTTTGCCGTTTCAAGCTCGTTTACAAAATCGCCGACCGTGGCAACCCTGAGCTCCCGACCCATGGCTGGGCCAGGTGTATGTCCACCGATGCGCTCGTGCCCACCCAGCGCTGAGGCCGCAAACCCCCTGACTGATGGCTCAGGGGGTTGTGTGTTCGCCGTCGGGCTGGGGCTCACTGTCCCCTGCATCGGAGTCGGTCAGTTCCGCGATATCGAGTGCCCGATCGTCAGTGATTGGAGCCTCAGTGGGTGAAACGTCAGCCACTGGCTGGGGCTCCGCCTGTTCAGGCTCGACGGGCTCAAGTGCATCCTCGATCTCAACATCCCTATTGGGCTGATCGAGGTCGGGCTGATCCAGGGCAGGGGGCTCCTCCTGGGACTCCCCTTGGCGTTCGGGTTCAGGGTCTGCTTCTGCCTCGGCAGGGGGCTGTCCGACAAACCGGGCGAGTTCGTCGTCGTTCAATTTGGCCTTCAGCCAGGCAGGACGTTGTCCGGACGACGGATTGAGATGCACCAGTTGGTTGTTGAACACTGGATCCAGGGGGTCCCCCTGGCCATTCAGTAATTCCATCTGGAGGTTCACCCCCCGCGACGTCGACGGTGCCTTCAGCCAGATCCCCTCAGGACGACTGACCAGGAAGCTGTCGCCATCGATGCTGACGCGCAGTCGCCAGCGCTCATCGTTATCGCGCAGGTTCTGCAGAGGTGCATTCCAGATCAACCAATTCAGTGGCAGAGGTTGCAGCACGCCGTCGTCGGGTGGATGAACCGTCACCAACCACGGCGCGTTGACATCGGGCTGGCGGTCTCTGAGTTCCTGCCAGAGGTGCAGCCGCCACTGCACGCTGGCCTCCGGCCGTGAATTGGGCTCCCCCCAGGGGTAGGCGGCCCAGGCGCTGAAGCGATGGCTGCCCGGTTCAAGGTCACGCAGCTCCAGCTGAAGATGTCCCTGCTGATCGGCTTCGGTGAGCCGTAAGGGAGCCCTGTCGTCGACCTGCACCACCACATGCGGCCCCAGTCCGATTTCGGGATCCTCCACGAGGGGCCAGTCCTCGAGAGTCAGGGACAGCTGCACCGTCTCGGTGTTGATCACGCTGCCATCTTTGGGGCTGGTCAAGGTCAGCACCGGGCGGTGCTGAGACAGTGCGCGACGGAGTTGATCAACGGCGCCAGGAGCCGCCACCTCCTGAAGGCTGCCGTTGCGCTCCGATGCTGGGTTGGTTCGCGAACTATTCAATCCACCGCGGTTGCTGTCGGGGCGCCAGGACGGACGTGCGTCGACAGCCATGCAGCTGCTGAACAAAACCAAGCTGGCGATCACCAGTCCCAGCAAGCGCTTCAACCTCGGCCCTGACATCGGAGCAGTGGGTAGGTCAATCCATTCTGAAGAGCGATCAGGTGAATCGATTAATTGACATGAAATCACTTTTTTTCTGAAGAAAACTATTGCCAACTGTCGAAAGATTGCGCCGTTTCGCTGACTTTTACAAATCTGCAGACACCTGTCACTGACTGGGTCCGGCCGGGATTGAACCTTTGTAACTCACTGGGCTGAAACGCGATCTCCCGCCCCTATGCTTCCGCCAGCGGTCCCCTCTTTGGGGCCCCAGCTTCAGGTCAGTCAAGGGGTTTTGGCCCTTTGTTTGAGCTGACGCCCGAACCCGGTAACGCTTTGCGGAGCTGTGTTCGGGGCCCCGATCGGCTTCGGCCCGTCGGAGGGGTGGCCCACCACCTCGATACCCGTCCCTCGAGGAACGACTCGATGACCATCAGCCCACCGGAGCGTGGGAGTGACGCGAAGAGCCAGGTCGAAAAGGTTGACAATCCAGCAACCTTCGAGCTGTTCGGCAAGCCCGGACACTTCGACCGCGCCCTCGCGAAGGGTCCCAAAACCACAACCTGGGTTTGGAACCTTCACGCCAACGCTCACGATTTCGACGCTCACACGAGTGACCTGCAAGAGGTCTCTCGGCGGATCTTCTCCGCGCACTTCGGCCATCTGGCCGTCATCTTTATCTGGCTGAGCGGCGCCTTCTTCCACGGTGCCCGCTTCTCCAACTTCTCCGGCTGGCTTGCCGATCCCACCCATGTGAAGCCCAGTGCTCAGGTGGTGTGGCCGATCTTCGGCCAGGAGATCCTCAACGGCGATGTGGGTGCCGGCTTCCACGGCATTCAGATCACCTCAGGCCTGTTCCACGTTTGGCGCGCCTGGGGCATCACCAGCGAAACCCAGCTCATGGCTCTGGCCATCGGTGCCCTGGTGATGGCCGGCCTCATGCTCAACGCTGGTGTTTTCCACTACCACAAGGCTGCGCCGAAGTTGGAGTGGTTCCAGAACGTTGAGTCGATGCTGAACCACCACCTGGCAGGTCTGCTGGGTCTCGGTTCACTGTCCTGGGCTGGTCACCTGATCCACGTGTCGCTGCCTGTCACCAAGTTGATGGATGCCATCGACGCCGGCGAGCCGCTGGTGCTGAACGGCAAGACCATCGCAACGGTGGCTGACATTCCTCTGCCCCACGAGTTCTTCAACCAAGACCTCCTGGCGCAGCTGTATCCCGGCATCGGCTCCGGTATCTCCGCCTTCTTCTCAGGTAACTGGGCTGCTTACAGCGATTTCCTCACCTTTAAAGGTGGGCTGAATCCTGTCACCGGCAGTCTCTGGATGACCGACATCGCTCACCACCACGTGGCGATTGCTGTCCTCTTCATCGTGGCTGGTCACATGTACCGCACGAACTGGGGCATCGGTCACTCCATCAAGGAGATCCATGAGGGTCAGAAGGGCGATCCCCTGCTGTTCCCGGCTCCCAACGGTCATGACGGCCTGTACGAGTTCATGACGAACTCCTGGCACGCTCAGCTGGCCGTGAACCTGGCCATGCTCGGCTCCCTGAGCATCATCGTGGCCCAGCACATGTATGCGATGCCTCCTTACGCGTACATGTCGATCGACTATCCGACTCAAATCGGATTGTTCACCCACCACGTGTGGATTGGAGGTTTCCTGATCGTCGGTGCCGGTGCCCACGCCGCCATCGCCATGGTTCGCGACTACGACCCCGCTAAGCACATCGACAACGTGCTGGATCGGGTGCTCAAGGCTCGCGACGCCATCATCAGTCACCTCAACTGGGTCTGCATCTGGCTCGGAGCCCACAGCTTCGGCCTGTACATCCACAACGACACCATGCGTGCCCTGGGTCGTCCCCAGGACATGTTCAGCGATTCGGCGATCTCCATTCAGCCGATCTTTGCTCAGTGGATTCAGAACGTGCACGCCGCAGCTGCTGGCAGCACAGCTCCCAACGCCCTCGCGGGTGTGAGTGAAGTGTTCAACGGTTCTGTTGTCGCCGTCGGCGGCAAGGTTGCCGCTGCTCCCATGCCGCTCGGCACCGCCGACTTCATGGTTCACCACATCCACGCCTTCACGATTCACGTGACGGTGCTGATCCTGCTGAAGGGTGTCCTGTACGCCCGTAGCTCCCGCCTCATCCCTGATAAGGCCAACCTGGGCTTCCGCTTCTCCTGCGATGGTCCTGGTCGTGGTGGTACTTGCCAGGTCTCCGCTTGGGACCACGTGTTCCTGGGCCTGTTCTGGATGTACAACTCCCTGTCTGTTGTGATCTTCCACTTCTCCTGGAAGATGCAGAGCGACATCTGGGGAACGGTGAATGCCGACGGTTCCGTCGCGCACATCACCAACGGCAACTTTGCCCAAAGCGCCATCACCATCAATGGCTGGCTGCGTGACTTCCTGTGGGCTCAGGCCGTTCAGGTGATCAACAGCTATGGCTCGAACACGGCCGCCTACGGAATCATGTTCCTCGGCGCCCACTTCGTCTGGGCCTTCAGCCTGATGTTCCTCTTCAGTGGCCGCGGCTACTGGCAGGAGCTGATCGAGTCCATCGTCTGGGCTCACAACAAGCTGAAGGTGGCTCCCGCCATCCAGCCCCGTGCGCTTTCCATCATCCAAGGCCGTGCCGTGGGTGTTGCCCATTACCTCTTGGGCGGAATTGCGACCACGTGGGCCTTCTTCCACGCCCACATTCTTGTGGTCGGCTGACCTCACCTGACCTCTCCCTCTAATGGCAACGAAATTTCCTTCGTTCAGCCAGGGTCTGGCCCAGGACCCGACAACCCGCCGTATCTGGTACGGGATCGCCACGGCTCACGACTTCGAGAGCCATGACGGGATGACGGAGGAGCGCCTCTATCAGAAGCTCTTCTCCACCCATTTCGGACACCTCGCGATCATCGGCCTGTGGGTTTCG
>JBMZMY010000035.1:0-17608 GCA_049619435.1 Synechococcus sp.
GGATCAGGTCCGTATCGGCGAGGCGAACCCGGTCACCGGTGGTGGGGCCGTAGGTCTCGGCGTAGGCCTGGCGGGAGATGCGGTAGGGCATGGGTCAGGCGTCGAGGGGTCCGTTGATCTGGCCGTTGAAGCCGACCACCCGACGGGCACCGGCGAAGGGAATCAGGGTCACGTCGCGGCTGTCGCCGGGCTCGAAGCGAATGGCGGTGCCGGCGGGGATGTCGAGTCGCTGGCCGCGGGCGGCGTTGCGGTCGAACTGCAGGGCGGCATTGGCTTCCGCGAAGTGGAAGTGAGACCCCACCTGCACCGGCCGGTCGCCGCTGTTGGAGACGCTCAGCGTGGTGACCGGTCGGCCTGCATTCAGCTCGAGTTCGCCGGGTTCGGGCAGCAGTTCGCCAGGGATCAGGGGTGCCATCAGGTCGGCCTCAGCGGATGGGGTCGTGCAGGGTGACGAGCTTGGTGCCGTCGGGGAAGACCGCTTCGATCTGCACCTCATGCACCAGCTCGGGCACCCCCTCCATCACCTGATCGCGTCGCAGCCAGGTGGTGCCCTCCTGCATCAGCTCGGCGACGCTTTGTCCGTCACGGGCGCCCTCCAGCACCAGGAAGCTGAGCCAGGCCACCGCTTCGGGGTGGTTGAGCTTCAGGCCGCGGTTGAGCCGACGTTCCGCCAGCAAGGCAGCGGTCACGATCAGGAGCTTGTCCTTTTCCTGGGGACTGAGATGCATGGGGGGCCTCGGTCCTCATCAGTTTGTCGCTGTCGGGACCGCTTGATGGTTCGTTGTGAACGTTTGTCCGGCTAATGGCTGTTCCTGCAAGGGCCAGACCCGTGGGATGCGGGGGCTGCTCAGTCCTCGCAGGGCACGGGTCCGGGCCCAGATCCGACTGAACCAGAAGCGGGCGTCGCGGCTCGACGGTCCGCTGTACCGGGCGACCAGTCCTTGGTCGAGCCTGCTGAGGCGCATCGTTCCCTCGAGCCCCTCGCGATCGGTGCGAATGGCCTGCTCTAGATCGTGGAGGATTTCGGGGCTCAGTGCCATCGGAGCGGCCCACACCAGGGAGCCGAAGACTGCGGCGCCGGCGAGCCCGTGGAGGCTGTTCAGGTTGTCTCCGCCAAGTTCGAGTCGATCGACAAGCTCCCAGTGAGGGTCCCTCTGACGGACCCGTTGCACGCTCAGGGCGGAGCGCCAACAGCCTCGATTCAGGGTTTCACCCGCGGCGGTGCGCCCCAGTCGCACGATGTCTGCACTGAGAAATGAGGCGGTCTCCGGCAGGGTCACGGCCAGCTGCTGCTCATAGAGGGCATCCGCGTACAGCACCAGCTCCTGGGGGAGCCATTCCAGATCGCTGTCCTCGGCGAGCGAGCACTGCACCGTCTGCTGGGCCCAACGGCCTTCTGGGTGGAGGCGGCTGCGGCCGAGGGAGCCGTAGACCTTTTGCGCCGCCACGCTGGTGATCAGGCTGCGACTGCCAGGGGTCAGCTCCAGCTCGATGCTGAGCTGGTCGCCGCCGACAAGCCCTCCGGCGGTGTGGAGCAGGGGTAGCTCGCAGCGTCCGTCGTTGCCGCGTTCGGCCCGTAGCAACTTGAACGGAGCGCTGCAGCCCCCCTGGTGGTGTGTGCCCGCAGGGCTGGCATGGAAGTGCAGCTGGCAGCGGCCGTGCCAGGGCTCTGGGCGTTGCATGGCTCCACGCTCCGCGCTGACTCACGCCCGCTCTGTAGCGGTTGCTACCAAGTGTCAGGTCAATGGCTGGGCAGGCTTGGCAGAGATGTCCGGGGCCTGTGAGCGAAAGTCTGCTCGTGCTGGAGCGGCGGTTGGCCGCCGACCCCGGGAGCCTGGCCGACTTTGAGTTGCCGCTCACCGCTGCTGAACGTCGGGTGCTGCGGGGGCGACGCAGCACGGCCTGCGGTCGTCCGGTGCTGTTGCAGTTGCCCCGGGAGGGAGCGTTGCGTCCCGGTGATCAGCTCAGTGATGGGTGCGGAGCCGTTCGGGTGACTGTCGTCGCCGCGGCGGAGCCGTTGCTGCGTGTGCAGGCGGACTCAGCGTTGGCGTTGCTTCAGGCGGCGTATCACCTCGGCAATCGTCATGTTGCGTTGGAGCTGCATCCGGAGGAGTTGCGTCTGCTGGACGATTCGGTGCTGGCCGCCATGCTTGAGGCACGGGGGTTGGTGCTGAGCCGTTGCCGCGAGCCCTTTGCGCCAGAGGGTGGGGCCTACGGAGAGGCGCACCATCACAGCCACGGCGACAGCCATCCATGAGTGATCTGTCTCTGCTCCAGTTGGTGAGTCCGGCGTTGCCGGTGGGTGCCTTCAGTTATTCCGAAGGATTGGAGGTGCTGATTCAGTCCGGCACCCTCACCGATGAGGCCACGCTTGCCTCCTGGCTTGAAGCCGAGTTGACAGGTGGTGCACTGCGCTTGGAAGCCGCTGCTCTGGTGCCGATGGCGGCAGAGCTATCGGCCTGGGTGGGGCAGCGGGACGACGCTGCGCGACGCCGTTTGCTGGATCTCGACGCATGGTTGCTGGCGACCCGTGAGGCCGCTGAGGTGCGGGCCCAACAGCGTCAGATGGGGCAATCGTTGGGTCAGCTGATGCAGGAGCTCGGCCATCCGTTGCCGGAGCCGTTGCGCCTGGCCTGGCCAGCGGCCTGGGCCTGGGCCGCCACGGCGCTGGAGATCACGCCCGCGGCGATGGTTGAGGGGTATCTCTACGGCTGGGTTGCCAATCAACTCAGTGCGGCAGTGCGGTTGTTGCCCTTGGGGCCCACCCGGGCCCAGGTGCTGCAGCTGCGCTTGCGTCCGTTGATTCTTGAGCAGGCTGAGCTGTTGCAGCACTGTGATCCGCGGCAGATCTGGAGCTCCGGCGTGGGTGCCTCTCTGGCGCAGCTGGCCCATGCTGAGTTGTACTCACGCCTGTTTCGAAGCTGATGGGCAGCAAGTTGCGTCTCGGAGTGGCGGGTCCGGTGGGATCCGGGAAAACCGCGCTGGTGGAGGCGCTCTGCCGGCGGCTGCGCGATCGGCTTCAGCTTGCCGTCGTCACCAATGACATCTATACACAGGAGGATGCGCAGTTCCTGACCCGGGCAGGCGCCTTGGAGCCGGGGCGAATCCGTGGCGTGGAGACCGGCGGCTGCCCGCACACGGCCATCCGGGAGGACTGTTCGATCAACCGTGCGGCGGTGGCGGAGCTCGAGGAGCAATTCCCCGGTCTGGATCTGGTGCTGGTGGAAAGCGGTGGCGACAATCTGGCCGCGAGCTTCAGTCCGGAGTTGGTGGATCTCTGCATCTACGTGATCGATGTGGCTGCCGGTGACAAGATCCCGCGCAAAGGCGGGCCAGGGATCACGCGGTCCGATCTGCTGGTGATCAACAAGATCGATCTGGCTCCGTTGGTGGGGGCCGACCTGGCGGTGATGGAGCGCGACACCTTGCGGATGCGCAGCGATCGGCCCTGGTGCTTCACCAACCTGCACAGCGGCGAAGGTCTCGACCGTGTCGTTGATTTTGTGTTGCAACAGCTACCAAATCGTTGATTTGAGGCCCAGGAAGTCGAAAAAGTGTTCGCTTTGATACCAAACCAAAGAGGTGTTGATTCTTACCTTTTCACGGCTGCCGTCGTCAGACAGGCACTGAATCACGTGTTGTGGATTTCATGAGTTCCTCTCTCTCTAAGCGTCTGTTTGCCGGCCTGGCCGCAACATCGCTGGGCTTGGCTGTGACCGCCTGTGGTGGTAACGACCAGGCCACCAATGCCAAGTGTGATGACGACGGCAACAACTGCACGGTCACGGTCGGCATCCTGCACTCGCTGACCGGCACCATGGCGATCTCGGAGAAGACGCTGGTCGACACCGAGAAAATGGCGATTGACGAGATCAACGCCGCCGGTGGTGTGGAAGTGGATGGCAAGGCCTACACGATTGAGTACATCGTTGAAGACGGTGCCTCCACATGGCCCACCTTCGCTGAGAAGTCCAAGAAACTGATCGATCAGGACAAGGTGCCTGTGGTCTTCGGCGGTTGGACCTCCGCCAGCCGCAAGGAAATGCTGCCGGTTTACGAGTCGAAGAACGCCTTCCTCTACTACCCGATTCAGTACGAGGGCCAGGAGTGCTCCAACAACATCTTCTACACCGGTGCCACCCCGAACCAGCAGTCGGAGCCGGCCACCAAGTTCATGTATGAGAAGTCGCCTGCCGCTGGCAAGCCCTTCTTCCTCGTGGGTTCGGACTACGTCTTCCCCCGCACCTCCAACACCATCACCAAGGCTCAGGTCGAGCAGCTGGGTGGCGAAGTGGTCGGTGAGGACTATCTCCCCCTGGGCAACACCGAGGTTGCTCCGATCATCGCCAAGATCAAGGAAGCTCTGCCCGACGGCGGTGTGATCATCAACACCCTGAACGGTGACCAGAACGTCGCCTTCTTCAAGCAGATCCAGGACGCAGGCATCACCCCTGCCAACGGCTACTACGTGATGAGCTACTCCATCGCGGAAGAGGAGATCAGCACCATCGGTTCTGAGTTCCTTGAGGGCCACTACGGCGCTTGGAACTACATGATGTCGATCGACACCCCGGCATCCAAGAAGTTCGCTGCTGACTTCAAGGCCAAGTACGGCGCCGACCGCCAGGTCGCTGACCCCCAGGAGTCGGCCTACAACATGGTTTACCTGTGGAAAGCCGCCGTCGAGAAGGCCAACAGCTTCGAGGACGACAAGGTCCGTGAAGCCCTGGTTGGCATCGAGTTCGATGCACCTCAGGGCAAGGTGACCGTGATGCCGAACCATCACCTGTCCCAGACCGTGCGGATCGGTCAGATCACCAAGGATGGCCAGTTCGACATCCTTGAGGAGACCGATGGCCCCGTGGCTCCCCAGGCCTGGAACCAGATCCACCCGGATTCCACCGGTTTCGCCTGCGACTGGACCGATGCATCGAAGGGCGGCAAGTACAAGCTCTGATCGTCGGATCACAGCCTGATTTCTCTTGACGGAGGAGCTCGTTTTCGGGCTCCTCTTTTGTCGTTTCCCTGAACGCTTCGTTTCAGACAGTCGTGCAACTGCTTTTTGAAAGCCTGTTCAACGGTGTGGCCATCGGCTCCGTGCTGCTGATGGCCGCCCTTGGATTGGCGATTGTTTTCGGTCTGATGGGTGTGATCAACCTCGCCCATGGCGAGCTGATCATGCTCGGGGCATACACCACCTACGTGGTGCAGTTGATTTTCAAGCTGCCCGCACTGGCCCCCCTCTACAACCTGTATGTGCTCGTGGCGCTGCCGGTGGCCTTCATCGTCAGTGGCGTTGTTGGGGTGCTGTTGGAACGCACGGTGATTCGCCGTTTGTACGGCAATCCTCTGGAGACCCTGCTGGCGACCTGGGGCGTCAGCTTGATCCTGCAGCAATTCGTTCGCAGTGTCCCGATGGCCCATGCGGCCGGCCTGATCCTGGCGCTCGTGCTCGGTTTCGGTCTGCCGGTGTTCCTTCCCCAGCTTTGGCTTCTTGACGCGCGCTCACGGCTGGTTCGTGCCGGCAGCTGGGCCGTGGCCGCCTTGGCTGGGGTGGTGTTGGCGAGTGGTCTGGCCTCTCAGATCAGCCGCATTGCACAGGCGGATGCGCGCAATGTGGACGTCACGGCGCCGCAGTGGATGCGCGGTGGCCTTGAGCTGAGCGGCCTGACGTTTCCGGTGCCGCGGCTGGTGATCATTGCGGTCACGGTGGTGGCGGTTCTCGGGGTGACGTGGTTCCTGAACCGCAGTGTCTGGGGGATGCGGATCCGCGCTGTCACCCAGAACCGATCCATGAGCGACTGTCTGGGCATTCCCACCGACACGGTTGATGTGCTGACCTTCGGCATTGGCTCTGGATTGGCCGGTGTCGCGGGTGTCGCTGTCTCCCTGCTCGGTTCCGTCGGTCCGAACGTGGGCGGCTCCTACATCGTCGGTTGTTTCATGGTCGTCGTGCTCGGTGGAGTCGGCAATCTCTTCGGCACGGTGCTGGCGTCCTTTGCGATCGGCTGGCTCACCGATCTGATCGGTGCCGGTCGTCTGCTCACCCTCTGGCCCGACATGCCAGCGCCCCTGGCGGGTGCTGTGACGTTCTTTGCCACCACGAGCATGGCTCAGGTGATGATTTTCGCCCTGATCGTGGCGTTCTTGCAGTTCCGTCCCGCGGGGTTATTCCCGCAGAAGGGACGCATGGTGGAGGCCTGATTTCATGTGGCAGTTCCTTCAACAGCGCCGTTGGCGACAGCTCCTGCTCTGGGTGCTGATCATTGCGGCGATCGTGGCGGCACCCTCTGTGCTGTCCGTTTTTCGACTCAATCTGTTGGGTCGCTTTCTCTCTCTGGCGATCGTGGCCCTCGGGATCGATTTGATCTGGGGCTTCACCGGTCTGCTCAGTCTTGGCCAGGGAATCTTTTTTGCCTTGGGCGGCTATGCCGCTGCCATGTATCTCCAGCTGAGCAGTGCTGGCGATCTGCCCAATGCGATCCCTGAATTCTTCAGCCTTTATGGCGTCAAGGAGTTGCCGTTCTTCTGGCACCCCTTCGCGTCGCCCTGGTTCACCTTGGTGGCGATCTGGCTGATTCCTGGTGTTCTGGCCGCTGTTCTGGGCGGTTTGGTGTTCCGTAACCGGATCAAGGGGGTGTACTTCTCGATCCTGACCCAGGCCGCTTTGCTGGTCTTTTTCAACTTTTTCAACGGCCAGCAGAAGCTGATCAACGGCACCAATGGCTTGCAGACGCCGGCCACGAAATTGTTCGGCCAGTACGTCGGCTCCGATTTGATGCAGCGGTGGTTCTTCTGGGTCACCGCCGTGGTGGTGATTTTGGTTTGGGCTTTTCTGCGCTGGGTGGTCCGCGGTCGCTTTGGTGACGTGCTGATTGCCATTCGCGATGACGAACCGCGGCTGCGCTTTGCCGGTTTCAACCCCACGTTGTTCAAAACGATTGTGTTCGGCCTCGCTGGTGCACTGGCGGGCATCGGTGGAGCGCTGTACACCGTTCAATCCGGCAGTGCCTCTCCGCAATTCATGGAGGTGCCGATGTCGATTGACATGGTGATCTGGGTGGCGGTCGGTGGCCGCGGCACCTTGGTGGGCGCGATTCTCGGTGCTGTGGTGATCAACTACGCCAAGAGCCTTGTCAGTGAGGTGATGCCCGAGAGCTGGTTGTTCATCCAGGGCGGTTTGTTCATCCTTGTGGTCACGGCTCTGCCGGAAGGTGTGATCGGTTGGTTCCGCGGCGACGGTCCCCGCAATCTGCTCAATCGGTTGGGTTTGGTTCGTCCCATCGGCACCTATCCCCAGCTGGAACTTGATGGTCAAGAGGAGGTGCAGCCATGACGACCCCTCTCCTGGAGTTGCGTCAGATCACCGTCAGCTTCGACGGTTTTTTGGCCCTGCGCGATCTCAACCTGACGCTGCAGCCCGGTGAACTCCGTGCGGTGATCGGTCCCAATGGGGCGGGCAAGACCACCTTCCTGGATGTGATCAGTGGCAAAACGCCACCGACAGAGGGAGATGTGCTGTTCAAGGGTCGCTCGTTGGTGGGCACCCGTGAGCACCGCATCGCTCGTTTGGGCATTGGCCGCAAGTTCCAAAGTCCGCGGGTGTTCGAGAAGCTCACGGTTCAGGAAAACCTGGCGCTGGCTGTCAGCCGGCCCAAGCAGCCCTGGTCGTTGCTGTTCACTGGCCTCAAGGCTGCCCAGCGTGATCGGGTGCATCAGCTGATGGGCATCGTCAATCTGCAATCCCGCGCCGACTGGGCTGCGGGCTCCCTGTCCCACGGACAGAAGCAGTGGTTGGAGATTGCGATGTTGGTGGGTCAGGATCCCGACCTGTTGCTGGTGGATGAGCCGGTCGCCGGCCTGACGGATGAGGAGACGGATCTCACGGCAGATTTGCTCAAATCACTGGCGGGTGATCACACCGTGCTGGTGATCGAGCACGACATGGAGTTCATCCGTCGCTTGGAGAGTCCCGTGACGGTGCTGCACCAGGGCCATGTGCTCTGCGAGGGAACGATGGATCAGGTTCAGGCTGATCCCCGCGTGATTGAGGTTTATCTGGGCACCACCGACGAGGAGAACGGATGACGACACTGCTGGAAATCCGTGGCTTGAACACCTATTACGGCGAGAGTCACATCCTTCGGGATGTGGATCTCACCGTGAAGGCAGGTGAGATGGTCTGTTTGATCGGGCGGAACGGTGTGGGCAAGACCACGCTGCTCAAGTCGTTGATCGGTTTGCTGCGGCCCCGCCGCGGTCAGATTGTGTTCAATGGCGAGGGCCTCGACCGCCAGGCGCCATATCAACGGGCTCGTTCCGGTGTGGGCTACGTGCCCCAGGGGCGCGAGATCATCCCCCAGCTCACCGTGGAGGAGAACCTGATGTTGGGCATGGAGGCGTTGCGGGGGGGGCTGGGCCGCAACCGGCGCATCGATCCCTTCGTCTACGAGCTGTTCCCGATCCTGCAGGAGTTTCTGCCCCGCAAAGGCGGTGATCTCAGTGGGGGTCAGCAGCAGCAACTGGCGATTGCCCGGGCTTTGCTTGGCAAGCCGAAATTGTTGTTGCTCGATGAACCCACCGAGGGCATCCAGCCCAACATCGTGCAGGACATCGAGGCGGCGGTGCGTCGGATCATTGCCGAGACCGGCATCGGCGTGCTGCTGGTGGAGCAGCATCTCCATTTCGTGCGCCAGGCCGACCGCTACTACGCCATGCAGCGGGGCGGGATCGTGGCCAGTGGACCTACCAGCGATCTCAGCCAGGCGGTGGTGGATCAGTTCCTCAGCGTCTGATCACATCGGCACGATATTGAGGAGATATTCAGTCGATATCTCCTCAATATCGTGCCCTCAGCGGCGGAGTTGGGCCCAAAGCTTGACGCCGGCATCGCTGAGTTGCAGCCGTTGGCCGTCGATGCTGCGGAGTGGTCGGCAGCCCAGGCTGTTCACCAGAACCGCCTGATCGTCGCTCTGAAGGGCCTCGCCCAGCCAGGCCTCCTCCAGTCGGCCGAGGTCAAGGCCCCGTTGACGGATCACGCCGGGCAGGCAGCCGCTGCTCAGCGGTGGGGTCAGCCATTGCCCCTGCCGCAGCACCAGCAGATTGGCGACCGTGCCGCAGCAGAGTTCCCCGCTGGTGTTCAGCAGGACGGCCTCGTCGGCGCCGTTGCGTTCTGCTTCCCGGCGTGCCTGGATCGCCTGGCCGTAGCTGAAGGTTTTGCACCGGCTCAGCAGGCTCAGCGGGTTCCGTCGTTCCCGTTGGCTGGTGATCGCTGTGATCGGTTGCTGGGTGGGCTGAATGGTCTGCAGGGTGAGCCAGAAGCGCATGGCTGCGCTGCCGTTCGCGCCGACACCACGGCTTCCGGCTCCATCACGGCTCCAGTTCAGCCGCAGGGCGCCACTGCCGCGCTGCAGGCTCACGTGGCGCACCGCGTCGGCGATCAGCGGCTCCAGCCAGTCCCGCTGCGGGGGTGCGGCCATCCCCAGCAGCCTGGCACTGCCGTGCCAGCGCGCGAGATGCTGCGCCATCAGGCACGGTTCCCCGTCCTCCACCAAGAGCGTCTCAAACAGTCCATCCGCCAGCTGCAGGCCACGGTCACTCAGGGGAACACCGAGCTGGTCGGGCTGGCCCCAGCGGTCATCGATCCAGGCGATGGACGCAGTCATGTCAGCGCGTTCAACAGGGGCTGGAGTTTCCAGAGCAGTTCCTCCGCTTCGCCGTCGGGATCGGAGTCGGCCACAATGCCGCAGCCGGCATGGGCCCGCAGGCTGGAGCCCTGGCGGATCAGCGAGCGGATCAGGATGTTGCTGTCGAAGCGGCCATCCCAGTCCAGATGGATCAGGGAACCGCAGTAGGGCCCACGACTGGTCGGTTCCAGCTCCTGGAGGCGCTGGCAGGCCCGCAGCTTCGGGGCTCCGGTGATCGATCCCCCAGGCCAACAGGCCTCCAGCAGGTCCACCCAGGTCAGTCCCTGCTGCAGCTGCCCTTCCACCACGGAGGTGAGGTGGTGCACCGAGGCATAGCTTTCCAGGCCAAGCAGCTGGGGCACCTCAATCGAGCCGGGACGGCAGACCCGGCCCAGGTCATTGCGCAGCAGGTCCACGATCATCACGTTCTCGGCGCGGTCCTTGGCGCTGCAGACCAGGTCTGCGGCCAGATCAGCGTCTCGCTCCGGACTGCTGTGCCGTGGTCGGGTGCCTTTGATCGGTCGGGTCTGAATCCGGCCGCCTGGATCCATCCGCAGGAAGCGTTCCGGCGACGAGGACAGCAACGCTTCGCCGTTCTCAGCGATCACCAGCCCGGCGAAGGGGGCCGGGCAGGCCTGCCGCACCCGGAGAAACAACTCCAGAGCACTGCTCTGTTCGGGCCAGGTGGTGCTGCAGCAGGCGGTGAGATTGGCCTGAAACAGATCACCCGACGCGATCAATTCACGGATCCGCCGGACGCCATCAGCAAAGGCCCGTTGATCGGTGTGGTGTCGCCAGGCCTCCAGGGGAATCCCCGGCGCTGCAGGAGGTGTCGGGGCTGTGGGGCGGTCCAGGGCCTCGATCAGGGCCCCGATGGCGTCATGGTTGTGGCCTTCGATCCAGAGTTGGCGTTGCTGCAGATCGAAGCGCAACACCGGGTCGTGGCGAGCGATCCACAGGGTCGCCAGCGCATCCGCGGCCCAGGGGTTGCCGGGTTCCGTCCAGGCGGCGGCTTCGTAGCTGAGCCAACCGGTCCAGTGGCCGGGCTCCAGGGTCCGCAGCATCGTGAAGGGATTGCTGGCCCCTGCCTCACCGGGCAGGCCTCGGCAGCACAGGGTCTGCTGCGGTCCGCTGGCGAGGGTGACCCAGCGGCCGAGTGCACTGCCGTCTCCATCCAGCCAGATCAGCCCTTCCTCCCCGTGCAGCTCAGCCAGTCGCCGAGCCACGGACACTGGATCGCGCCAGGGGAGCTGGTGGCGCTGCAGCGGGGTCATCCGGCGGGTTGGCTGCACAGGTCCGGACGACCGGCGTCGCGCAGCGCTGCATCACGGATGCGGCAGCTGTCGCAGACCCCGCAGGCCTGGTCACCGCCGCTGTAACAGCTCCAGGTGTCTGCAATCGGCACCTGAAGGCGCAGGGCCTCCTGAACGATCGTTGTTTTGCTCCAGGTCACCAGGGGGGCCCAGAGCTGGGTGCCATGGCCCTCCCGGCCGGCCTTGCTGGCCAGATCGGCCAGCGTCTGAAAGGCCTGGAGATAGTCGGGGCGGCAGTCGGGATAACCGGAGTAATCCACGGCATTGACGCCGAGCACCAGGCGCTCGGCACCGCGGGCTTCGGCCAGGCTGAGGCCGATGGCGATGAACACCGTGTTGCGGCCTGGCACATAGGTCGACGGGATGATGCCGTCGTCGACCCCATCGCTGGGCACCTGCTGGCTCAGATCCGTCAGCGCAGAGCCGCCCCAGGCGGCCAGGTCGACGGCGATCCGGTGATGTTCGGCCAATTCCAAACGCTCAGCGATGCGTGCCGCTGCCTCCAATTCACGCCGGTGCCGCTGGCCGTAGTCGAAGGACAGCCCGATCACCCGATCGCCCTCCTCCTGGGCCAGGGCCGCAGCGGTGGCCGAATCCAGGCCTCCGGAGAGCAGGGCGATCGCAGTGCGTTGACTCATGGAGTCATTAAAAAACCTCGCCTCACTGCGTCGCCTCACCGCGTCAGCTCATGGAGGGCGCAGTAATCCTGGCCATCGAGCTCGGTGCCGCTGGCCCGCTCCAGCAGGGCCGCCACTCCCGTGAGGCCGTCGGCATCCAGTCCTTGCGCAGCGGCCTCGCGCAGAAAGAGCAGCAGATCTTTGCGCAGCAGGGCGGTGCTGAAGTTCGGATCGCTGTACTCCCCATCCAGCATCCGCTGCAGCTTCTTGTCGAAGGTCGGGGCGTACAGCGCGGAGGGTCGGAGGATGTCCATGAAGGTGTCGACCGGGACCCCCGCCTGCTGAATCAGCCGCAGCGACAAGGAGAAGCTGTGGGTGAGGCTGGCGATCAGTTGGTTGAGGGCGAGTTTGGTGGCGGCACCGCTGCCGACCGGGCCGACCCGTTGTGGAGCGTCGGCCAGATGCCCCAGCAGCCCCCGCTGTCGATCGAACACCGCGGCCTCTCCGCCGGCCATCACCAGCAGGGTGCCGTTGAGGGCCTGGGGCTTGCTGCCCAGCACAGGGGCCTCGAGATAGTCACCGCCCTGGTCTGTCGTTTGCTTGGCGAGGGCCTGGCTTTCACTGACGCCCATCGTTCCCATCGGGATCACGGTGGTGCCGTGCAGCGGTCCCAGCGCCCGCACCACCTCAGCGGTGACCGCTCCATCGCGCAGCACGGTGATCACCGCATCACAGCCCTGGGCTGCTCCGTGGAGATCGGGCAGGGCGGTGGCCCCTGCCGCCAGCAAGCTGGCGCTGCGCCCTGGGCTGCGGTTCCAGACCCGTAGCGCGAGCCCCTGCTGCAGCAGGCGTTGACCGATGGCTTCCCCCAGCAGGCCAGTGCCGAGCAGTGCAATCGTGGGCATGGGGTGGCGGTGTCGCGGCAGTCAGTATCAGCGCACACCCAGCCACTTGTGGGTTTGCAGGCTCAGCCGCCAGTGCGGATGCCGGCGCACATGCTCCACGGCCAACTGCTGACCTTGCGCACTGTCCCAGCCGGGTTGCAGCAGCAGCTCACGCCCCTTGGTCACGCCAGTGGCCATGGCCTCGGCGAAGTGGAGATCGTCGGGTTCGAACACCACCACCTTCAGTTCGTCGCAGGCGGCCAGCAGTTCAGGCCGCGGCGGGCGATGGCGTTTGGGGGACAGGGTGATCCAGTCGATCTGACCGCTGAGTGGGTCCACTCCGCTGGTCTCCAGATGCACCGGGCGTTGCGTGTGTTCTCGCAGGGCGTCCGTGAGCGAGTCGAGTGGATGCTGGAGCGGTTCCCCTCCGGTGATCACCGTGAAGGCGGCCCCGTCGTCACAGGCCTGGCCTGCGAGCTCGGCCAGGACGGTGACGCTGTACCGCGGGTGGTGGTCGTCCGGCCAGGAGTGTTTGGTGTCACACCAGGGGCAGCCGACGTTGCAGCCAGCCAGACGGATGAAAAAAGCACTGCGTCCGCTGTGGTGGCCTTCTCCCTGAAGAGAGTGGAAGGTCTCCACCACCGGGAGCGACCCCGGTTCTGTCATTGCACAGAGGCTTGATCCGTTTGGCGCAGTGCTTCTGCAGGGGAATCGGGCAGCCGCTGCTGGGCCGCTTCGATCAGGCCGCGGAACAGCGGGTGGGGGTGCCCGGGTCTCGAGAGGAATTCCGGGTGGTACTGGCAGGCCGTGAAGAAGGGATGCCCCTTCAATTCGATCAGTTCCACCAGACGGCCGTCCGGTGAGGTGCCGCTGACCTCATAGCCGGATTCCAAGAACAGCGTCCGGTACGCGTTGTTGAACTCGTAGCGATGGCGATGGCGCTCATAGACCACTTCATCGCCATAGAGCCGCTGCGCCAGGGTCCCCGGGGCGATCCGGCAGGGGTAGACCCCAAGGCGCATGGTGCCGCCGAGGTCCACAACATCCTGCTGTTCCGGCAGCAGGTGGATCACCGGATGCGGGGTTTCCGGATCGAGCTCGGCGCTGGTGGCGTCGTTCAAACCAGCCTGGTTGCGGGCCCATTCGATCACGGCGGTCTGCATGCCGAGGCACAGTCCCAGGAATGGCACCCGTTGTTCGCGGGCCCAGCGGATCGCAGCGATTTTTCCGTCGACGCCACGGTTGCCGAAGCCACCGGGAACCACCACGGCATCCATGCCGCGCAACAGGCTGTCGGCGCCATCGCTTTCGATCTGTTCGGCGCACACCCAATGCAGGTCCAGCGACGCGTTCTGGGCGATGCAGGCATGGCGCAGGGCCTCCACCACCGAGAGGTAGGCGTCGTTCAGCTGCACGTACTTGCCGACCAGAGCGATCTTCACCGCTGGTCCCGGGTTGCGCAGGTTGTGCACCAGCTGGGCCCAGGCGGCCATGTCGCTGGCATGGTCCTGAAGATCCAGTACATCCAGTACTTCCCGGCACAGCCCTTCCTCTTCCAGGGTCAGGGGCACCGCATAGATGCTGTCGGCATCGAGGGAGGGAATCACCGCCCGATTGGGAACACCGCAGAAGCCGCCGATCTTGCGTTTGAGGTCGTCGCTGATCTCGCGGTCGCTCCGGCACACCAGAACATCGGGTTGGATCCCGATCGAGCGCAGCTCTTTCACCGAGTGCTGGGTTGGTTTGGTCTTGAGTTCGCCGGAGGTGCCGATGAACGGCAGCAGCGTGACATGGATGTAGGCCAGATCCCGACGTCCCACATCCCCGCGGAATTCACGAATCGCTTCGAGGAATGGGAGCGACTCGATGTCACCAACGGTGCCGCCGATTTCCGTGATCACCACATCGGCACCGCTGTTGGCGGCCACCCTGTGGATCCGTTCACGGATTTCACCGGTGATGTGAGGGATCACCTGAACGGTGCCGCCGTTGTAATCGCCGCGGCGTTCCTTGTTGATCACCGACTGGTAAATCGACCCGGTGGTCACGCTGTTGAGGCGTGACATCGCCGTGTCGGTGAAGCGTTCGTAGTGGCCCAGATCCAGGTCGGTTTCAGCGCCGTCTTCGGTCACGAAGACTTCACCGTGCTGGAACGGACTCATCGTTCCCGGATCCACATTCAGGTAGGGATCCAACTTGAGGATCGACACGCTGTAGCCCCTCGACTTCAGCAGTCGCCCCAAGCTCGCAGCCACGATCCCCTTGCCAATGCTGGAGACGACACCACCGGTAATGAAGACGAACTTGGCCATGACCCGCCTGGTGCTTCCTCAACGTACCTGGCGTGGTGCCTGAGTCCTGGAGTCAGCTGATCGCCAACCCGTCAGTTCTGCAGCAGGCTGCGCAGCATCCAGGCGGTTTTCTCGTGCACCTGCAAGCGCTGCGTGAGCAGATCAGCGGTGGGTTGGTCATTGGCGGCATCGGCGATGTCAAAAACGCTGCGGGCGGTCCGGGCCACGGCTTCGTGGTCGTTCATCAGCGCCTGCACCATCTCCATGGCCGCCGGAACCGCAGTGGCTTCCTGGAGGGAGGCCAGTTTGCTCAGCGTGCTGTCGCCGAAGGGGGCTGGCATGCCAAGGGCGCGAATCCGTTCGGCGATCTCATCCAGGGAGTCCCAGAGTTCGTTGTATTGGGTCTCGAACATCCCATGGAGGGAGGTGAACATCGGGCCCGTCACGTTCCAGTGGAACCCATGGGTTTTTCCATACAGCACCCAGGTGTCCGCCAGCAGACGTCCGAGGCCATCGGCAATTTGCTGGCGCTGGTCCAGGGAAATTCCGATGTCGATCGAACTGCTCATGACGGCTGAATGCAAGGAAACGATTCTGGCTCAGGAATCCAATTCCTGGATGTAGTCCCTCACCTTGCTGCGGCGTTGGGGCTGGCGCAGCTTCAGGAGCGCCCGGGTTTCGATCTGTCGGACCCGTTCGCGCGAGAGCTGCAGGTCTTCGCCGATCTGGGCCAGGGTCTGGGGGGTGTCGTCCTCCAGCCCGAAGCGTCGCCTGAGCACGGCTGCCTCACGGTTGGTGAGCTCGTCGAGCAGATCCTCGAGATCGTTGTGCAGTTCGTGGTGGGTGAGCGTCTGTTCGGGCGTGTCGTGGGCGTCTTCAATCAGATCCCCCAGCTGCGTGTCCTGGTCCTTGCCGACCCTGGTGTCCAGGGACACCGAGCGCGGCACGCGGGCGAGGGTCTGACGCACGGTGTCTTCGCTCACCCCCAGGGCCTTGGCTAAATCCGTGATCGAGGCGATGCGTCCTTCGTTGCTGGCAATCTCCTGCTGCACCCGCTTGATGCGGTTGAGCTTTTCGGTGACGTGGACCGGCAGGCGGATGGTGCGGCTCTGGGTGGCGATGGCCCGGGTCATGCCCTGGCGGATCCACCAGTAGGCATAGGTGCTGAACCGGAAGCCGCGGGTGGGATCGAACTTCTCCACCGCCCGTTCCAGGCCGAGGGTGCCTTCCTGGACCAGATCGAGGAGCTCCATTCCCCGTTGCTGGTACTTCTTGGCCACAGCGACCACCAGGCGCAGGTTGGCCTGGATCATGTGGTCCTTGGCTTTGCGGCCGTTGCGCAGGGCGGTTTGGAGCTCGCGGGCGTCCATCTCCGCGTGGGCGGCCCAGGCGCTGTAGCCGGCATCCATCCGGTGCTGCAACTCCTCGAGGCTCAGGGCGGCCGCCCGGGCTAATTCCTGTTTGGTGGGCCAGTGACTGTGTTGATTGGCTTCGCGCCGTTGCAGTTCCTCCAGCCGATGCAGTTCGGCGATGGCCGCATCGGTCTCGGCAAGATCCCGCTGTTGACGCAGCAGGGCTTCACGGTGTTGCACCAACCGGGCGAGGGTGACCTCCTCTTCGTTGGTCAGCAGGTCCACGCGGCCAATGTCCTGCAGGTACAGGCGCAGCAGATCCGTCGTCCCGCCGCGGCGGCGATCACGGGAATCCCCGGTCGGTCGGGGTGTGCGCGGCAAAAGCTGAAGGCAGGTGGTCGACCTTCAGCCTTCCCGTTTCTGAGGGCAGGTGCGCGAAAAGCGCTGAATCCTTTTGGGATCTGCTCAGTCTTCGTCGTTGGGGTCGACCCAGGTGCTGGCCACATGCAGCTCCTCGAGCTGCTTGTCGGCCACATCTCCAGGTGCGTTCGTCATCAGGCAGCGGGCCTGCTGGGTCTTGGGGAAGGCGATCGTGTCGCGGATTGATTCCTCGCCAGCAAGCAGCATCACCATCCGATCCACGCCGAAGGCCAGGCCGCCATGGGGCGGTGCCCCCACATCGAGAGCGTCCATGAGGAAGCCGAACTGCTCTTGGGCCTCGTCGAGCGGCAAGCCAACCGTCTGCAACACCTGGCGCTGCAGGGCGGAGTCGTGAATACGCAGGGAGCCGCCCCCCAGCTCCAGACCGTTCAGCACCAGGTCATAGGCCTGGGCCCGGGCCGTCGGCAGGGTCTTGGGCCAAGCCGTCTGGTCGTCGCCGAGGTCCTTGGTGTTGGGAGCGCAGAACGGATGGTGCAGGGCCTCGTAGCGATTCTCATCGCTGTTGAACTCGAACATCGGGAAATCCACCACCCAGAGGAAGTTCCACTGGTCGTTGTCCCGGTCAGGCTTGACCATGCCCAGTTCCTTCGCCAGGTACTGGCGCACGCGATCGAGCGCTTTGTTCACCGTGGCGGTGTCGCCGGCACCGAACAGCAGCAGGGTGCCGGGCTCCGCGCCGGTGCGGCTGAGGAGTTCCTGCTTTTGCTCGTCGCTGAGGTTGTCCTTGATCGCGCCGATGCTGTCGATCTCGCCGCCATCCCGCACGCGAATGAAGGCCAGACCGCCGGCACCAGCGGCTTGGGCTTCGCTGAACACATCACCGCCGGGCTTGATCCGCACATTGGACAGTGCGTCGTTGCCGCCGGGTACGGCGATCACCTTGACGGATCCACCGGCCTTCACTGCACCGCTGAACACCTTGAAGCCCATGTCCTGGACGATGTCCGACACGGTCACCAGTTCCATCCCGTAACGGGTATCGGGTCGGTCGGTGCCGTAGCGCTCCATGGCGTCGTGCCAGGTC
>JBMZMY010000036.1:0-17175 GCA_049619435.1 Synechococcus sp.
GTGGGTATGAGCCTCACGGCCAATATCAAGTTGCGTAAGGTCTCGTACCTGCAACTCCTGCTGGGTGAATTCCAGGATCGTGCCGAATCCCTTCAGCGAATCTGATTGATTCCGCGATGAAACTGCTGTTCGTTCATCAGAACTTTCCTGGTCAATATCTGCACATTGTCCAGCGATTGGCACGGATTGGGGGCCATCAGCTGGTGGCTCTGGGGATCAATCCTCTCGATCAAGATCGGCCGCTTCCCAAGGAGCTGCAGCATTTCCGCTATCGCCCTGACCGGGGTAATACTCCCGGAATTCATCCCTTGATTCTGGAAACAGAAACCAAGATGATCCGTGGCGAGGCCTGCGCAAAGGCTGCCGATCAGCTCAAGGCCAAGGGCTTTACACCGGATCTGATCTGTGCGCATCCAGGTTGGGGCGAAGCTCTGTTTCTGAGGACGGTGTGGCCTGATACGCCACTGCTTTGTTATCAGGAATTTTTCTACAACGAAACTGGTTTTGATTCAGGTTTTGATCCTGAATTTGATGCTGACCGTGCCTGGCAGCGGCAGGCACGGCTGTTAATGAAAAATGCTTATCTCTACCTGACTCTGGAGCAGGCCACCTGGAATATTTCTCCGACCCATTTTCAGGCCAGCAGTTTCCCGGAGCCCTG
Organism: Synechococcus sp.; assembly: GCA_049619435.1. GTDB lineage: Bacteria > Cyanobacteriota > Cyanobacteriia > PCC-6307 > Cyanobiaceae > Parasynechococcus. The sequence continues at coordinate 662 of JBMZMY010000036.1, forward strand.
GCGCCAGAAGATCAGCGTGATCCATGACGGGATCGATCTGAGTTTGGCCAAGCCGAATCCCTCTCCCGCTCCGCTCACCCTGCCCGATGGAACGGAGCTTCGTGCCGGCGACCAGACGATCACCTTCGTGAACCGTCGCCTCGAGCCCTATCGCGGTTGTCACACGTTCATTCGCGCGATTCCTGAGTTGCAGCGCCGTTGTCCGGATGCACGCCTCGTGGTGGTCGGTGATCTCAAGGGCGTGAGTTATGGCGCCGAATGTCCCGATGGTGAATGGAAGGATCGCTTTCTGGCTGAGATCGATGGTCAGTACGACCCTTCCCGGGTGCACTTCACCGGCACCCTGCCCTATGCCCAGTTCCTGCCGCTGTTGCAGCTCAGTGCCTGCCATGTGTACCTCACCTATCCCTTCGTGATGAGCTGGAGCCTGTTGGAGGCGATGGGTTGTGGTTGTGCTGTCGTCGGGTCGGATACGGCTCCCGTGCGTGAGGTGATCCGCGATGGCGAGAACGGCCTGCTCGTGGATTTTTTCTCTCCGGATGCCCTGGCCGAAGCCGTTGCTGAATTGATCCACGACCGTGATCGGGCCCGCGCGTTTGGTGAGGCGGCCCGTCGCAGTGTCGAGCAGCATTACGACATCAACACCTGTGTCAGTCGCCAGTTGGCCCTGATGGATCTGGTCGCCAGCGGCAGCGTCGGGGCTTGACGGCAGACTGACCCGGCTCCGAGCGCGTGTCGTGTCCCAGTTGCAGTGCCTGCGAGGCATGGTTGATCTGCTGCCCGCCAGCCTGCAGCGATGGCAGGCGGTGGAGGCGGTGGCGCGGGCTCAGTTCCAGCGTTCCGGCTTCGGCGAAATTCGCACGCCACTGTTGGAGAGCACGGATCTGTTCTGTCGGGGTATCGGCGAGGCCACGGATGTGGTCGGTAAGGAGATGTACAGCTTTCTGGACCGGGGGGAGCGCTCCTGCACGTTGCGGCCCGAAGGCACGGCGTCTGTCGTTCGGGCGGCGATCCAGCACGGACTGCTCAGCCAGGGGGCACAGAAGCTCTGGTATGCCGGCCCGATGTTTCGCTATGAACGCCCGCAGGCCGGGCGCCAGCGTCAGTTCCATCAGATCGGGGTCGAGTGGCTGGGCGCCTCGAGTGCCCGCAGCGATGTCGAGGTAATCGCCCTGGCCTGGGACCTGCTGGAGGCCCTGGGCATTGGAGGCCTCGAGCTGGAACTCAACAGCCTGGGGTCCGCGGAGGATCGTCAGGCCTACCGCGCGGCTCTGGTGGCTTGGTTGGAGGAACGGGTGGAGGCCTTGGATGAGGATTCCCGTTCGCGGCTGAGCAGCAATCCCCTGCGCATTCTTGACTCCAAGAACAAGGCCACCCAGGCACTGCTGGAGCAAGCCCCCACCCTGGCCGATGCCCTCAGTCCGGAGAGCCGTGAGCGCTTTGAGCAGGTTCAGAAGGGCCTGGACGCTCTGGGGATTCCCTATCGCCTCAATCCCCGACTGGTGCGGGGCCTGGACTACTACAGCCACACCGCCTTTGAAATCACAAGCGACCAGCTCGGCGCCCAGGCGACGGTGTGCGGGGGTGGGCGTTACGACGGTCTGGTGGGACAGTTGGGCGGACCTCCGACCGCTGCCGTGGGCTGGGCGCTTGGCATGGAACGGCTGTTGCTCGTGCTCGAGGCGGCAGCCAATGCTGACCCAGAGGGCCTCGCGGCACGGTTGACCGCTGGGGCGGCTCCGGTGGGGTATGTGGTGAACCGCGGTGAGCGGGCTGCAGTGGCGGCCCTGGGGTTGGCCCGGGCCCTGCGCCGTGCGGATCTGGCGATTGAACTGGATGACAGCGGTGCGGCCTTCGGCAAGCAGTTCAAGCGAGCGGATCGCTGTGGTGCCGCTTGGGCGCTGATTCTTGGTGATGATGAGGTCGAGCAGGGCGTCGTGCGGCTGAAGCGTCTGCAAGGTGAGCCGCAGGAGCAGACCGTTGCGCTGTCGGCCATTTCCGCGATTGTGGACACGCTCCGGTCCCGCTGAAATGGCCATCAACCTTGTTACGGGCGGAGCCGGCTTCCTCGGGTCGCATCTGGTGGATCGCCTGATGGAGGCCGGTGAAGAGGTGATCTGCCTCGACAACTACTTCACCGGTCGCAAGCGCAACATCGCCCGCTGGCTGGGCCATGCCCGCTTCGAGTTGATCCGTCACGACGTCACCGAGCCGATCAAGCTTGAGGTGGATCGCATCTGGCATCTGGCTTGTCCGGCATCACCGATCCACTACCAGTTCAATCCGGTGAAGACGGCGAAAACCAGCTTTCTCGGGACCTACAACATGCTGGGTCTGGCTCGCCGGGTCGGCGCCCGGCTGCTGTTGGCGAGCACCAGTGAGGTCTACGGCGATCCGGAGGTGCATCCCCAGCCGGAGAGCTACCGAGGGGCTGTCAATTCGATCGGCATCCGCAGCTGCTACGACGAGGGAAAGCGCATCGCTGAAACCCTCTGTTTTGACTACCAGCGCATGAATGCGGTGGAGGTCCGAGTGGCCAGGATCTTCAACACCTACGGTCCGCGGATGCTTCCCGACGATGGCCGGGTGATCAGTAACTTCATCGTGCAGGCGCTGCGGGGGCAGGAGTTGACCCTCTATGGCGACGGCTCGCAGACCCGGTCGTTCTGTTACGTCAGCGATCTGATCGAGGGGCTGGTCCGGCTGATGAACGGGGCACACACCGGACCGATCAATTTGGGTAATCCGGATGAGTTCACGATTCGCCAGTTGGCCGAGCAGGTGCGCGCCCGGATCAATCCGGAATTGCGGCTGGTGGAGCAGCCGCTGCCCGATGACGATCCGCGCCAGCGTCGTCCGGCCATCGATCTGGCGCGTCAGCAGCTGGGATGGCAGCCGACCGTTGCACTGGAGCAGGGATTGGACGCCACGATCGATTCCTTCCGTAAGGTCCTCGCACTAGAGGGAGCTTCGGGGTTGTGACGGTCCAACGCATCTGCTGTATCGGCGCGGGATACGTCGGTGGACCGACGATGGCCGTGATCGCCGATCGCTGCCCTGAGATCGAGGTCACGGTGGTGGACCTCAACCAGGCGCGGATCGATGCCTGGAACGATGCCGATCTCAATCGGCTGCCGGTCTATGAGCCGGGACTCGATGCAGTGGTGGGCCGGGCCCGGGGTCGCAACCTCCAGTTCTCGACGGCGGTGGAGCAGGCGATTGCTGCTGCGGACATGGTGTTTATTTCGGTGAACACCCCCACCAAGACCAAGGGGCTGGGGGCGGGCCAGGCCAGTGACCTGCGTTGGGTCGAGGCCTGTGCGCGCACCGTGGCCCAGGCGGCGACCGGGCACACGATCGTGGTGGAGAAAAGCACCCTGCCGGTGCGCACCGCAGCGGCGATCAAGACGATCCTGGAGGCGGCGCAGCAGGACGACCGTGACCGTAGTTTCTCGGTGTTGTCCAACCCCGAATTTCTGGCGGAGGGAACCGCCATCGGCGATCTGGAGGCTCCCGATCGGGTGCTGATCGGTGGGGAGGATGCTGGCTCCATCGAGGCCCTCGCCGAGATTTACGGGCATTGGGTGCCGGCAGAGCGCATCCTGCGCACCAACCTCTGGAGCAGTGAGCTCTCCAAGCTCACCGCCAATGCCTTTCTGGCGCAGCGGATCAGTTCGATCAATTCGATTGCGGCCTTCTGTGAGGCTTCCGGTGCGGATGTGCGCGAGGTGGCCCGGGCAATCGGCACCGACAGTCGCATTGGACCGAAGTTTCTTCAGGCCGGGCCGGGTTTCGGGGGCAGTTGCTTTCAGAAGGACATTCTCAATCTGGTGTACCTCTGCCGTCATTTCGGTCTGCCGGAGGTGGCTGACTACTGGGAGAGCGTCGTGGCGCTGAACACCTGGCAGCAGCACCGCATCGCTCGCCTGGTGGTGGAGAAGCTGTTCGGCACCGTGACCGGCAAGCGTCTGGCGGTGCTCGGTTTCGCCTTCAAGGCCGACACCAACGACACCCGCGAGGCCCCGGCGATTCGGATCTGCCGTGATCTCCTCGAGGAAGGAGCCCAACTGGCGATTCATGATCCCAAGGTGGCGCCGGAACAGATTGCTCGCGATCTGCAGTTGGAGGCGATGCCTCAAACCGATGCCCTCAGCGGCACTGGCAGCTGGGCGATGGCTGAGGGGATTGAGCAGGCGGTGGCCGGGGCCGATGCCGTGCTGATCCTCACCGAATGGACGCCATACCGCAGCCTGAACTGGGCCGATCTGGCCTCTCGGATGCGCAAGCCCGCCTGGTTGTTTGATGCCCGTGCGGTGGCGGACCCTGCGCAGGTAAAGGCCGCTGGTCTCAGCCTGTGGCGGGTGGGTGACGGCGAGGCTTGATGGCGCGCACGGTTCTGGTCACCGGTGCGGCCGGCTTCATCGGTGCCGCCCTCAGCCAACGGCTGCTGCAACGGGGCGATCGGGTGGTCGGACTCGACAACCTCAACAGCTATTACGACCCGGCCCTCAAGCGGGCACGCCTGGCTGAGATCGACGCCTTGCAGCCGTCCGGTTCCTGGCGGTTCGAGCAGATCGCCCTGGAGGACGGCGAGGCTCTGGCGGCTCTGTTCGCTGAAGAACGGCCGGATGTGGTGGTGAATCTCGCTGCCCAGGCCGGTGTGCGGTATTCGCTGGAGAATCCTGCGGCTTACATCCAGAGCAATCTGGTGGGTTTCGGCCACATCCTGGAGGGCTGTCGCCATCACGGCGTCAGCCATCTGGTCTATGCCTCCAGCAGCTCTGTCTATGGCGGCAATCGCAACCTGCCCTTCCACGAGCGTCAACCGGTCAATCACCCGGTGAGCCTCTACGCCGCCAGCAAGAAAGCCAACGAGTTGATGGCCCACACCTACAGCCATCTCTATGGGCTGCCGGCCACGGGTCTGCGCTTTTTCACGGTGTATGGCCCCTGGGGACGCCCGGATATGGCTCCGATGCTGTTCGCGCGGGCGATCCTGGCCGGTGAGCCGATCAAGGTGTTCAACCACGGCCGGATGCAGCGGGATTTCACCTACATCGACGACATCGTTGAGGGGGTGCTGCGTTGTTGCGACAAGCCCGCCACCGCCAATCCGGCCTTCAATCCCCTCCAGCCCGATCCGGCCACGGCGGCGGCGCCCCACCGAGTGTTCAACATCGGCAACAGCCAGCCGACCGAGCTGCTTCGCTTCATTGCCGTGATGGAGGACGCCCTGGGCCGTGAGGCGATCAAGGATTTCCAGCCGATGCAGCCCGGTGATGTGGTGGCGACGGCAGCGGACACGGCGGCCTTGGAGGCCTGGGTCGGCTTCAAGCCCGCGACGCCGATCGAACAGGGGGTGGCGCGTTTCGCGGACTGGTATCGCCGCTACAACGCCCTGTAGTTGGGCTTGGGCCGTTGGCCTCCATCCTGTATCTGCATTGGACGGCCACCGGATACGACTGGATTCGGCCGGGCCACTATCACGCCATTGTCGCGGGAGATGGACGCATCCATCGCCTGCACGACTACAGCATTGATCTGGCTGCCCACACCTGGCGGCGGAACAGCAACAGCGTGGCCCTGGCCTGTGCGTGCATGGGTGGCCAGCCTGATCCGTGGGTGCAGCCGCCTTTGGCGGCTCAACTGGAGGGGCTCTGCAATGAAGCGGCCACGCTGTTGACGGCGTGGGGGCTCAGTGCTGAGGCCGTGACGGTGCAGCGGGTGATGACCCATGCCGAAGCTGCCTCCAACCGCGATGGCCGGGTGATGCATGACAATTACGGCCCTGTGATCTGGGGTGGCACCGGCGAACGCTGGGATCTGCTGCAACTGGAGCGCGATGGCCCCACCAATGGCGGTGATCAGCTGCGAGAACGGATTCGCCAACGGATGCGGACCCCAGGGCAGCCGTCGCCGTTGGCCTTCCGCGGCAGCACCACCATCTCGGTGCGGGGCCAGGCCTGCAGCGTGGTGATCGATGCCGAAGGACGCTCCTGGGCGCTTGCCGCCGAGCTGCTGGATCGCTACGACATCGCCTACAGCTGGGATGCGGACCAGCAGCGTCTGGTGGTCGGCGATCGCGATGTTGTTCCGACCTTTCGCGATGACGCGGTGCAGGCGGATGTGGGTTGGCCCCTTGTGGAGATGATCCTGCAGAGCAGCCAGGCACCGGTGATCCTGCGCGGCATCATCCGCGACGGGCGGGTGTGGTGTCGCGTCGTGGAATTCGCCGAGGAATTCGGCATTTCCCTGCAGTTCAACCCTTTAGTTCTTCAAGAACGGCGCGGAGGATGAGTCTGGAGGCCATGGACCGAGGTCGACAGGCCAACAAAAAACCCGGCTTGGGGCCGGGTTGAGTCAACACGTGGATGGGTCGACCGATCAGGCGGAACCCACACCGGTGTAAGCGCCATAGAAGAACAGGCCCACAACGAACAGGACAGCCATGCCACCTGCTGTTGCCACCAACCAGAGGGGAAGCACACCTTCGGTCCAACGGGAGCGCCAAGGCACAGCCGGGCGACCGTCGGGTAGGCGGTCAGGAATACGACCGTCGGGATAGAGAGACTTCTTGCTGCTCATGGTTCAGACCCTCAGTTGAAGAAGTAGCTGGAGAACAGAACTCCAGTTACGAAGACGAACAGCAGGCCCAAGTAAAGGCTGGTGCGGTTCAGCTCAACCGGCAAGTTGTTGGGGTTGTCGTTGCGTTCCATGGTTCAGGGATCAGCGGCGGATGAACTGCATCGCGGCGAGAGCTCCCAGGAAGAACACCGTCGGCACGCCGAGGGTGTGAAGAGCCAGCCAGCGCACCGTGAAAATCGGGTAATTGCGCGGTGTTGTGGAGACGGGTGTCTGAGTCATGGCGTTACTTCAGGCGCACATCGAGCTGGGACTTGCCTTCGTAGCGCTGGCTCACCACGGGAGCTTTGGACTCAGACGCCTGGAAATAGGCGTCCGGGCGTGGTGTGCCGAAGGCGTCATACGCCAGGCCAGTGGACACAAACAGGAAACCTGCAAGAAAGATCGCCGGAAGGGTCACGGCGTGGATCACCCAGTAACGGATGCTGGTAATGATCTCGAAGAACGGTCGTTCCCCGGTAGAGCCTGCGGCCATGGCTTCGGGCGTATCAGCTCGGCGATCCTAGGGCGTGACGCCGGATCGCCGCGTTGGCTGATCCCTCTCGGTTACACAGCGTTGCCGATCCAGCGCAGCAGATTTCCGCGCTCGCCAAGGACGAACGCATGGTCTTGATCGAAGATCATCCGGGTGAAATTGCTGGGCTGCTGGTCGCCCACGGGATCGATCTCCCAGCTGTCTCCGCCGTCATGGCTGACCAGCAGGGTGCCGTTGCCACCGCAGGTCCAGATGCCGCCGTCGTCATCCCAGGCCATGTCCATGTAGCCGTAGCCATTGGTGATCGGGATGATCGCCTTGCCCCAGCTCTCAACGTCGCCGTCTTGCTCGTTCAGGCGGATCTGAGCGCCGCGGGCCACCATCCAAAGCTTGCCGTCGGGCTGGTACCCGATGCTTTGCAGGCGCTGGCTGCTGACCCGTTGATGCACCTGCCAGACCGAGTCGCCTGGCTCCCAGGTGGCATAGAAGTTGCCGAGGCTGCTCACGCTCACGTAGCTGCCGTCTTCACTGCGCCGCAGGTCCCGCACCGCGCCAGCGGCGTCGGTCACCTTGGCTTCCCAGCTGCTGCCGCCATCGGTGGTGCTGTAGACCGCCCCGACGTTGGTGGCCAGCTCTGCGGAGTTGCGTCCCTGAGCATTGATCAGGTAGGGCTCGCCGGGAAGCTTGGTGTCCAGGAACAGGCGCGTCCAGTTTTGGCCGCCGTCGGTGGTGTGCATCAGCAGGCCGGGCTGACCGGCGATCCAGCCTTCGTCGCCCTGGAAATCGATGCTGATCAGGCGGAAGTTCTCTTCATCCGGCAGGTCCAGGCTGCGCTGGTTCCAGCTGGCGCCACCATCATTGGTTTCTTGGATCATCCGGTTGCTCCCCACCAAGAAGCCGTGGGAGGCATCGGTGAAGGCGATGTCCAGGGGGTTGCCCTGGGTCTCCAGGGTCTGGGCTTCCCAGGGGCTGGCGGTGGCCGTCGGCAGATGCGTTGTGACGCAGCCGCTGAGGCTGATGCCGAGCACGGCGACCAGACAGAGATTGAGCAGAGGGGTGAGCAGGCGTTTCATCGGGCTCCGATCAGCGCAGGGAGTACAGGGACAGGAAGAAGGCGAAGCCCAGGGCCAGGCCACCAAAGATGAGCACGTTTTTCTGGCCGGGCGTCATCCGATTCACGCCGAGGCCGAAGTTGAGGTTTTCTTCGAAACCGCTGGCCTTGGTCACCGGACCGATGTCGCGGAATGCCGCCACCTTGCTGCGGCAGACCGGGCAGCGGAAGCTGACGGCATCCAGATCCTCGAAGGCGGTGCCGGGTTCGATCCCCACCTTCTTCACCCCTTCGGCCGGGTCGTACACGTAGCCGCAGCTGCGGCATTCGAATCGGTGCGTCCTTGGATCGGTGGTTGGTTCAGCCACCTCCTCCGGGACTTGTGGATCCAGCTCCTCGGGAGCCTGCGGATCCACCGCTTCAACGGGCTGGAGTTCGTCGCTCAACACTCACCTGCCATGCGCGAGCGACTCTATCGGCGCCAACTCCTGGCGGTGAATGCCAGACTGGCCCGGACTACGGGGACGTTCATGTTCGCCCTGCCCGGCTATGACGCCTTCCTGGGCTTCCTGCTGATCTCAGCGGCGGTTCCAGCTCTGGCGCTGATCACCAACAAATTGGTTTCCCCCAAGAGCCGTGCCGGTGAGCGCCAGCTCACCTACGAATCAGGGATGGAGCCGATCGGCGGGGCCTGGATTCAGTTCAATATTCGTTATTACATGTTTGCGCTGGTCTTCGTCATCTTCGATGTCGAGACCGTCTTCCTTTATCCCTGGGCGGTTGCTTTCCATCGTCTGGGCCTGCTGGCCTTCATTGAAGCGCTGGTGTTCATCGCCATCCTGTTGGTCGCCCTGGCCTATGCCTGGCGCAAGGGTGCCCTCGAGTGGAGCTGAGTCATGTCTGAATCCATCCCGTCACCGTCGATCACAGCCGTACGCGACCTGCGCGAAGCCAGCTGTGGTCCTGTGGGTGCTCCCACGGTCACCAATGACCTCAGCGAGAACGTCATTCTCACCAGCCTGGATGATCTCCACAACTGGGCCCGGTTGAGCAGTCTCTGGCCGCTGCTGTACGGCACGGCCTGCTGTTTCATTGAATTTGCGGCGCTGATTGGCTCCCGCTTCGACTTCGACCGTTTTGGCCTGGTGCCGCGGAGCTCACCGCGTCAGGCCGACCTGCTGATCGTTGCCGGGACGGTGACGATGAAGATGGCTCCTGCCCTGGTACGGCTCTATGAGCAGATGCCTGAGCCGAAGTATGTGATCGCCATGGGGGCCTGCACGATCACCGGCGGCATGTTCAGTGCCGATTCCACCACCGCCGTGCGCGGTGTCGACAAGCTGATTCCCGTCGATCTTTACCTCCCGGGTTGCCCCCCACGTCCGGAAGCGATCTTTGACGCCGTGATCAAGCTACGCAAGAAGGTCGGTGATGAGTCTCTGGCGGAGCGTCGCAAGCACCAGCAGACCCATCGCTACTGCACGGTGTCCCATCAAATGAAACGGGTCGAGGAGCAGGTGACTGGCTCTTATCTGAGAGCGGAAACACAACGGGCTGCCCTGGCGGCTGCTCCCGCCGGTCAGGCTCTGGCCACCGATGCTGCTGTGCTCACCCCCGTCGCTGAACCTGTCGAGTCATGACTGAAACCCCTGCGAACAAATCCGAGGAGTCAGCTCTTCAGGCCCCACAGCCGGGTGCGGTCAGCACCTGGTTGACCACTCAGGGGTTTGACCACACGGTGTTGCCGGCGGACCACGTTGGTGTGGAGCAACTCGGGATTGAACCGGCGCTGCTGCCGATCATCGCTGCTGCGCTCAAGTCCAACGGATTTGATTACCTCCAGTGCCAGGGCGGTTACGACGAAGGTCCTGGCAAGGATCTCGTCTGCTTTTATCACTTTCTGGCGATGGGAGAGCAGGTGGCTGCGATGCAGGCCGGTGAAACGCCGACCTTGCGCGAGGTCCGTCTCAAGGTTGCGCTCAGCCGCGAAGGAACCCCGACGATTCCCTCGATTTACGGCCTGTTCCGTGGAGCTGATTGGCAGGAGCGGGAAACCTTCGACATGTTCGGGATTCACTTTGAGGGTCATCCGCATCCCAAGCGTCTGTTGATGCCGGAAGATTGGAAAGGCTGGCCGCTGCGCAAGGACTACATCCAGCCTGACTTCTACGAAATGCAGGATGCCTACTGATCCGTGGATCAGTCAGCTGCGGGGGTTCGGATCGCGCCGGTGGCTGCGGTAAAACCGCATCACGGCTAGGGCAAGGCTGCGTGAATCGTGGCGCAAGGTTGCTGTTGGCCGGGCTCCCTGCAGTGGGGCTTGGCTGATGTCGTAGCCGTCGCGGCGCAGGCCTTCGGCGTCACAGATCACGGGTTCGGCTCCGCGCGAGCGGTAGTGCTCCACCAGGGGTGAGGGGGTGAGGTCGTTCTGGGCGAGCACGGCGTTGAACAACCGTTGCTGGATGCCCAGGCTGGCCAGTTGCGCTTCGATGGCGCGGATGTGACCGCGGACATCCAGGCCGTCGGTTTCGCCGGGCTGGGTCATCAGATTGCAGATGTAGAGGCGAGGGGCGCGACTCCGTTGAATCGCTGCCACCAGTTCCGGCACGAGCAGGTTGGGCAGAAGGGAGGTGTACAAACTGCCCGGCCCCAACACAATCAGGTCGGCATTGGCGATCGCCTCGAGGGCCCGGGGTAGAGCCGGTGGGTGCTCGGGCAGGCAGCCCAGCCGCACGATCGGACTGGGGGCGTGACCGATGTTGCTCTCTCCTTCGATCCGCTCGCCGTTCTCCAGCTCAGCCCAGAGGCGCACATCCGCGCTGGTGGCTGGCACCACCTGACCTTGCACTGCGAGCACCCGGCTCGAGGCCGTGATCGCCGTTTCCAGATTGCCGGTGATCGCCGTCAAGGCCGAGAGAAAAAGGTTGCCGAAGCTGTGGCCCTCCAGTCCGTTGCCGGCGGAAAAGCGGTATTGGAACAGCCGCGTGAGTAGCGGCTCTTCGGTGGACAGGGCTGCCAGACAGTTGCGGATGTCCCCTGGGGGCAGCACCCCGAGCTCGCGGCGGAGGACACCGCTGCTGCCGCCGTCATCGGCGACGGTCACGATCGCGGTGATGTGACTGCTGTAGCGCTTCAGGCCACTGAGCAGGGTGGAGAGCCCGGTGCCCCCTCCGATGGCGACGATGTTGGGTCCCCGGTTCAGCCGGCTCTTGGCCTGGAGGGCATCGATCAAGACGGTGTCCTTGTCAGGCACCAGCGCCTGTTGGATCGCCCCGAAGCTGCGGCTTTGCCCCCAGAGCAGAAGTCCGATGCCGATGATCAGCACCAGCGGTCCGGTCACTTCCCGTGGCATCACAGTGGTGAGGATGCCGAGCAGGCTGCTCAGTGCTTCGAGAATCCAGTAGATCGGCTTGAGATCGGCCCAGACAGCGCCCCCCAGCAAGGCCATCATCAGACCCAGGCCTGAGGTCAGCAGCCAGCGCTTCACCACCAAGCCCGGCTGCAACCAGCGCACAGCCCGGGTGGACCGTGTCATCAGATCGCGGCGCCGATGCGCTCGCATCACCTTGGCCTGCCGTCGTTGCTGCGGGGTCGCTGGCGCCAAGGCCGGTGAGATCTGCCGTTGCCAGAACTGTACGGAGCCCTGTTCGTCGCGGCAGGATGTTTGTGTTTTTCGGACCGGTCCGTGCCGCAGATCCCGTCGGTGGTGGAGATGCGTGATCTCACGGTGCAGTGGGGGGATCGGCCGGTTCTCGATTCCGTCAGCCTGACGATGCAGCCCGGGGAGCGCCTGGCGGTGGTGGGGCCCTCCGGTGCCGGTAAGTCCACGGTGCTGCGCCTGCTCGCGGGTCTGCTGCTGCCGACCAACGGTGAGCTGACGCTCTTCGGTCAGCCCCAGACCTACCTGCGGCTGGATCAGACGGCGCCCCCGGACGTGCGCCTGGTGTTTCAGAACCCCGCGTTGCTGGCCTCGCTCACCGTGGAGGAGAACGTCGGCTTCCTGTTGCGTAAACGTGGGAGCTTCAGTGCGGCTGAGCGGCGGGAGCGGGTGGAGGCATGCCTGGAGGCCGTGGGCCTCTACGGGGTGGCGGATCGCTATCCCGGTGAACTCAGCGGTGGCATGCAGAAGCGGGTGAGCTTCGCGCGGGCCTTGATTGACGATCCCTCCCGTGGGGATCAGGCCATGCCCTTGCTGCTCTATGACGAACCCACCGCGGGGCTGGACCCGGTGGCCTGCACCCGGATTGAAGATCTGATTGTGAAGACCACCACGGTGGCTCAGGGCTGTTCGGTGGTGGTGAGCCACGTGCGCAGCACGATTGAACGCTCAGCGGAACGGGTGGTGATGCTTTACGGCGGCCGATTCCACTGGCAGGGATCGGTGGACGAGTTCCGCTGCACCGATAACCCCTATGTCCAACAGTTCAGGACCGGTAGCCTGCGCGGACCGATGCAGCCAGCGGAGCACTAACCCCCATGCGACGCAGCGTGCGTGACGCGATTGTCGGTTTCACGGTGATTGGCGGAGTCGTCGCCTTTTTCTCGACACTGTTCTGGATGCGAGGGGTGCGCCTGGGGGCCGGCGATTGGGCGTTGAAAGTGCGCTTTGCCGATGCCAGCGGGCTGGCCGTGCGCTCCCCGGTCACCTACCGCGGCATCCTGGTGGGTTCGGTGAAGGCCATCCGTGTGACGCCGACGGCGGTGGAGGCCGATCTGGAGATCAACCACGCCGATCTGCGCTTGCCTCTGCCGGTAACGGCCACGGTCGGCTCCGGGTCTCTGTTGGGTGGCGATGCCCAGGTGGCTCTGATCAGCACAGGCGAGCCCTTGGGTGATGACGCCGCCGATCCTGCCTCGCGGTCGTGTCAGTCCAGTCGGCAGCTCTGCCATGACGCCCTGATCGATGGATCGGATGCTCCGAGCCTCGGCAGCATCACCGACAGCCTGCAGCAACTGTTGTCGGAGGCCAAGGCGGTGGGGTTGGTGCCCAGCCTGGCTGAATCAACCCGTCAGATCGATTCCACGGCGCAGGAGATCGAGGTGTTGATCGTTCAACTGCAGACGGAGATCACGAAGGTTGAGCCGGTGCTGCGCAACCTGGAGTTGGCCACCAGCAATGCCGTTGAGGCGTCGAGGCATGTGACCAACATCGTGGCGGCGTTGGACAATCCACAGACCATTGCCGACCTACGTCAGACAGCGAGCAATGCGGCGGAGCTCACGGCCACGATTGATGCGGTGGGTGGCGACGTGTCCAAGCTCACCTCTGACCCGGCCTTTGTGAGCGGTCTACGCAAGGTGACGATCGGTTTGGGAGAGCTGTTTGGCGAGGTTTACCCCGCCCAGACACGTTGAGCACGATATGGGGGCAATATCGCTCCCATATCGCATCGGTATCGTGCTGGTCAGATCCCGCTGATCGCGTCCATCGCTACCGCCGCAATCGCCTGATCGCTGGCCTTGGGCAGTTGCACGTATTTGCCGCCGGCGGCCTCGGCAAGGTCCTTGCCCATGCCGCTGCCGATGAACTTGCGTTCGGTGTCAATCACCAGCAGCTTGATCCCCAGCATTCGGTAACGAGCTGCCACATCCAGCACCTCCTGTTTGAGGTCGGGTTTTTCCTCGCCCTCCAGTTCCGGTTGGCCCAACGATGTGCTCAGGGGCACGTTGCCGCGACCGTCGGTGATCGCCACAACCACCACCTGGCCGAGATCGCCGGTGGCCAAGGCATTGGCGCCGACGCGGGCGGCCTGGGTGAGGCCGTGGGCCAGCGGTGAACCACCGCCGCAGGGCATCGATTCCAGCCGGCGGCGGGCGGCGGTGATCGAGCGGGTGGGGGGCAGCAGCACTTCGGCCTGGTCGCCGCGGAAGGGGATCAGGGCCACTTCATCGCGGTTTTCGTAGGCCTCGGTGAGCAGACGGATCACGGCGCCCTTGGCGCTCTGCATCCGGTTGAGGGCCATCGAGCCGCTGGCATCCACCAGGAACACCACAAGAGCTCCGGCCTTGCGCTGCAGCAACTTGGCGCGCAGATCGCCCTCTTCCACGATCACCGAGCGGCCCGGTTCCCGTTCCCGCCGAATCTTCTGGTACGGCGCCGCCGCCCGCAGGGTGGCGTCCACGGCGATGCGGCGCACCGGACCACGGGGCAGCATCGGTTTGACATAACGCCCGCGGCTGTCGCTGAGCACCACCGAACGGCTGCCGCTGTTGCCGCTCTTGGCCTTGGCGGCGTTGAACAGCAGCAGATCAGGGTCCACCTCGATCGCTTCCGGATCGAGCATGAACTCCTCGGGCACGGCGGGAGGGGCCTGGTCCTCCTCGCCGTCGCCGTCATCGTCGTCGGTGTTGTCGTCCTCGCTGTTGTCCTCCGGCGGATCGTTCTCCTCCTCACCGGACCCCTCCGGGGGCGGTGGTGGGTTCTCCTGTTGGTCGTCGCCCTGGTCCTGCGGTGGTGGCGGGGGTTCCTGGTCCTGTGGCGGCGGCGGCTCCATCTGCTGGTCCGGCGGCGGCATCTGCGACGCCCGCGGTGCAATCACCAACGCCACGGCCACCTGCAGGTCGTCGGCTTCCACCCGATCGCGGCCGCTGAGGGCGGCATGGGCCTTGGCCACCCGCACCGCATAGAGCTCGGAGCGGTGGCCTTCCACACCGCCACGGATCGCTTCGGTGACCAGGTATTCGATCTGCTCACCGCTGATCTGCACATCCGGCAGCCATTGGCGCGCCAGCAGCAGCTGGGTGGCGAGGGCATCGGTTTCTTCGCTCCATTTCTCAGCAAAGCTTCGGCTGCACTGGCCGTGGCTGAGCACCGCTCCGGTGATTTCCACCCGCTGTTCGGTGCTCACCAGCTGATTGGCGGACAGGGCAATCGCGAAGCGATCCAGCAGGTGATCGCGAACGTTGCCCTCTTCCGGGTTGTAGGTGGCGATCAGCAGGGGCCGGCAGGGGTGGCTGAGGCTGAGGCCCTCGCGCTCCACCCGGTTCTCGCCGCTGCCGACGGCCGCCAGCATCAGATTGACGATGCCGTCATCGAGCAGGTTGAGCTCGTCGACGTAGAGCACCCCCCGGTGGGCATCGGCCAGCAGGCCGGGTTGGAACACGGCGCTGCCGCTGGAGAGGGAGGCCGCCACATCGACAGCGCCCACCAGGCGGTCTTCGGTGATGCCCAGCGGGATCTGCACAAACGGTGCCGGGATCACCTTCGACGGTGGCTCGCCCGTGATCGTTGCGCGGGTGGCGTCATCCCATTCGTCGGGATTGAGCGGGTCGAGGTTGCGGCCCACGCCGCCCTCGGCATCGAGGATGTCGATCGGGGGCAGCAGGGCGTGGAGACCCCTGGCCAGCACTGATTTGCCGGTGCCGCGCCCGCCCGCGATCACCACACCGCCAAGGCCGGGATCCACCGCCGCCAGCAGCAGGGCCAGCTTGAGCGTGCCGTGGCCGGTGATCGCCGCCAGCGGAAATGCACGGGTTGCCTGGTCGTCCTTCACGACTGCACCGCTTGCCACCATGGAGGCGTCCCATCCCGCTTCGTGCGCGCCAGTCTCGCTGATGCTGTCCTCTGCTGCTTCAGCCCTGGCGATCGCCCTTGGGGCGAACCGGGAGAGTCCGGCCGGAACACCCACGGCGACGCTGCTGGCGGTGCGGCCGCTGTTGGAGGAGCAGCTGCTGGCATGGGCGGATCAGCAGCTCTGTTTTCGCTGGTCGGATCTGCACGACACCACGCCCGTGGGTGGCCCTCCCGATCAGCCCCGCTACTGCAATGCGGTGGTGCTGGTGGAGGGTCTCCATGAATCACCGATGGAAGGCCCGGCCTTGACGCTGTTGACTGCGCTGCAAGAGCTGGAACAGGCTTTCGGCCGCGATCGATCCCGTGAAAAGCGTTGGGGGCCACGCTCCCTCGATCTGGATCTGCTGTTCTGGGGTGAGCTGCGGCTGGACCACCCGCGGTTGGTGCTGCCCCACCCCCGGCTGCACCTCAGGACGTTTGTGCTGGAACCTCTGCTGGAGGCGATGCAGGGGTCGGCTCCACCACGATCACCTGATCGGCCAGAGCCAGCAGCTCCGGGTCGTGACTGCTGATCAACATCAGCCGTTGCTGCGCTCGCTCCTGAATCACGGCGCGGACCTGTGCGGCGGCGGTGGCATCGAGGAAAGCGGTGGGCTCATCGAGCACCTCCATCGGCTTGTCGCGCAGCCAGGCGCGCAGCAGACCGAGCCGGTGAATCTCGCCGCCTGAGAACGGATCCTGCGCCAGGGCCAGCGCTGCATCCAGCCCATCGGGCCGTTCCAGCAGGTGGGCCAGGCCCAGCCGCTGCAGCCAGACCTCGATGGTCTGCTGCG
>JBMZMY010000037.1:0-16966 GCA_049619435.1 Synechococcus sp.
AAGGCGATGGCGTTGTAGGGACGAATGCCGACCAGACGGGCAATTTCGAACTGACGCAGCATGAAGCCGATCAGAGCGAAGGCGCCGTGCAGGGCCACGAAAGCCCAGAGACCGCCGAGCTGACACCAGCGGACGAAGTCACCCTGGGCCTCAGGGCCCCAGAGCAGCAGGAGGCTGTGACCCATCGCATCAGCGGGGGTGGACACAGCAGCGGTCAGGAAGTTGCAACCTTCCAGGTACGAGGAGGCAATGCCGTGGGTGTACCAGGAGGTGACAAAGGTGGTGCCTGTCAGCCAGCCACCGATGGCCAGGTAGGCCGTTGGGAGAAGAAGGATGCCGGACCAGCCGACAAAAACGAAGCGGTCGCGCTTGAGCCAGTCATCGAGGACGTCAAACCATCCCCGCTGAGGCGCGCGTCCTACAGCGATCGTCATGAGGGTGAACGGTGCGGATAACCCGCAGGCTGTGGGATACGACGCGACCTTAACAATCGAAATGGGCTTCGCGGGGACGATTTGCATGAGCTGAAATCGCTTGTATCGCTTCTGTTCTTCTCCTTTTCTTTGGCTTTCGCCGCCACGCCTCGCTTCGGTTCACAATGGCGCTTCTTCTCTGCGCTCCATGTCCGCTGACGTGCTCGAGCAGCCGGTGCTTGGTTCCCGGCGTCTCTCCAATGTTCTGGTTGCCGCTGCCGTCAGCGTTGGCGGGGTTGGTTTTCTTCTGGCGTCCCTGTCCAGCTACCTCGGTCGGGATCTGTTGCCCCTTGGTCATCCGGCGGCCCTGATCTTTGTGCCCCAGGGTCTCGTGATGGGGCTGTACAGCATTGCTGCTGCGCTGCTGGCTTCGTATCTCTGGTACGTGATTTCAGTCGATGTCGGCTCCGGAATCAATCGCTTCGACAAGGGCGCTGGCACGGTCACGATCACGCGCCGCGGCTTCCGCCAGCCCTTGAGCGTTGAAATCCCCTTGAAAGATGTCAAGGCGGTGAAGGTGGAAGTGCGTGATGGCTTCAATGCCCGTCGCCGTGTGTCCCTGCGCGTGCAGGGACGTCGCGATATGCCCCTCACCCGCGTGGGTGAACCGCTTCCCCTGGCTCAGCTGGAACAGGACGGCGCTGAATTGGCGCGCTTCCTGGGCGTCAACCTCGAGGGACTTTGAGCATGACCGCTTCCACATTGATGCGTTCGCTTCAGCGTGTTGCCCTGCTGTTGCTCGTTCCCGTTCTGGTGAGTTGCAGCGCAACGCCAAAGGCCGCTGTCGCTCAGGGGTGTGCCGATGCGATGGCGGCATGCCTGCAAGGCAAAACCTCGGTGGTGATCAGCACCAGCCGTGGGGACTTCACCGTGGAGGTCAACGGCGATGCGGCCCCACTGACCGCTGGCAATTTCGTCGATCTGGTCCGCCGCGGCACCTACGACGGCACGATGTTCCATCGCGTGATTCGAGAGCCGGTTCCCTTTGTTGCGCAGGGTGGCGATCCCCTGTCCAGCGACCGATCCACACCCTTGAACCAACTCGGAACCGGCAACTTTGTCGATCCGCAGACTGGTCAGGTGCGGATGATTCCCCTGGAGCTGCGTTTTTCCGGTGATGACGCACCCCGCTACAGCCGGATCACCAGCAGTCCTGCAGAGCTGGATCGACTGATGCTTCGCCACGAGCGCGGAGCCGTGGCCATGGCCCGCTCACAGGCACCGGACTCCGCTAGCGCGCAGTTCTATATCGCCTTACGGCCCTTGCCCGAACTTGACGGCCGTTATGCCGTCTTCGGCCGGGTGGTGGAGGGTCTTGAGGTGGTTGATGCCATCGAGCAGGGAGACCGGATCACCAAGGCGAGCCTGAGCAACTGAGCTCAGGCGGGGACGCGGCTTTCGCTGGGTGACACCTTGAGCAGCTCGGTGTTCACCCCCGAGGCGCGTTCCAGGGCGACCTTGCCGGTTCTGGCGATCTCGAGGATGCCGAAGGGAGCCATCAGCCGCTCGAGGGCCACCAGCTTGCCGGGGTCGCCCACCACCTCGAGGGTGAGGGCTTCGTCGGCTACATCCACCACCTTGGCCCTAAACACTTGCACCAGGTCGAACACGGCGCTGCGGTTTTCTGCGGCCGCCGACACTTTGAGCAGCATCAGCTCACGTTCCACCGCTGGACGCTGGGTCAGATCCAGCACTTGAAGCACATTGACCAGTTTGTCGAGCTGCTTGCTCATCTGCTCGAGGGTCTGATCATCCCCCTCGACCACCATGGTCAGGCGGGAATGACCGCTCTGCTCGGCTGGGCCCACGGCCAGGCTGTCGATGTTGAAGCCCCGCCGTGCGAACAGTCCGGCGATGCGGCTGAGTGCTCCGGACTCGTCTTCCACTACGACCGAAAGGGTGTGTTTCATCTCCGCTGGTCTGGCCCTACTGGTCGTCTTCTTCCCAAGTTACGGTCCAGCCAGGGGATCAGCTGCGCGATGAAGGCGTCGCTGCATTCGTCGTGGGGGCAATGGCCGCATTGATCGATCGCGATCAGCGCAATGTCTGGACAGGTGCGTTGGATGTGCTGTCCCAGCGCGAAGGGCACAAACCGGTCCTGTGCCCCCCATATCAGCAGCATGGGTTGGCTCAGGCGTTGCAGCAACGCCGGTGCCGTGGCGCCATGGGGTCGTAACGCCATGCCCACACACATCGAGCGCAGGCTGCGTGCGGCCGTGCGCCGCATGGCAGCCCGTCGGATCGAGCGCAGCAGGGCGTCGTCGTTGCCGACCGAACGGGTGTAGGCCGCTTGGAGCCCCGCCTTGAGCAGCGGCGTGCGCGTGATCACAGGGAGCAATAACTCCAGGGGCAGCAGTCGCATCAGTCCATGGATCAGGCGGCGGTTCCAGCGCCGCCGCAGCGGTTTGCGTCGTGCCGCGACCGGTTTGATCAGGGCGGGGTCCGGCAACGGAGCAGCCACTACGGCTTGAACCTGTGACGGGGTGAGCACCGCAGCGGTCAATGCAGCCAGCCCACCCAGTGAGTTGCCGATCAAGATCGTCGGCTGCTGGATGACCGCACCGATAAAGGCGCTCGTCTGGCGGCCCCAGAGTCGGTTGTCTAGGGGGCGTTCCTGGCCTAGGCCAGGCTGATCGGAGCGGCCGAACCCGATCAGGTCCAGGCCATACACCCTGTAACCCAGTTCAGCGAGCGCGGGAGCGCAACGACGCCAGTGATCGCAGCTGGCTCCAAACCCATGGAGCACCAGCACCGGTTGGCCCTGCTCTGGCCCCAGGCAACGCCAATGGATGCGACAGCCATGCCAGATCCACCAGTGTTGTTCTCCCCAGTCGAGAGCTGTGCGATGACTGCTGGTCCGATCGGCAGGCTGGTGGGAGGTTGCGGACAAGGCGCTGACCGATTCGGATCGTCACTATCGCGAAGGCAACGCGGTCTTTGACCCGGGACCGGGGTTTTTTCGGCCCGAGTCGCGACCCTCCAGAGATCTGTCCCTGCTTCTGGCCTGTGATCAGGCGAGGCGCAGTCAACGCCGCCTGGACTGGCTGGATCTGATGGCCGGCTGCGGTGTTCGGGCGCTGCGTTGGGGGCAGGAGGCTGCCGTGATGGCTGCGGTGGCTCCCCGGCTCTGGGTCAACGATGGCGATCCGCAACGGTTGCCCTGGTTGGAGGCCAACCTGGCGCCACTGTCGACGGCGGGGCTGACTCCGCAGCTCAGCGCGCGCTCCGCTGAAGCATTTCTGGCTGAAGCGTTTCTGGCTGGGCGCAGGTTTGATCTGATTGATCTCGACGCTTTTGGCAGCCCGGGAGCATTGCTGCAGCCAGCGCTGAAGGCCCTCGCCTTCGGTGGAATTCTGTTTCTGGCCAGCACCGACGGCCGCTCACCCACCGGCCATGACCGCCCAGGTGCGGTGCGGCATCTCGGAGCGTCGGCGCGGGTTCATCCCGCCAGCTGGGAATTGGCCTTGCGCCAACAGCTGGGGTTGATCGCGCGTCAGGCCTGGATGCTCGGCTTTGGTGTGGAGCCGCTGTTGAGCTTCAGCGAAGGGCGAACCTTTCGGATCGCCCTTCGTCTGCAAAAACGGCCTGGCCGGTCGGATGAAGCCCAACTGGGGCTGCTGGCCCGATGCGAGGGCTGTGGCGCGCAGCAGCATCAGACGCTGTTGAAATTGCGCGGTTGGCCGGCCTGCTGCTGTCCACAGGGGCAGGGGCACTGGGCTGTCCATGGACCGCTGTGGCTTGGCCCCCTGCAGGACCCGGTGCTGCTTGCTGCCCTCTCAGCGCTGCCCGTTGCACTGGCACGGGAAACCCATCAGTTGCTGCAACGCCTGCAACGGGACGTCGCCGTTGTGCCCACGGTCTGGTCTACCGCTGAATTGGCGCAACGGCTGCGACTGGCCGGTCCGCCTGGGCTGTTTGATTTGGTGGAGGCGTTGCGCCGCCGTGGCCATCACGCCGACCCCAGCGGCGTGATGAGCGGTCAGGTCAGAACCGATGCGGCCATGCCAGAGCTGTTACAGGTTTGCCGCGACTTGGCCGAGGAAGGATTTAAATAGGCCACGTCAATGGACTGCCCTGACTTATGGCTTCGGAAATTTTCGGTACTGCTGCCATCTTTTGGGTCTTGATCCCCGTTGGTCTCGCTGGCGGCGCTCTGCTGCTGAAGCTTCAAGGCGACTGAGACGTCTCCTTCCCATCGGAGCCTGAAGGCCTTTAGGCTCCTGCCTTGCTTGTCGAGATCCGATGCAGGTTCTGGTGGTGGGTGGCACAGGCACCCTCGGTCGGCAAATTGCTCGTAAGGCCCTCGACGCCGGGCATCAGGTCCGATGCATGGTTCGTTCTCCTCGCAAGGCAGCGTTCCTGCAGGAGTGGGGTTGCGAACTCACCCGTGGCGACCTGCTCGAGCCCGACAGCCTTGATTACGCCTTGGATGGCGTCGATGCGGTCATCGACGCCGCCACCAGCCGCCCCACGGATCCCCAGAGCGTTTATGTCACCGACTGGGACGGCAAGCTCAATCTGCTGAACGCCTGTGAACGGGCTGGTGTGAAGCGATTTGTGTTTATGTCGCTGCTCGGGGCCCACAGCCATCGGTCCGTCCCACTGATGGACATCAAAGCCTGCACGGAGAACCTGCTCGAAGGGTCCGATTTCGACTACACAATCCTGCAAGGTGCCGCCTTCATGCAGGGCGTGATCAGCCAGTTCGCCATTCCTGTGCTGGAAAGTCAGACGGTGTGGGTCAGCGGCAGTCCCACCTCGATTGCCTACATGAACACCCAGGACATGGCGCGTTTTGCGGTGGCTGCCCTGGAGCGTTCGGAAACCATCCGAGGCACCTTCCCTGTTGTTGGCCCGAAGGCCTGGAACACCGGTCAATTGGTGCAGTTGTGTGAGCGCTGCAGCGGCAAATCCGCTCGGGTGTTCCGGGTGCAGCCGGTGTTGATCCGTTTGATGCAAGGGGTGGCCTCGTTCTTCGAGCCTGCCGTGAACGTGGCTGAGCGATTGGCGTTCGCCGAAGTCACCGGTGGTGGCCAGACCCTTGATGCTCCGATGGAGCAGAGCTACGCAGCTTTTGACCTTGATCCAGCGGACACCACGGACATGGAGGGTTACATCCGCGAGTACTACGACACGATCCTCAAGCGTCTGCGCGAGATGGAAGCCGACCTGGACAAGGACGCCAAGAAAAAACTGCCGTTCTGATCATCCACGGGGAGCCGATGGACTGAACAGTTCAAACGTACTGCTCGCTTGCTAGATTGAGTCAGATTCAGTGCTCATCGGATGTCCGTTGCTCAAGTCAAGAACCTTCAGCGACGGCTCGATCATCTCAATCGGGAAGCGGAAACCGAGCTGACCAGAGTGTGTGGCCACGAGCTCTGGCGATCCCTGGGCTTTGATGCCTTTGATGGCCTGGATGATGCCGACAAGCGTGCTTCGGCCAATTACTACTACGGGCAGTGGCAAACGGTGCGTGAGTTACAGGATGCTCTTGGGTGAGCGGTCGGCATAACGTTCCCATAGTGATGACGTCGCGATGAGTTCCTGTTGTGGTTCCACGCCGCCAGTGGATCAGACCCAGGCCGTCGATGCTCGCTACGGGGCAGCGGCTCAGGAGCAGGAGGCCTGCCTCTGCACACCGGTTGGATTTGACCCTGCGTTGCTCAAAGTCCTGCCCGAGGCAGTGATTGAACGCGATTACGGCTGTGGAGATCCAACGCGCTGGGTCCGTTCAGGCGACCGGGTGCTGGATCTGGGCAGTGGCAGTGGAAAGAATGCGTTCATCTGCGCGCAGATCGTCGGTGCCGAGGGCTTCGTTGTGGGTGTGGATCGCAATGCAGAGATGCTGGCGCTGTCCCGAGGAGCCATTCCAGTTGTGGCCGATGCCATTGGCTACAGCAACGTGCGTTTTGTGGAAGGGGCCATCGAAGCTCTCGATGCTCCGGGGCCGGATGGTGCAGCGCTGATTGATGATGCGAGCCTTGATGTGGTGCTCAGCAATTGCGTGCTGAATCTGGTGAATCCTTCGGCACGGGAGCGATTGTTGACCAACATCCGCCGGGTTCTAGTCCCGGGTGGGCGTGTGGCCATTAGCGACATCGTCTGTGATCGCCCCGTGCCGTTGCATTTACAGCAGGATCCCGATCTGTGGAGTGGCTGCATCAGTGGGGCCTGGCAAGAGCAGGATTTCCTGGAGCAATTCCGTGCGCTCGGGTTTGAGGGCGTTGCTTACGCCGACCGCAGTGCGGAACCGTGGAAGGTTGTGGAGGGAATCGAGTTTCGCGCGGTCACCCTCGTCGGCGAACTCGCGGGCTCCGTTCGGCCCTGCTGTTGAGCAGCTTGGTCAAGCGGTCCTGCTCCTCAGCGGTGACCGCACGCCACTCCCCTGGAGCCAGGCCGTCCAGGCTTAAGGGCGGCTTCCCATCCATCAGGTCGATGCGGCAGCGCACCAAGCGCAAGGTCGGTAGCCCGACCGCAGCGGTCATGCGCCTCACCTGACGATTGCGGCCTTCGGTTAGGGAGAGTTCCAACCAACTGGTGGGAATGCTGCTGCGGACGCGAATCGGCGGAGTTCGCTCTGCGAGCTGTGGTTGATCACTGCCTTGCAACCACTGCACCTGGGCGGGGAGCGTGCGCTGCTTCTGGATGATGAGCCCTTCCCGCAGCGGTTCGAGCTGGGTGGGTTCGGGGATTCCTTCCACCTGGGCCCAGTAGCTGCGCCAGTGCCCGAAGCGCGGATCGGTCAGCCGTTGCTGCAGACGCCCGTTGCTGGTCAGGAGCAACAGGCCTTCGCTATCAGCATCCAGACGTCCGGCGGCGTAGACCTCGGGGACATCGACAAGATCGGCCAGAGACCCCCAGCGGCTGTTGGGCTCCGGGGTGAACTGGCTCAAAACCCCATAGGGTTTGTGCAGCAGCAGCGTGGTCAAGTCAACCGGCGTTCTCGCGGGCTTTCCACAGATTGACAACCCCGATGGAAATCAGCAGCAGGCCAAGGTCCATGGTCAATGGAGGCAAGATCATCCACGGGGCGGTCGACAGCGTCGGAGCCTAGAGGCTGCCCGTGCAAAGCGGGGTGCTGTCCCTGCCCGCCTAAAGTGGCGCAAGACAGGACGACTTCAGCGGCGCATGATCGAAACCTCGGGTGTGATTGAGAAGGAACAGGGCAATGGGTTCTATCTGGTCACTCTTGAGCAGCCGGCTGGCCACCAGTGCCTGTGCCGTGCCGCTGGAAAGCTGACCAAATTCCGGATCAAATTGCTGGCAGGGGACAAGGTCCTGGTGGAAATCAGTCCCTATGACCTCACCCGCGGACGGATCACCTACCGGGAACGGAACGCGGGTGCACCGGGTGGACGTCCCGGCGGCAACCGCCCAGGTGGACCGCGCCGCCGCTGATTAGCGCTTCGGTTCAGGCTGGAACCAGCAGCGCCTCAATCGCTGCCTTGAAGACACTGCGCTGTTTGACACCTTTCCACTGCTGAACCATCGCTTTTTGATGGAACAGCTGAACTGTGGGTGTGCCATTGACTCCAGCCTGTTCGGCGATCGCTTGATCGGTTTCGATATCGATCACCACAGCCTGAGCGGCACCATCAAGTTCGTTGATGACCCGTTGCAGCTGGGGTTTCAAGACATGGCACGGACCGCAGGTCGGTGAGGTGTAAATCACCAGCAGTGGTTTCGGGCTGTCGTGATACAGCTTGCGCAGCGCAAAACTGCCTTTCTGCCAAAGGCCTGATGGATCGAAGGTCTCCTCTGTTGTGACTTCAACGCTGGTGGGGAGTTCCGCTTTAGCCGGCTCCACACTGTCGCGTTGCACCAGCTTGGCCAGGTCGTTGTGGGTGAGCCAGCGCTCGGCGGCTAAGGCGGCTTTGCAGCCGCTACCCGCGGCAGTAATGCCCTGGCGCCATTCGGTATCCGCCACGTCACCGGCGGCGAACACCCCATCTATGGAGGTTTCAGGCCGACCTGATGGGGTGGAGAGGTATCCCTTGGCGTCGAGCTCGATCTGACCTTGGATCAGATCAGTATTCGGAGTGTGACCGATGGCATAGAACAGCCCGCGGACCGGTAAGTCGGTGCGCTCATCGCTGCTGCGGTTGCGCAGGCTCAGGCTCTGTAGCCAGTTGTCTCCGTTGACGTCGATGATTTCGCTGTTCCAGTGGACGGTGATCATCGGGTTGGCCAGCACGCGATCGGCCATGGCAGCGCTGGCCCGCAGCCGATCGGAGCGCACAAGAAGGTGAACATGGCTGCCGTATTTGGTCAGATACACAGCCTCTTCACAGGCTGAATCCCCGCCGCCGACCACCGCCAGCTCTTCATTGCGGAACTGGGGTGTGGCTCCATCACAGATCGCGCAGGCACTGATGCCATTGCTCCAGAAACGCTCTTCGGAGGGCAGCCCGAGGCGATTGGCCCGGGCGCCTGTGGCAATGATCAAGGCATGGGTCCGAATGGTGCGCCCCTCTGTTTCGATCCGGTACGGGCGCTCGCTCAGGTCGATGGCATCGGCATCCGCTTCGATCAAATGCGTGCCCCAACGGCTCGCTTGCGCCTTCATCAGATCCATCAGATCGGGGCCGAGCACCCCGTCTGGAAAACCTGGGAAATTCTCAACGTGGGTGGTGGTCATCAATTGACCCCCTGGGATGCCGCCGCGCTCGTATCCGGTGATCAGGACTGGGCTGAGATTGGCCCGAGCGGCGTAGATCGCTGCTGTGTAACCAGCTGGTCCTGAGCCAACAATGACGAGGTTTTCGATTTGCTCGGAAACATGCCCGGCCATCGTCATCGACTTATGCGGAATGACTATGAGTTAAGTCTAGGGCTTTGGCTTGGCCCTTGGGTTCAGGTCAAAAAAAAGAGCCGACTCGTCGACTCTAGGTAAAACTTAAGGAAGGCTTTAGATTTTGCTCAACCAATGCGATGGCGTTTGCGTGGTTGACGAGGAACGCTCATCACGTTGGTCTCGAGCATGGCGTCATCTTCGCCAATGCACGTGATCCACTCGCAAAATTCCTGGCTGAGGGCGTAGCTGTCTTCGTAACGCTCTTCCTTGTCCAGCACTGCAATCCGGGTGGAAACCCAGCTTGTCGCAACGATGACCCGACGTTCCATTGCGGCGTCCATGGGATCTCCTCTGCTGTGATCAGGTTGATCGGTCAGATGCCCCAAACGGGACATCACTTTGGAGAAGTTCGCATTTTTCTACGCGGAAAGATGTTGCTTCTGCTGCAAAAAAGCTGGCAGCTGCGGCGTTTTCATCCGGATCACAGCGCCAGCCCCGTCTTCGACGGCCTCCATGGGCAGTGACGGGCCTCTCCAGCTTGTGGTCAGGGCCGGCTCGGCCTCGTCCCCATCGTCGCGGGCCCGGAGGATGTACGGCTCGGACATCGACCAGGTTCGTGCGTACTCCATCAGCAACGGATCCGCCGGGGCAAACACCAGCGAGGCGGCTCGAGGAATGGCCTCTTGCTCCGCCAGGTCGGGTGTCATTCGCACCGCGCGGGTGATGCCCTGCAGGAACCGACTCCGGGTCACCACGGTGGTCAGGTAAGCGACCACCCGCAGGCGTGGTGCATCAAACCCCTCAGCGCACATGTCGATGCTGACCAGCCAGTCCGCACCTCCCCCCTGGAACTGGCGCAAGGTGAGCGCCGCACTGGGGTTCTGGGAGTGCACGAGATCCACGGTGTTGCCCTCCTCTTCGAGTCGTCGGGCAATGGCCGATGCGTGGTCAATGTCCCGCGCGATCACCAACCCGGCTGCATTCGCATGGCTCCTGCGGATCTTGGCCAGCCCAAGCTGCGCTTGCTCAAGCACTTGGCATCCGATGCTGTTCTCGTCCTGGAGGCTGACTGCTCGACGCAGGTTGCGGGCCCGCCAGCTTTCCCGTTGTTCGGCCGAGAGCGGAGAGACATCGCGGTCGGGCTCACCGTCTCGGCTGTGTTCGACCCAGCCATCCTGAAAGCGGAACTCCAGCGGGCGGACATCGCCGCTGGCGATCAGCTCTTTGGGCTCCACGGCCAGGTCGGGGTTGATCTGCTCCACCACCACATCCCCGTGCAAGGCCTTGATGCGGCGGGCAGCACAGAAGCCGAGGTTGTCCGCTCGAAACGGGGTGCCGGTGAGCCCCATCCTCAATCGGCAATGAGGCGTGAGCTCGAGAAACGTGTCGCCCCAGGCGGCCTGGTCGGGTGCGTCCGGATCGACGCCCAGATGATGCGCTTCGTCGGCAATCGCCAGGCAGCGATCCCCAGCCCAGAGAGTTAGGTCGTCCCGAAGCCGTTCGAGTTGCCTGCCAGCCCCTTGGTAGGTCAACAGCAGGCCGTCCCCATCCGGTGGTGCAGCGTCCTCAAGCGGCCAAGCCGCCAGGCGCAGGCCCAGCCGTTCAGCGGCGGCGGTCCATTGGGACTGAATCGAGGTTCGGTGGCAGAACACCAGGAAACGCTGCAGCTGACCATCGCGCTGCAGGGCTCGAAAGGCCAGGAGCGCTCCCAGGGTTTTGCCGGCGCCAGGTCCCGCAAAGACCAGAACATCCCGATTGGCGGAGGCCATTGGCTCCATCCGGCGTCGCAGCAGCTGGATCAAGTGCTGCTGCCAGAGGCGGGGTCTGATTTCAGTGGCGGGGCTGCTGGCCTCAGAGCCAGCAACAGCGAACGACGGAGCGGTGATGGTGTGGGGATCGGGATGCGCCTTTTTAACGACGCTGGAGGGTCTTGGCACCTCGGCCGTCCGGCTGCGGCTTCAAAGCGCTTCGGCGTGGTTGATCACCAGGCGCTCCACTTCTTCCAGGGCGTCTTCCGCCGCGGTCCGCGCCGTTGGGAAGTCACCGTTGGCTGCGGTCAGCAGCTGCTGGGCCAAGCGATCCAGAAGCTCCTGACGGCGTTCATCGAGCATGGCGATGATCTCGTTCTCAACCAGGGTGCGAACGGCCTGAATCCTTAGGTCATCGGCTGTGGCTTCGGCGAAGGTGCCCTGCACCAGCTCCTGGATGAACAGCCGGTGCACTTCACTGCTGCGCAGGAAGCTTTCCGTGGCATTGATGATGCCGTCCACCAAGGTGCGATCCGGCTCCGATTCCCGTTCATTGAGCTTGAACTCCCAGTCGAGATGCCGTCGCTGCCAACCAGCGGCATGGAGGCTGGGCATCACGCTCTGGGAAAACGTGTCCACGGAGATTTCGTAGATCCGCTCGGCTAGGCGCTCACACCAGTCCCGTCCGTGGGTTTGCAGGGTGTCTTCCATCGCTCGACGCTCGACGGAATGTCCACCGTGGTGGCTGTGACAGATGCCATCGGGACACTCGATTGCACTCAGACCCATCAGGACCAGCATCAGCTTTTCCTCAATTAGCCAGATCGCAGCCGCAGCCGAGGCTTCTACAGAAAAACTCCAAATCCCAGCGGACGACCTCGTAATCTCCCTTGGGTCGGTGGATGTGTTCGCCTTGCCCAGACTTCTGATACCGGTGGAGTCGCTGCCGGGGGAAACCCGAGTCGCGGCAACGCCCGATACGGTCAAGAAATTCGTGTCCTTCGGCTGCAACGTTGCGGTCGAGCGTGGTGCTGGAACGGCGTCCGGTTACCTCGATGATGCCTATGCCGCCCAGGGGGCCGATCTGGTCCAACCCGGCGATGCTTCCGCCTGGAGCCAGGCGGATGTGCTGCTCTGCGTGCAGACCCCAGCGGCCGATGCCCTGGCCCGCCTGCGCCAGGGTGCCCTAGTTGTGGGTCTGTTGGCGCCCTACGCCAATGGGGATCTCAGCGAGGCTCTGCAACGCGGTGGGCTGTCAGCGATGGCCCTGGAGCTGCTGCCGCGGATCAGTCGGGCGCAGTCGGCCGATGCCCTGTCTTCCCAGGCCAACATCGCCGGATATAAATCCGTGTTGCTGGCGTCTGCTGCCCTGGACCGCTACTTCCCGATGCTGATGACAGCGGCGGGCACCGTGCAGCCGGCCAAGGTGGTGATTCTCGGTGCCGGTGTGGCCGGATTGCAGGCGGTGGCCACCGCCCGTCGCCTTGGTGCCGTGGTGTACGTCAGCGACATCCGCCCAGCGGTGAAGGAGCAAGTGGAGTCTCTCGGTGCTCGCTTCATCGAACCGCCGGAATTGGACGACAAGCCATCGGAATCCGGTGGTTATGCCAAGCAAGCCTCCGATGCCTTCCTGGCCGCGCAACGGCAGCAGCTGTCCGATCAGCTCGCTGAAGCCGATGTCGCGATCTGCACCGCGCAGGTGCCGGGCCGTCGCGCTCCGCGTCTGATCAGCGAAGACATGCTCGATCGGATGCGTCCCGGTGCTGTGGTCGTGGACCTCGCGGTTGCCCAGGGTGGCAACTGTGCTGACACCGTTCCAGGCCAGACCGTGGATCGCAAGGGCGTCAAGCTGATCGCTGGCAACGATCTTCCCTGCAGCGTGCCGAACCACGCCAGTGCGCTGTATGCGCGCAATCTGGTCGCCTTGCTGGAGCCCACGCTCAAGGACGGCACCCTCAGCCTCGACACCGAGGATGAGCTGGTGGCCGGCTGTCTGATCGCCCAGGACGGCACCATCCGCCGCGGCGACGTTCTTACCCCCGGAGCCAGCTGATGTTTGTTGATTTCCTTTGGGTCCTGCTGCTCGGCAGCCTTCTAGGCCTCGAGCTGATCGGCAAGGTTCCCCCCACCCTGCACACACCGTTGATGAGCGGTGCCAATGCCATCTCTGGAATCACCGTGCTGGCAGCCCTGACCGCAATCATCAAAGCCGGCGATAACCCTGTTCTGCTGATCCTCGGGTCGGTTTCGCTCGGGTTCGCTCTGTTCAACGTGATCGGCGGCTTCCTGGTGACCGATCGAATGCTGGCCATGTTCAGCCGTAAGCCTGCTCGCAAGGAGACCCGCTGATGTCTGACGTCCTCAAATACGCCATCGACCTCGTCGCCGTCCTGTTGCTGGCCCTTGGCATCAAGGGTCTCTCCAAGGTGCGTTCTGCCCGGGGTGCCAATCAGCTGGCGGCGGTGGCCATGGGCCTGGCCGTGCTGGGTCTCCTGGTGAATTACCTCGGGATGGAGGCCGGCATCTCGGCTTCCGCCTGGACCTGGATCATTGCTGGAACCGCTGTCGGCGGTGTCCTCGGTGCCATCACCGCCCAGCGGGTGCCGATGACCTCGATGCCAGAGACCGTTGCTCTGTTCAACGGTTGCGGTGGCATGTCATCGCTGTTGGTGGCTCTTGCGGCGGCGTTGTACCCGGCGGCCCTCGAGGCCAGCGGCCCTGTGGCGCTGGTCTCCATCGTGGTGTCGGTGTTTGTCGGTGCGATCACCTTCACCGGGTCCATCGTGGCCATGGCCAAGCTCCAGGGGTGGCTGTCGACCCCGGCGTGGATGCAGAGCAAACTCCGCCACGTGGTGAACATCGCCCTGGCGGTGGCGTCCTTGGTCGGTGCCCTGGAAATGCTGCGCAACGCAGACTCCGGCACGGGCCTCTGGCTGCTGGTGGTGGCCTCCAGCCTGCTCGGTGTGGGCGTCACCCTGCCGATCGGCGGTGCCGACATGCCGGTGGTGATTTCGCTGCTGAACAGCTACTCCGGTGTTGCCGCTGCAGCGGCCGGTTTTGTGGTGGGCAGCCAGCTGCTGATTGTGGCTGGTGCCATGGTCGGTGCTGCGGGCCTGATCCTTACTCAGGTGATGTGCAACGGCATGAACCGCTCCCTGGTGTCGGTGCTCTTTGGTGGAGCCCTGGGCGCCAGTGTCACCTCGGGTGGCGGCGGTGGCGAATACACCAACATCACCAGCTGCAGCGTTGAAGAGTGCGCCCTGACCATGGAAGCGGCGGAGCGTGTGGTGATCGTTCCCGGCTATGGCCTCGCCGTGGCCCAGGCGCAACACACCCTGCGCGAGGTCACCCGGGTCCTGGAGAGTGCCGGCATCGATGTGGCCTATGCCATCCATCCGGTGGCTGGTCGGATGCCTGGTCACATGAATGTGCTGCTGGCCGAGGCCGATGTGCCCTACGAGCAGCTCAAGGAGATGGATCAGATCAATCCCGAATTCCCTGCCGCTGATGTGGTGTTGGTGCTCGGTGCGAATGATGTGGTCAATCCCCAGGCCAAGAACGACCCGCAATCGCCGTTGTACGGAATGCCTGTGCTGGATGTGCAGGAGGCCCGCACGGTGTTCGTGGTCAAACGCGGCATGAGTGCTGGTTATTCCGGCATCAAGAACGATCTGTTTGAGTTGGCCAACACCTCGATGGTGTTTGGTGATGCCAAGAAGGTGCTGGGTGATCTTCTGGTCGAACTCAAGGATCTGGGTCTCGGCAAGAAGTGATCGGCGCTGGCACGCACGACCCCTGGCTGCAGCAGCAGCTGGGGGTTGTGGCGTTTCAACAGCGTTGGCCTTGGATCGGCGGCGATCTCCAGACCCTGAGGGACACCCTGCGACCCGTTCGTTTGCCGCTGGAGACCGGCGAACAGGTTTTGGTGGATGTTCCAGCCCTGGCCAGTGGCGCCGCTGACGCTGGTCAGTTGTTGGCGTTGCTCGATCAGCCCAAGGGCGACGCCAAAGGGCTGGTGCTGCTGCTTCATGGACTCGGCGGCTCCAGTTCTCGCGAGGGACTGCGCCGCATGGGACTGGCCCTTCAGGCGGGTGGATTCGCCGTGTTGCGGCTCAATCTGCGCGGGGCCGACCCAGGCCGGCATCTGGCCGGTGGGACCTATGCCGCCCGTTGCAACAGTGATTTGTTGCCAGTGATTCGTCGGGCCCGTTCCTTGGCAGCCGGTGGACCCCTGTTTGGTGCGGGCATTTCCCTTGGCGGCACGATGCTGCTGAATGCCTGCTTGGCTGAACCTGGGGTGCTGGATGGCTTGTTCTGTGCCAGCAGTCCCCTCGATCTGGCGGCCTGCAGTGCGTCGATCGAGCGGCCGCGCAACCGCGTGTATCAACGGTGGTTGCTGCAACGCCTGGTGCGTCAGACCCTCGCCGATCCCTTCGGGGTTAGTGACTTGGAGCAGCAGCAGCTCAGTGGAGCTGAGGCCCCTCGCACGATTCGTGCCTTTGACAGCACGGTGACGGCACCACGCTGGGGATTCAATGATGTGGAGGCCTATTACCGCGAGGCGTCACCGCTCCAGCATCTGATCGCGACTCCAGATCGTCTACCGCCGACGCTGTTGCTTCAGGCATTCGATGACCCCTGGGTGCCTGCTGCTTCGGCGCAGGCGCTTCAAGCTGCCCTGCCCGAGGGCAGCCCCATCCGCCAGACCTTTACGCCGCGGGGTGGGCACAACGGTTTCCACGGCCGCGGCGGCTGTTGGGGCGATCAGCTGGCCGTGCGTTGGCTGCAGTCCATCGCGGAGCATTGAATCAGCCACTCCTCGATCGGTTGGCCTCCGATCACATGCTCCCGAAGGATTCGATCAATTCGTTCCGGTGTTACTCCGCCGTACCAGCAGCCATCGGGCCAGATCAGCAGGATGGGGCCTTGCTCGCAGATTCGCAGGCAATCTGCTTTGGTGCGCAGAACGATTCCAGCGTCACGTTGAGCTGACTCCAGCCCCAGGGCGTTAACACCCTGTTTCAGGGCAGTCCAGCTGGCGGCGCCGATGGTGGGATCGCAGCATTTGGCCTTGGTTGGTGTGGCGCAGAGCAGCAGGTGATGACTGACGCGGAGCGCCTTCATGCCGCCATTGCGGTGAGGGGAACGCGGCGGGTGCCACGGCTCACGTGCTCTCGGACCGCATTGCGGGCCCACTGGTCCACTGCCAGGACATCCTCCAGTTGCGGATGGGCGATCAGGTTCTGTTTGTGGCGTTCACAAGCGGCTTCAATGACCGCGGGGATGTCGAGGAAATGGATGCGTTCTTCGAGGAACTGCGCCACGGCCTCTTCGTTGGCCGCATTCATCACGGCCGGCATCGTGCCACCGGCGCGTCCAGCGGCGTAGGCCAGTTCCATGCAGGGATATTTGGCTGGATCGGGGGCCCGGAAGGTGAGCTGACCGACCTCGGTGAGGTTGAGACGACGCCATGGCGTCTCCAGCCGTGATGGCCAGCTCATGCAATAGAGAATGGGCAGCTTCATGTCCGGCCAACCCAGCTGGGCCAGCACAGAGGAATCGGCCAGTTCGATCATCGAGTGGATGATGCTTTGCGGGTGGATGACGATCTCGATGTGGTCGTAATCCAGCCCGAACAGGTAATGGGCCTCAATCACCTCCAGCCCTTTATTCATCAGCGAGGCGGAGTCCACAGTGATCTTGCGACCCATGCTCCAGTTGGGGTGGCTTGTGGCATCGGCCACCGTGGCTTTCTCAAGATCGGCCGCGTTCCAATCGCGGAAGGCGCCACCGGAGGCCGTGAGCTGAATTCGGCGCAGTCCTGGCGTGGGTACACCGGTGGACAACCGTGCGGTATCGGCCCACGGCGTGCCCTGCAGACACTGGAAAATCGCGGAATGTTCGGAGTCTGCCGGCAGTAAACGGCTGCCACTCTTCTTCAGTTCCGG
>JBMZMY010000038.1:0-16260 GCA_049619435.1 Synechococcus sp.
CATCCACCTCCTTCATCTCCACCTCCAGATCGCTCACCGCCGAACCGGAAGCGGGGCACCAGTTCACCAGGTACTCACCGCGGTAGATCAGCCCCTGCTCGTGCAGTCGCACGAAGGCCTCCTTCACCGCCTCACTCAGACCTTCATCGAGGGTGAAGCGCTGGCGCTTCCAATCCACCGAGTAACCCAGCCTCCGCAGCTGGCCCACGATGCGGCCACCGCTTTCGGCCTTCCAGTCCCAGGCCCGCTCCAGGAAGGCATCACGGCCGAGGTCGTGGCGGGTCTTGCCCTCCTCCTTGAGCTGTTTCTCAAGAATCGTCTGCACCGCGATCGAGGCGTGATCGGTGCCCGGCAGGCAGAGCACGTTTTTCCCAGCCAGGCGCTGGTAGCGCACGATCGTGTCGATCAGGGCCGTGTTGAAGGCATGGCCCATGTGCAGGCTGCCGGTCACGTTCGGCGGCGGGATCACCACCGAAAACGGATCACCGGGAGCCGCCGGATCGGGATGAAACGCCCCCTGCTCGTCCCACGCCTGCTGCCAGCGGGCCTCCGTACCAACCGGGTCATAGGTCTTGGCCAGTTCGGGCACGGAGGGGCTGCAATGCGTTGGCCATGGTCGCAAAGCCATGGACCAGGACCGAAAACCAGCCCTAAGGTTTGACGATCCGATCAGAACGATGCTCCGAGCCTGGTGGGTCCGCGCTGGCTGCTGTGGTGTGAGCCTGGTGCTCAGCGGCTGCAGCCTCGTTCCGGATACGGGCCACCTCCCCGTGGTTGTCAAGATCCTGCGCACGATCGACAACACCGACTCGGTCACCACAGAGGACTACCAACGGCAGCAACGGGTCAACGAGTCGATCCTTGGACAGCTCAAAAGCATGGATCCATCCACGCGACCGCAGCTGACGCTCTCGTCCCGCAAACATTTCATCGACGAGGTCGCCAGGCAAACCGCAAGCGGCTTCGGTCCGGATCTGGTGATCACCGACAGCGAAACGGCCCTTGGCCTCTACCAACGCAAGCTGCTCGATCCGATCACCCTCAAGACCGAGGACAAGCAAGACATCCCCCAGGCCCTGCTGAATCTGGCGACCGCGAAAGACGGGCAGCTGGTCGGTCGACCGGTGAACCAATTCATGCAACTGGCCTGCTTCAACAAAACGCGGATCCGCCAATCCCCACCAACGCTGGAGGCCTTAGAGGCCTCCAGTGACAACGCCAACTACGGCTTTGCCTTGCAACTGAAGGATCTGTTCTGGAGTGCCGAAGCCTTTGGCGCCTCACGCGCCATGGAAGCCGTATTGGACAACCGGACGCCGACAGCAAAGGAACATCAGCAGATGACGCGCTGGCTGCAATGGCTGAAATCAGCGAGCTACCAGCAGAACATCCGCTTTTTGAATGACCAGCGCAGCCTCCGAAAGGCACTGATCTCAGGCGAGCTCGACTGGATCACCTGCTGGAGCAGCAGTCTTCCCGAGTTGCGCGAGCAACTCAACAACAACCTGGGCATTGCAGGGTTACCGCTCGGCCCCTCGGGGAAAGCCATGCCCACAACGCGCCTGCAGGTGTGGGCACTGGGGCGGAACTCCAGCGCCGCCCAACGCCGTAAGGCTCTGGCGATGCTCGATTTCATCGGCAAACCGTGGGCTCAGAAAACCTTCGCCCTGCAGACCCGCACAGCGATGCCGGTCAACCAAAAGGCAGCGCCGATCGTGGCCTCGAAAATCCCGGGCGGCCTCAACACACTCCAGCTCTATCTGCAGAACAGCAGCATGGCCCAACGCAACCGGGTTCAGGCGAAAGCCCGCGTGTTCCGGGATCCCAGCCGTTACGACGCCATCTCCACAGCCCTGTTGGACACCATCTACGACATCCACAGCCCTGAAGAAGCCACCCAGGAGATCCTCCAAAACCTGAAAGACAGCCTCTGATGCTCACCGCGTTCACCAACGAAACCACCACCTGGTTGGGCTACCTCCAACGCGGGTCCGTGCTGATCCAGCTAGCCATCTTTGTGATCGCGCTGACTGCGGAATCCAGGCTGACAACGCGGTTGCGGACGCCTCTCCTGTCCAGTGCTTCACACCTGGTCATCCCAGCGCTTCTGTTGATCGTGAGCATGGTGTTGCTCACCCTCGACATCCCAGCCGGGATCCTGCGCTACTTCGCCCTTCTGTGGTTGATCTGGCGGGCTGTTGAGCCCTGCAAACTCCTGCTTAAAAAACGGCTTCCCAAGGCACCGCTGGACGACATCGACAAGACCATTTTCCGCCCCGTTCTGTTGGTCGTGAGTGTGCTCACCTTCTTTCAGATGCTGGGCAGCCGGGACTCCTTGTCGCTGATTTCCCTGGGGGATGTGTTCGGGGTGACGCTCACGGTCGGCAAGCTGTTCAGCGCAGTTGTGGCCAGCTATTTCATCGTCGGCCTGGCCAGCCGGCCCGCCGGCCTGGCCGCCTGGTTCGCAGGCGTGTTCTTCGGCATCCAACCCCAGGGACGCCGTGCTCTGGAAGTGATCGTGCGTTATTCGCTGATCGGTTTCGGCGCCGTGAGCGTGGCGTACTACATCGGCATCAACGGCACTGCACTGCTGGCCGTGGCCGGAGGCCTCTCGGTGGGCATCGGCTTCGGGATCAAGGAAATCATCTCCAACTTCATCAGCAGCATCTGGCTGCTGTTCGAAGGCTCCGTTCGGCCCGGGGAAATCCTGATGATCAATGGAGACCCCTGCACGGTGCGCAAACTCGGGCTCAGGGCCACCCAGCTCCGCCGTGGTCGGGACGGCGCCGAACTGCTCATCCCCAACCAGAACTTCTTCACCCAGGAGGCCGAGTCCTACACCGCTGAGGAAACCTCCCGGCGCGATGCCGTCATGGTCGGTGCCGCTTACCACCACAATCCAGCGCAGGTGATTGCTGTGCTTGAGGACGTGGCCCGACAGCACGAAAAGGTGCTCAGCTATCCGCCGCCGCAAGCCTTCACGATCGATTTTGCCGACTCCTCCATCAACTACAAGGTGCTCTTCTGGGTGCGCAATCCCCTGGACGCCTTCGCGGTGGGGAGCGACCTGCGCCAACAGATCTGGACGGCCTTCGACGCCAACGGCATCGGCATACCCTTCCCCCAGCGCCAGGTGTATCCGATGGAATGGCCACCGTCCAACGCCAAGTCGCTTCATCCGCAAGGCCTGCAACCCGACGAACAAAGCTGAATCCCGTCAGCGCGCCAAGCGCTGCAAGTAGGCCTCCTGAAGACCGGCATTGATCCAACCGGTGGCGATCAACTTGCTGTCGACAGCGGTGACTCGACCGCGATGGATGTGTGAGGGGCCCGCCGGAAAGATCACCAACTTGCCCCGTTCGGCCGGCTCATGGTGCTCCTGCCAGTGGAACTCCGTGCCGGCCTCTTCCACGCTGTTGCAATAGAGAATCCAGGCGAGCACGCGATGCACGGGTTCCGTGGCTTCATCGCTGATCGTCCAATCGCAGTGCCAACGCTTGAAGCCCTCCCCTGGCCCGTAGTGCTGGATGTTGAAGATCGGATTGACAAACAAAGCCTGATCGGGACAACACTCCCGGAACAGGGGGCGCTCCTGCAGGTAGCGCTCCAGGCCGGCATTGACGCCGCGAAGGATCAACTGCGACAGAGCAAAAGCCTCAGGCTCGGAGCGATCGATGGCCACCAGACTGATATCCGTGCTCACCTTCGCGGGAGCCGCCTCCCCCTCCGGCCCGAACGCCACCCCAGGCCGTCGCAGATCGGAACGCCGGCCGT
The DNA here is from genome assembly GCA_049619435.1 of Synechococcus sp. GTDB lineage: Bacteria > Cyanobacteriota > Cyanobacteriia > PCC-6307 > Cyanobiaceae > Parasynechococcus. The sequence continues at coordinate 3,775 of JBMZMY010000038.1, forward strand.
AAAACTCGCTCACCGCATCGGCGACGGCGTCGAAGCCGCTGTTGCGATAGCGCCCGATCAAATTCATGCTGTGGCCTCCGTTGCCCAGGGAATCACGACCACGGCATCGAGCAGCTGCCAGCGCGTACGGTCGCTGGCCACCCGCTCAAGCAGCTGCACACGATCCATCGCCCTCGCCGCCCGCTCCAGATCCAAGGGGGCACCAGGGCCCAGTGGCAGCACCAAGACCTGCTGCTCGGCAGGGTCAGCCATCACTTGGAGATCGAGGTCCTCCAGCTCGCGCTCAAAAAACGTGCGGCGCATGCGACCGGTCTGATGCGGCCCCAACGCGTCGACGAAACGACGCATCCCGGGCTCATCCCCCGACGCTCCGCAGTTGAGTGAGAGCCAGATCAGCAGCTTGACCCAGCTCTCCACCGACCAGAGCGGCTGAAAGCTCTCACGGTGCTGACGCACAAGCTCGGCGATCGCGAAATCGAACAAGGTGGCCTGCAGGCCAGTGGCTTCAGCGGTGTCCATACCCGTCATCCTCTCCTGCAAGAGGTCAGACTGTGGCGACCGGTTGTTTTCACCATGGCCCTGGACCTGAACGATCCCGAGCTGGAGTTTTCCGATCTGGTTTACGCCTACCAAAGCTGGGTGATGGCCGTGATCAACGACGAGAAACTCGACAGTGAGGACAAGCTGCTCACCGACGACATCGCCGAGGACGCACTCAATTCGATGCGCTTTCTGCCCGGTGAAGTGACCAGCGCCATCGAAACCAGTCTCGCCCGCGTCTACGACGTCGATCCGGACGAATTGGCAGAACTGCTGTTCCCTGAAGAGTGAGGCATCGGATGGGATGGTCAGCCGACAACATCCCGTCCCTGGAAGGACGTAGGGCCCTGGTCACCGGGGCCAACATCGGTCTCGGACTGGAAACAACGCGCCAACTCGCCCGTAAGGGCGCATCCGTGGTGATGGCCTGCCGGGACCAGACCAAGGCTGCAGCGGCCCGTGATCAATTGCAGCGGGAGGGGTGCGCCAACCTCGAGCTCTTGGCCCTCGACCTCGGGGATCTGCGCTCCGTGCACAACGCTGTTCAGCAGCTGCAGCAACGCCACAGCCGCGTCGACCTGCTGATCAACAACGCCGGCGTCATGGCACCCCCCCGGCGCACCAGTGCCCAGGGTCATGAGTGGCAATTTGCGGTCAACCATCTCGGTCACATGGCCCTGACCCTGGAGGTGCTGCCGATGATGGCGGCGGCGACGGCTCCGCGGGTGGTCACGGTGACCTCCGGCGCCCAGTATTTCGGCCAGATCCGCTGGGACGATCTGAACGGGTCCCAGCGCTACGAGCGCTACGGCGCCTATGCCCAGAGCAAGCTGGCCAATGTGATGTTCGCGTTGGAACTCGACAGCCGTCTGCGCCAACGCAACAGCCCAGTGCAATCCCTTGCCGCTCATCCCGGCCTGGCCAGAACCAATCTGCAACCAACGGCCTTGGCCAGTGCAGGACAGCCCCTGGAAGCACTGAGCTACCAGCTGATGGGGCCCCTGTTTCAAAGTGCGGCCATGGGCGCGTTGCCACAACTCCACGCGGCAACCGCTCCCTCCGCCCGCGGCGGTGAGCACTACGGACCCGGTGGATTCGGTGGGTTGCGGGGGTCGCCCTGCCAGTGCCGAATCGCTCCGGCTGCTCTTGATCCGGCCCAGCGGGACAGGCTCTGGTCCCTCAGCCAGGACTTGATCGACGATGCCCGATGAACTCCAACGGCTGGAGCGTCTGGCTCCCTACGTCCTGGGCCGGGCCCGTCGCGGGGTCGTTGGAAACAGCCGCTATGCCAAACGCCTGCGCAGTGAGCTGGTGGAGGCGGCTCAGGATCCCGCACAGCGGCCCATCCTGATCAGTGGCGAGCCGGGCCTGGACAAGGACAACCTGGCCGCGTTGATTCATTTCGGCTCGCCGAATCGGCGACGCTTCCTGCTGCGTTTCGACGCCGAAGACCTGCAGGGTCAGGGTCGGCGACTGCTCGACGATCTCGGCGAGCACAGCCTGCTGATCAGCGGCGTGGATCAGCTCAACACCGAGCTGCATGACCAGCTCCTGGCGATGGCACGGGGCGCCTGCGAGACCTTTCACGGTCGGGTGCTGTTCACAGCGGAGAGCTCTCTGCAACGGTTCGAGGGCGTCACCGTGCAGGTGCGCGTGCCCCCGCTGAGGGTGCGACGTTCGGACCTCGGCGACTGGATGCGGTACCTGATCCGTCAGCACGCCCCTGGTCTGGGCTGGCCGCGGGCGCCGCAACTGCCCGATGCCGTGGTGCGACGGCTGCAGAACCATGCCTTCGCCAACAACCTCGACGAACTCGACACGCTGGTGCAACGCGCCCTGCGGCAGGTGCGTCTGCAGCCACCCCACGGACATCCACCAATCCTGCCGGAGGCGGCCTTCTGGCTGGAGCGGGATGACCGGCTGCCACGCTTTGACCTCTGGCGCTGGAAGCCCCGGCTGCGCCAGCTAATGCGGTCGCGCACGCTTTGGAACGGCCTGCTCTACGGCCTGGTGAGCTGGCTGTTCGTCGCGGTCAACCTGACGCTCTGGCTGGGTCCACAGACGCGCGCGGAGAATCCGGTGTTGATTCTGTTCTGGGCCTGGTGGTGGCCACTGATCCTGCTCACCTATCCGCTGGTGGGGCGCCTCTGGTGCGCAATCTGTCCCTTCATGGTCTGGGGCTCCATCGCTCAAGCACTGACGCCGTGGCGCAAGCGGGTCTGGCCGCACGGTGACCTCGACCGCTGGGCCTCACCGGCCCTGGCCGGCGGCTTCGGGCTGATCCTGCTCTGGGAAGAGGTGTGGAACCTGGAGAACACCGCCTGGTTGAGCAGCTGCCTGCTGCTGTTGATCACAGCGGGGGCGGTGCTGGGGTCCACGCTGTTTGAAAAGCGCTTTTGGTGTCGGTATCTCTGCCCCGTGGGGGGCATGAACGGCCTGTTCGCCAAGCTCTCCATCCTCGAACTGCGAGCCGAGTCGGGCACCTGCAGCGGAAGCTGCAGCAGCTATGCGTGCTTCAAGGGCGGACCGGCCGAGGGCGAAGGACTCGAAACCGACGGCTGTCCGCTGGGCACCCACCCCGCGCATCTCACCGACAACCGCAACTGCGTGCTGTGCATGAGTTGCGCCCAAGCGTGCCCCAACCGGTCCGTGCAACTGCGATTGCGTCCACCGGCAGCCGATCTGCAACGGGAGATGCATCCCCCTGACGGCGAACGCGGCTTGATCCTTGTGCTGGCAGGCGGCATCTGCCTGCACCACTGGGAGCGATTGCTGGGCTGGCTGCCCTGGGCGCCGCTCTCCCTCCATGAGGGTCCCTTGCTGCCACGCCTCAGCATCGCGGCCCTGGCCCTGGCTCTGCCAGCGATGGTCGGCCTGTGGATGGAACGCCGCTGGTTGTATGCGGCCCTGCCGCTGCTCTGGGCGCTGCTTCTTGCCCGGCATCTCCCCATCGGCATGGCGGAAGCCGGCACAGTTCTGCCGACCGGTTGGCCGCGATGGCACGCGGATCCCCATGTGATCGGCTTCTGCCAGACCGTGGCCATCACCATTGGCCTGGGGACGGCCTTGGTCATGCTGCGACGGTTGCTCGATCAGAACCGACGCTCCTGGCTGGTTGGCAGCATGGCTTTGTTGCTGCTGGGCCTAGGGGGTCGGTGGCTCGTGCACATCTGAGCTGATGACCAAGACCCGCTCCGATCGCCACCACGACCTCAACACCCGTCAACGGGCGCTGCTCACCGCCCTGGCCGACTGTGGCGACGAGATGACCGGTCAGCAGCTGCATCGCGCACTGGCATCCGGCCCGTCCGGCATGGGCCTGGCCACGGTGTATCGCAACCTGCGCCAGCTGCAGCAGAGGGGCTTGATCCGCTGTCGTCACCTCCCCACCGGCGAAGCGATGTATGCCCCGGTCGAGCGGGATCGTCACCACCTGACCTGCGTGGACTGCGGCCAGACCAAGGCCCTGGATCACTGCCCGATTCATGGGCTGGATGTGCCGAGGGATGCTCGTCAGGACTTCGATCTGCTGTTTCACACGCTTGAATTCTTCGGACTGTGCAGCGCCTGCCGTCAGCGGCAGACTTCCCCATGACCCTGGCCGCGACGTACTACGGAGCCAATGGCTGGTTGCTGGAGTTCGACCAGCTGCGGGTGCTGGTCGATCCCTGGCTGCGGGGCAGCCTGAGCTTCCCGCCCGGCCGCTGGTTCCTGCACGGAGAACTCCCCAAGCAGCAGGCGATTCCCGAGCAACTGGATCTGCTGCTGCTCACCCAGGGACTGGCCGACCATGCCCACCCCGCCACCCTTGAGCTGCTGCCCCGTGATCTACCGATCGTCGGCTCAGCGGCTGCCGCGGCCGTCGTGAAGCGCCTCGGTTTCCAGACCATCACCAGCCTGACCCCTGGACAGCAGTACGAGCTGGGCGACCTCAACATCCAGGCCAGCGCCGGTGCACCGGTGCCCATGGTGGAGAACGGCTACGTGCTCCGGCATCCAGCCGGACGGCTGTACCTCGAACCCCACGGGTTTCTCGACCCGAACCTGACGGCGGAACCGCTCGATGCCGTGATCACACCGATGGTGGATCTGGGATTGCCGGGGCTTGGCGCTTTCGTGAAAGGCCAGCAAGTCGTGCCGGAGCTGATGACACGCTTCCAACCAAAAACCGTCCTGGCCAGCACCTCGGGCGGGGACATCCGCTTCGGGGGCGCTCTGAGTGGACTGCTGCGACAGGAGGGCAGCGTGGCCGACACCGGAGCCCGCCTTGGCGACCAGACCCAGTGGCTGGACCCAACGCCAGGCGTGCGCCATGTGCTGACCACAAGCACCTGAAACACCCCATCAAAAACCTGTTAAGGTTTGTAACAAGAGTTTTTGATTGCGATGGAGTCCCCTCAAGCCAACGATTCCTGGTTCCAAAACGCCGCTGCCCGCGAGATTCACCTCGATCAGCTCAAGCGGGTCGAACTGTTCAACGGCAGGGCCGCCATGCTCGGGCTGGTGATTGGTGTGATCACCGAAGGACTCACCGGTGCAGGCATCGTCCATCAAATCGGCCTCGGCGCTCTGGTCGACGGCTATGCGGCCTGCCAAACGAAATTCCTCCCCTTCTGCTTCTGATCGAAGCCGGTGCGGACGGGCGTCCCATGGCGCTGATGGTCTGCGTGCCAGAATCCACCACAAAGCATTAGTTTTTTGACCATTTTCATCGGCAATTTGTCCTGGGACGCGGAGCGGGAGGATCTGATTCACCTCTTCGGTCAGTACGGCGAAGTGAGCAAGTGCTCCCTTCCCCTCGATCGGGACACCGGCCGCAAGCGCGGCTTCGGTTTCGTTGACCTTGTCAACGAGGCTGACGAAACATCAGCCATCAATGACCTCCAGGATGTGGAGTGGATGGGACGCAACATCACTGTGCGCAAGGCTGAGCCCCGCCGCTGAGTCCAACGGGCATCACAGACTGATCGCCTCAAGAGCCGACGTTGCCAATGCAACGTCGGCTCTTTTGTTGTCAACCAGCCGCTCCCGGGCCTTCAGCCAGATCACAGTGATGGTCGGCATGGAGCTCTCGGTCCACGGCGCGCAACACATCAATCAAACGGGCATGGTCCAGAGCCGAGAGCTCACCGTTGGCATCCCACTTCAAGCAAGACCAGCACTGGCGATGGCGACGTTGTGAAGCAGGCATAGCGTTATCGAGGCATCAACACAACCTCAAGCAGCCTGGTTACGCCAGTCTGAACAGCCCATGAGAACCAAGCGGGAGCTCAATGAGTGTGCGAAAAAAGATCAATCAAGCTGACCCAGAACTCTTTTTTCAGGGGTTCAATATGGGCGATACTGGGATCGAACCAGTGACAATCTCCTTGTAAGGGAGGTGCTCTACCGCTGAGCTAATCGCCCGACGCGGCCATTGTGCCTGACAACGGGATCGACGAGCTTCAACCGTCACCGCCCGTGCATTGACCCATGGCCGCCGGCAGGGACCACGACCGCGCCACTGTGATGGCGGCCTTGCCACTGGCGCTGGTACTCAGTGTGAGCGTCGGCCCAAAGCACGGATTGAGCGCCGTCCTGGCCTTTCTTGTCGGCGGGCTCTGGCTGTCACCCGACCTCGACACCCACTGCCGAGCACTGAGGCGCTGGGGACCCCTGCGTTGGATCTGGTGGCCCTATCGGCGCCTCATCCCCCATCGCTCGCTCTGGTCCCACGGGCCGGTGTTGGGCACGCTCAGCCGGCTGCTGTGGCTCGGGCTCTGGGCCGCTCTCGCGGTCAGCCTCATCCCGGGAATCACGCTCACGGAGGTCAACCAGGCCCTTGAGACCTGGTGGCAACGGCACCCATCGCTCGTGCTGGCTGTCCTGCTGGGCCTGGATGCCAGTTGTTGGCTGCATCTGATTCTGGACGGTGATCCGCTACCGGCGGAATGGCACCGCTGGCGCCGTCGCCGACAACGGCAGCGTTGAGCTGCGGCTGCGGCTGATCAGAGCTGGACAGTGAGAGGGTGGGCGCGGTTTTGATCGCCAGGATGACTGCGCCACACCCCGGGGCCGTGCAGCAGCTGATCGAGGTCGTCGCCCGTCTGCGCGACCCCGAGAGTGGCTGCCCATGGGATCTCGAGCAGACCCACGCCTCCCTGGTGTCCTACGTGTTGGAGGAAGCCCATGAGGTGGCCGATGCCATCCGCCACGGCGATGATGACGACCTCCGCGATGAACTGGGCGACCTGCTGCTCCAGGTGGTGCTGCACGCGCAGATCGCTCGTGAACACAACCGCTTTGACCTGGAACAGATCGCCGAGAGCATCACGGCGAAATTGATTCGACGCCATCCCCATGTGTTCGGGGATGCCATCGCCGAGGACAGCGCTGCTGTGAAAGCCAGCTGGGAACAGATCAAGGCGACCGAACGAGCGGAGGAACTGGCGGGATCGAGCAGCCCCCTCAGCGATCAACTCAAGAGCAAAGTCCGTGGCATGCCAGCCCTGGCGGGGGCGATGACCATCTCCAAAAAAGCCGCCAAGGCCGGCTTCGAATGGGATGACATGGCGGGGGTCTGGGAGAAGGTCCACGAGGAACTCGATGAGTTCAAGGAGGCCGTGGCCAGCGGCGATCGCATCCATGCCCAGGAGGAACTGGGGGATCTCCTCTTCACCCTGGTGAACGTGGCGCGCTGGTGTGAAATTGCGCCGGAAGAGGGTCTGGCAGGAACCAACCAGCGTTTTCTCGATCGCTTCTCGCGGGTCGAGGCCGCTCTGGAGGGCAAGCTGCAGGGCCGCAGCATCCGCGAACTTGAAGGCCTCTGGCAACAAGCCAAAGCCGCCATCCGTTCCGAACAAGGCTGACCCTCAGCAGCATTCAGTCATCCATCGCTGGACGACTGCGCCGTTGACGCTTGAGTTCACCCCGCTGCTTCTTGGCCTGCACCCGGCGGCGCTGAGCACCCCGGGTGGGCCGTGTGGCTTTGCGGGAGGGCGGTGGTGGCTTCAGAGCCTCCCGCAACAGCTCGGCCAGACGCGCCATCGCCTTCTGGCGGTTCTGCCACTGCGAGCGCTCCTCGGCAACGACCACGCGCAGGCAACCATCCACCAAACGCGACGCCAACCGCTCGCGCAAACGGGCCTGGCGGAATGGCCCCAAGCCTGCACAAGCATCGAGATTCAGCAGAACTTCCACCCGAGAATCCCGGGTATTGACGTTCTGACCTCCGGGACCGGAGGCGCGACTAAAGCGCCACTGCAATGCAGCGGCGGGAATCACAACACGATCGCTGACGACAAGGTCCTGGGCCATGCAGCCATGGAACCAGACCCGAACCTTGTGACAGCGAAGAGAAAAGAGGGTGGAGGAGCTGCTTCTCTTCCAGAACAACTCCAGCCCTGATGGAATTCCACCACTACAGGTAGGTGTTGTCAACAACAACACCCCTAGATGTAGTGGGTTCATCGTGGATGGTCCGACCTGGGAGTTAGCTGGATTGATCCATCGTTCTCATCGACGTGGTCGGCTGGATCGACGAAGAACACCGGGGCGTGCGGTACGGCCTGGCTGGCGACCTGCTGGTGGAAGAAGCCAGCCCGTTTCAACGCATCAGCGTGATCCGCAGCGACCGCTACGGCCGTGGCCTGCTGCTGGATGGCTGCTGGATGACCGCCGAACAGCAGGAGCGGCACTACCACGAATCTCTGGTGCACCCCGCGCTCTGTAGCGCCAAGGCCATCGAACGGGTGCTGGTCATCGGGGGCGGCGATGGCGGCACCGCCCGTGAATGCCTCAGGCACAGCGGCGTCCACCATCTCGACATGGTGGAGATCGACGGCCGGGTCGTGGAACTGAGCCAGGAACACCTGGCCAGCATCGGCGGCAGTGCCTGGAGTGATCCCCGCTTCCAGCTCACGGTGGGTGATGGCATCGCCTGGGCCGCCAACGCGCCCGACGACAGCTACGACGTCGTGCTGGTGGATGGATCCGACCCCACCGGACCGGCCGAAGGCCTGTTCAACCGAGCCTTCTTCGAACACTGCCGCCGCATTCTTCGACCTGGGGGCGTGTTTGCCACCCAAAGCGAGTCGCCGGAGGCCTTCCGCGAGGTGCACGTGGCCATGGTGCAGCTGCTGCGGCAGGTGTTCGACCATGCCGATCCGCTCTATGGCTGGGTGCCGATGTACCCCAGTGGCTGGTGGAGCTGGACCTTTGCCGCCATGGATGCACCCCGGTACCGCAGCCCCGATCCGCAACGGGCAGAAGCCATCGCCGCGGATTGCCACATCTGGAGCCCCCGCTGGCAGCGCGGTGGCTTCGATGCCATCCCCGCCTTCATCGAACGCGACCTGAACCCATGACTGCCCCGTTCGACCACCCGCTGTTCGACTCCGACGGAACGATCTACATGGGGTCCCGTCGCCACCCTGAGGGCTGCGACGTGGGCCTGTTCGGTGTGCCCTACGACGGCACCACCTCGTTCCGACCCGGAACCCGGTTCGGACCCGCCGCGATCCGGGAGGTCAGCACTGGACTGGAGACCTACTGCCCACAGCTGGACCTAGATCTCGAGGACCTCGCCATCGCTGACCTCGGGGCCGTGGAGATCCCATTCGGGGCGCCCGAACCCGTCCTGGAGTCTGTGCAACAGGCCACCCGCGTCGTGCTGGATCTGGGGCTGAAGCCCCTGATGCTGGGAGGAGAGCACTCGATCAGTTCCGGTGCGGTGGCGGCGGTCGCCGAACGCCATCCCGATCTGGTGCTGGTGCAACTGGATGCCCATGCCGATCTGCGGGACGACTGGCTCGGAAGCCGCCACAGCCATGCCTGTGCCATGCGGCGCTGCCTGGAGGTTCTGCCCAGCCAGACCCTGCTGCAGTTGTCGATTCGCAGCGGCACCCGCGATGAGTTCCAGGAGCTGCACCGGAGCGGACGCTTGATGGCCGACGTGGCCGCCCTGGAGCAGGCCCTCCGACCGCTGCAGGGGCGCCCGATCTATCTCACCGTGGATCTCGACTGGTTCGACCCAGCGGTCCTGCCCGGAACCGGCACCCCGGAACCGGGGGGATATGTGTGGTCCGATTTCGCCGCTCTCGTGCGCGTCTTAGCGCCGCATCGACTGGTGGCAGCGGATGTGGTGGAGCTGGCACCCCAGCTGGATCCCACGGGGGTCAGTGCCGTACTGGCCTCCAAGGTGACCCGCAGCCTGCTGTTGCTGCTGGGCTGCACAGACAGCGGCACAGCTCTATAGGGGCACCTCAATAAACGTGGCGAGCATCCAGGCGTTGCTGGCGCAGACGCCCGTGCTGTTGCACCAGCAATTGCAGGACCAACGTGGGATGACGGTGAATCAACGCCAGAAAACTGAGGCGATCCAGCCGAATCAAGGCCACCGGGGTTAGAGCGATGGCATCCCGGGTGTGGTGCTCCCGGAAATCCACCATGTCCTCATAAAAAAAGATTTCCCCCGGTCCATAACGGATGCGGTTCTGGGGCCCATCACTGAGTTCCACCAGACCCTGATCGACCCCATAGATGGCCTTGACCGTGTCGCCGCGACGAAAGATCGGAGAACGGGTCGGAAGCATGAGCCGATCCGCCGCCTCCTGGGCAGCAAGAAGCTCAACTGGGCTGGACTGAGGGTTGGGAAGCTGCAGTGGTGAGCGACGCAAACGTCTCCAAAATCATTCCGCAAAACACGCGGAATTCAACCGGGCCGAGGCGGGCTCAGGCGAGATGGCGACCCAGCTCGAGCTGATGGTCGGGGGAACTCACCTGCACCGCATGCAAACGAGGCAGATCGGGAGATCGAGGGGTCCAGTGATGGCAAACGGCCAGATCCGCCGCCTCCGGAGGCACAGCCAGCCGACGCATGCGACACCACCGTTCTGCTCCATCGAACCTGGAGCAGTGCTGGCAGGTGCGGCAGCAGAGCGTCTTCTGCAAAAAGAGAGAACGGTGGAGCTTCAGAGTAAAAACACTGGCCCCACCGGACCACTGCGCAGCACAGATCTTCGGGTTGGCTTCCATGAGCTGAAGCTCTCCATAAGATTGCCGCTCGGCCTTTCCGAGCTATGGCACTGCTTCAAACACCACTCCATGGGCTGTGCCGCGACGGAGGAGGGCGCATGGTGCCCTTCGCAGGCTGGGAGATGCCTGTGCAGTTCAGCGGCCTGATGCAAGAGCACAAGGCCGTGCGGAACGCCGTTGGGATGTTCGATATCTCCCACATGGGTGTGCTCCGACTGGAGGGGCGCAACCCGAAGGACACGTTGCAACGCTTGGTACCCAGCGACCTGCACCGCATCGGTCCCGGGGAAGCCTGCTACACAGTTCTGCTCAATGACGAGGGCGGCATCCGCGACGACCTGATCGTCTACGACTGCGGGGCGAGCGACGCCGAACGCGGGGTGGTGGTGCTGGTGATCAATGCGGCCTGCGCAGACAGCGACACCGCCTGGATTCGCGAACAGCTGGAACCGGCGGGCCTCACCGTGACCGACATCAAGGCCAACGGCGTGCTGCTGGCTCTCCAGGGCCCCCAGGCGATCCCCCTGCTGGAGCGCCTGAGCGGTTCAAACCTGAACGGATTACCCCGCTTCGGCCACACCGAACTCACACTGCCGGGCCTCAGCCAAACCGTGTTCACGGCACGCACGGGATACACCGGTGAGGACGGTGTGGAGCTGTTGCTCACAGCGGACGACGGCCGCACGCTCTGGCAACAGCTGCTCAACGAAGGGGTCACCCCCTGTGGGCTCGGCGCCAGGGACACCCTGCGACTGGAGGCGGCCATGCACCTCTATGGCCAGGACATGGATGCGCAGACCACCCCCTTCGAAGCCAGCCTGGGCTGGCTGGTGCACCTGGAGATGTCCGCCGACTTCGTCGGCCGCAAAGCCTTGGAGGCAGCAGCCGAATCGGGTCCCGGCAAACGGCTGGTGGGGCTGAAGCTCAACGGCCGCGCCATCGCCCGCCACGACTATCCCGTTCTCCACAACGGAACGCGCGTCGGCGTGGTGACCAGCGGCACCTGGTCGCCCACGCTGGAGGAACCGATCGCCCTGGCCTTTGTCCCACCGGCCCTGGCCAAACTCGGCACCGAACTCGAGGTGGAGATTCGCGGCAAGGCGCAACCCGCCACGGTCGTGCGCCGCCCCTTCTACAAGCGGCCCTGAACAATGCCGCTGCTGTGGGAAACTCGCCTGTCATCCGACGCGAGATCCCCAGATGCGCAGCAACGGTTGCGGTGACCTGCGCAAAGAGCAGATCGATCAACAGGTTCAGCTGTGCGGCTGGGTGGATCGCCGCCGTGACCACGGTGGCGTGATCTTCATCGACCTGCGTGATCGCAGCGGAACGGTGCAGATCACCGTGGACCCTGACCTCGGAGCCGAAGCCTTCGCCGTGGCCGAACACCTGCGCAGTGAAACCGTGCTGCAGGTGAACGGCACCGTCCGAGCACGCCCCGCGGACTCGCTGAACGACAAGCTGGCCACCGGGGCCGTGGAGGTCCTCGCCAGCGGAATCACCGTGTTGAACAGCGTGAAGGGGAACCTGCCCTTCCCCGTGTCGGTGCATGACGAGGAGAACACCCGCGAGGAGCTGCGGCTGCGGCACCGCTATCTGGATCTGCGCCGCAAGCGCATGAACGACAACCTGCGGTTGCGAGCCAAGACGATTCAGGCCGCCCGACGCTTCCTGGAGGAGCAAGGGTTCATTGAAGTGGAGACCCCGGTCCTCACCCGTTCCACCCCTGAAGGAGCCAGGGACTATGTCCTGCCCAGCCGCGTCTGCGGTGGCGACTGGTTCGCCCTGCCCCAGTCACCCCAGCTGTTCAAACAGCTGCTGATGGTCGGTGGCATCGAGCGGTACTACCAGGTGGCCCGCTGCTTCCGGGACGAAGACCTGCGCGCCGATCGCCAGCCGGAATTCACCCAGCTGGACATCGAGATGAGCTTT
>JBMZMY010000039.1:0-15841 GCA_049619435.1 Synechococcus sp.
ATCGCCCAACGCGCCGAGGCGATGGAACTCCCCGGCCACACCAGCCCACAGCCAGGCCTTCCCCCAGGTCGGACGCACTATCCCTATGGCCGACCGGCAGCGAGCCGCGAAGGAGGCACCACCCAGATCACGATCGTGGATGGCGACGGCAACATCGCCGTTTACACCGCGTCGGTGGAGACGATCTTCGGGAGTCGGCACCTGGTGGCCGGCATGGTGATGAACAATCAGCTCACCGACTTCGCCTTTCACCCCACGCTTGAGGGCCTACCGGTCGCTAACCGGCGCTTGGCGGGGCGGCGGCCGATGTCATCGATGGCGCCGACGCTGGTGTTCCGCGACGGCAAGCCGGTGCTGGCCCTGGGGAGCCCCGGCGGCCGAACCATTCCCCACCTGCTCAGCCGAGTGCTTGTGGCCTCACTGGTCTGGAACGAACCACCCGAGCGCGCCGTCGGCCTGCCCCATCTCTCCAACCGCCGTGGTGCCCTGGTGCTGGAAAGCGATCCGCCCCTGGCCTGGCCGTTGCCGCTGGAGCAACTGCAAACCGACGACCAGGCAGTCCGTCTGCAACCCATCGGCAGCGGCACCGCTCTGGTGCAAAGGATCAACGGCCAATGGCATGGTGCCGCTGACCCACGCCGGGAAGGCACAGCCTTGAGCCTGCCGTAACCCAAACGCCCGACGACCCGAAGCGGACTACAACAGGAAGACGGCAAACAGCCATCCTGTGATCCTCCGCGCTGCACTGGTCATCAGCTGGGCCCTCCTGATCGGGGCCGGCCCTCGTGGTTCAGCGGTGAACGCAGCCGAGGCCTGGACGTCTTGCCTGTACAACAACAACCCCATCCCCTGCCGGCGCAGCTTTCTCTGCAGCGACGCACCCTGTGATCGCTTCACAGTGGAGTGGAAGGACGGCGTCCATGACACCTACACACGGGTGGGAGATGGAGCTGCACGCAACGTTGGCTTCTACGCCGATCCGCGGGGAGGGAAGTGGATGTTGAGGGGGTTTGCCGGCAGTTTCGGGCTGGTCAATCAGGCCAACGGAAACACCATCATCGTTGGCATGACGTTGAACGACTGTCGCAACAATGCAGCCCTGGCTGATCTCTGCAGCCCCAGAACAACTTGCCCAGAGGGCGTGATCGATCAGCTCAATGGCTTGTACCGCTGGCGGGTGCAACAGATGGACCGCCATGAGGATCGGGCCACGGCGCTCCCCAGCCAGCGCCAGCGCTTCACCCCCTCGTTGTTTGGGTTGCTGCTGGAGGCCATGGAACTGACATCAGCGGATGATGGTCGCTTCATCGATTTCGACATCTTCAGCAACACCCAAGTCGAAACATTTGGCGCTGGTGTGATCAGCTGCAGGCAGAACGATCGCTCCAGCATCGATGCTGAAGTAAAAGTCCACGTCGGCCTAAGCGGCAGATCCAGTGGAAACACAAGGCGCCTGTTGTATGAGATGAAGCAAGACAACGCCAACAACTGGCGGGTCAATGAGATCACCTACCTCGATCAGTCTGGATTTGCACTGAGACCCTTCCTGGAGGAGCTGCTACAACCGTCCTCTCAAGCGGACTGATCCATCGATGGCCCCCAGCTGGATCCGAAACCAATTCCTGCCCCCATGTCTGCTGCTGGCCCTGGGGTTGAGCCTGATGGTGTGGCAGAACAGCGGCACACAGAAACTCACCAGCGAGCTCAGTCCGCCCCGAGAGACTGTTGACACTGTGATCAAGAGCGGCCTGGCCAAAATGCAGAACGGTGACAACATCGGCGCCGTTCAGGATCTGACAACCGCCATTGCAATCGAACCAAGTGCAATGGCGTATTTTCACCGCTCCAATGCAAAACAAAAATTGAAGGATTACAAGGGTGCCATCGACGATTTAACTGTTGTGATCAACACCACGCAAGATGTACCTGGACCGTATTACAACCGCGGTCTCGCCAAAACAAGGCTGGAAGACTTCAAGGGAGCGATCGAGGATTACACCAGTGCCATTACCGTCAACCCAAGATTTGATCGAGGTTTGGTCGCACGCGGCAACGCCTATTTACAGCTCGATCAATTGGAGAAGGCTATCGGTGATTACGACCAAGCCATCCAGATCAATGTGCGCAATCGTGGGGCCTTTGTCGGCAGAGGCATCGCTAAAAAGCTCCTGGGCAATCTCGATGAAGCCTGCGCGGATTACAGGACAGCGGCAGATCTTGGCTCAAAGAAAGCCGCTGGTTGGCTCAAAAACAAATGTTGACCACACTCAAGACTGAAATCACATCGTCTTGATGATCGGATCAAAAGCAACGCCTTGGGCCCTGGGTCTGATGCTGTTCTCCCTTACAACGCCCACGCTTAGGGCATACGGGAGGGACTTAAGCCAGGACGAATCCTTTGCCTTCGACGTCGGCATGGTCTCTGGGATTCTCTCCACCACCTGCATGATGGAACAAGCCGGCATCCTCTCCAGCACAGACGCGGGACTGTTTTTGCAGGGCGTTCTTCAAAGCATGGCTGAGAAGGAAACAGGCCTGCGCCTGCAGGCCAGCCGAGAGGGCTATGCCGTGGGCCGGCGCAAATACCCCAACTGCCCGATCCCAGAGATCAAGGGTTTGCAAGGCCAGAGGCCTTGAGTGCTTGCAGGCTCAACCAGAGATGCGTGCGGAAGGAACCCAGCGCCATGACCTGCTCACTGCTTCGGCCAGCAGCCGCATGCTCGGAGGTCTGCTCCACCTCCTGGAGCAGCTGCTCAACCCGTTGCATCCAGTCGGTGGAGACAGGCGCCTGGCCTGTGACGGGTTGCTCTGGGGATGGACTGAGCTCCGCCTGGGCCAGCAGGGTGGTGAGCGTCTTGAAGCTCACCGCATCAGGAATGTTGTTCATGCCTGAACCGTAAAAAAACCAGCCAGTTGATCCAAGTGCGGCCAACCGTCCAGAACTGCACAACCGCAGCGAAGGGGCTAAAAGGCCTTGGAACGCCTCGGCACCATGAACAAATTCTGGATCGGCCCCGCAGCACTGTCGCTCAGCGTTGCTCTGCTACCAGGTATCCCCGTTGGCGCACAACCCAGCCCCACTTGTGACCTGGGCCCTGGATCTCCGGCAACGGTGCCGGAGATCAAGCCGGGAATCTGGAAGGGCTATCTCGAGAAGAACGAGATGGCCAACGCTCTCGCCCTGCTCGACGGTCCACCGGCACCAGGCAGTGCGGCAGAGGCCCTCGATCAAGCCACGGCCAAAGCCACCTTTGCCCTGCGAGGCACGGCCCGTTGGACCCTGGCCGCCAAGGATGCCGACCTGCACTTCCCTGGCGTCGCCGCCACCTTTTCCTGCGCCTTAGGCGTTCCGATCAACGAAACGGAGACGCCCAAGCTGCTGATGCTGATGCGCCGCAGCATGACCGACCTGGGACTGTCCACCTACCCCGCCAAAAACAAATACCAGCGACAGCGGCCCTTCATGGTGAATGGCCAACCGATCTGCACGCCAAAGGATGAACAAGGGCTGCGCAGCGATGGCTCTTACCCCTCAGGCCATACGGCCGTGGGCTGGGGTTGGGGCTTGATCCTCAGCACGATCGCGCCGGAACGCAGCGATGAACTGATCGCCCGCGGCCGCGCCTACGGCGAAAGCCGCAGCGTCTGCAACGTGCATTGGCTCTCAGACACCAAAGCAGGTGAAATGATGGCGACCGCCACGACGGCACGGCTGCACGCCAACCCAGTGTTTCAAGCCGACCTCCAAGCAGCGCGCCTGGAAGTGCAAGCCCTTCGTGCCAAGCAAGCCCAACCCAATGGCGATTGCGCCTTGGAGCGCAAAGCCCTCAAGCGTTAGGGGCTAGGCCGCCAACCAAGGCCAGCGAATCCCCACCGCCTCCAGTGGATCCATCACCAGTTTGTTGAGGGCTCGACCGAGCACCACCTGGGGCTCATCGGCGCGGATCGGACGCACCGGATGGGGGCGGGCTGTTGCCGCAGCGCTGCACCGGACCTGGCCCCGTTGCAACAGGGCATTCGCCGCCTCCAATCCGCACACATAGGCCCGCTCCTGACAGAGGCCTTTGGCACCGAACTCCCGCTCGCCCATCCGCACCCAGTCGCCAGCGCAGACCAATCCGGGCAACGACGTCTGCAGCGGTGGACGCCGGTGGAAACTCCCCGGTGAAAACCACGACACCGAGCCCGGATACCGCCGCACCTCCTGATCCACCACCACCGCCTGGCGGAAGGCCGGTTGCACCATCGGCAACAGCTCCTGCATCAGACAGTCGACGATCGCCTGATCGCTGCGTTGCGCGATGGCCGTGGCGTTGTAGAAGTCGCTGGCCACCACGGAGCCCTGCACCGGGGCACCGCCCCAGAGCTCGGCTTGGGTCTCCCGTTGCAGCTGATCGAGCATGAAGAACGTGGCCCCCGCTCCCTGCAACGCCTGAAACCGTGAGAACACATTGGCGGGATCGGCGACCGGCACCGTGCGATCCAGCCACAGCCGCACCGACACCACATCGATGGCACCAAGGCTGCCGGCCCGAACCAGTTCCGGGGTGAGCGCGGCACACTCCGACGAGTTGCTCATCAGCGCTGCCATCCCCTTGGCCCCCACCGCCAGCACCACGGCGTCCACACCGTTGATCACAGCGCTCTGCCCTGTGGCCACCGAGCGCGTCTCCACGGACGACACCGATCGGCCATCGGAGGAGAGGTTCAAACGCGACGCCAGAGTTCCCCCAAGCACCTCGAGCTCATGGCGGTCCCGCAGCCGCTGGCTCAACGGCGCCAGCAGCTGCCCGGCAATGCTCTGGCTCTTGATCCAGCGCACATCAAACGAATCCTGATGGGCGAGGGCGTAGTAATAGAGCAACTCCATCGTCACCGCCGCCGAGAGCTCTTCCGGTGGCTTGAACAATCCCACCAGCAGAATCGGCCGCAGAAACTCATTGATCATCCGGTCGCTGACCCGCAGCTGCTTGAACAACGTCAGGGCATCGATGCCGTCGTACTGCTGATACACCGCATCGCTGCGATGCAGGTCGAGCATGGCGACGAGCAGCCCGGCGATGCTCAGGCGATCGGCAACCGGCAATCGCTTGAAGTTGTGGATCGTGGCGAAGGCCTGCCCCAGCGGACTGGGCAGCTGCGGACCCTCTCCGAACACCGGCGCCGTGGCTTCCAGACCCTCCGGAGACCAGAAGGCACTGGTGGTGAACTCGGTGAACACGTTGCTGAGACCCAGCTCAGCGGTGAGCGCATTGATGTTGGGGTAGTCCTTCCAGAACCCGCGGGTGCCGGCCTCAAAGGGCTTGCCGCTCGCAGTCCTGAGCGGGGTCGCACCGGTGGGATCCGCCAGACCATCCAGCAGGGTGACGCGCACACCGGCTTCACAGAGGGCTTTGGCCGCGCCCCAGCCAGCCCAGCCGGCACCGATCACCACCGCATGCGATGACTGCGCCTGATCGGACGTCGCGCTCTCTGGCATCAGGTCAACCTGAATCGGGTGCTTTAGAAATCATGGCCAGATCCCAGAAGTGATCGTGCCCTGAGATCAGCCTTGGGCGTCTAGACGGCGACGGGCATCCGCCTGCGTGCGGCGAATCGCAGCGCGCACAACCAGCAAACCGGCGAACACATTCACAACGACCAACACCCCGAAGCCAGCCAGTCCAATCCGCCACATCCCGGCATCGGACAACCGGAGGAGCAGGACCATCACCCCGCAGTCGACCAACCCCATCACCAGGCGTGCGACCACATCCCAGAGCAATGGTGTGATGGTGCGTCGGGTGATGGCGTAATAAAGGCCAGCAAAAGGCAGCAGCCAGTGGGCGAATGACCAGGGCCACGCCCGGTCGTGGAGGCGACGCGCCAAAGACCGCTGGCGGCTGGAGAGCTGATCATCCTCTGCGGAATGTGGCTGCAGGGCTCGCTGATCCGCGCGGATGGAGGGGATCACCTCAACGATGATGCCCATCACCAGCAGGCCGAATCCGAATTGGAGGATCGGATCCAACCGCCAACCCTGAAAAAAGAGGATCGCGCCCACCAGCGGCAGGGCAATACAGCGTCCAAACAGGGTGATCAAAAACCCCACCAACGCGATCCCTTGAAAGGTCGCCGGCGGTTGATCCCGAGCCATCAAGCGGTCGAAGCGGCGCAACGACACCACGAAGGCAGGAACCCAGAGGGCCATCAACAACAGCCCCCAGATGGAGGCCCAGTTCAGACTGGCATTCACCATCAGACAAGCCGTGCTGTTGCCATGCTGCTGGGGCAGATCATTGACCGCCGTACTGGCGCTCAGCACGGCGACCGTCCACGCCGCTGAGGCGCCCAGGGTCGATCAGCATCGCCACAGCGATGGCTCCAGTGTGCAGCTCACCACAACGGTCGACCTGAACCGTCAGCGCCGTCAGTTCAGGGTTGAGCTGCGCCGTCCAGGAAAGGCCAGCACCACAGTCCTGAACCATTCGCAGGCCCTGGCTGACGCTCCAACCGGAGGCGCCACCCTCAGCGATGTCGATGCGGATGGTGTTGTCGAGATCGTGGAGAGAACGTTCTGCGGCGCAGGACCGAATTGCGCCTTCACCATCTTCAAACTCAATCTCATCACCCAAAAAGCCAGACGCTGGTTCGAAGGGTCGTACGCCCAGATCGAACCGATCGGGCCTTATCTGGTCACCAGCAACCGCTCGAGCTGCTGCTCCTGGACCCATCAAATCCTCGCCCCCCCCGACGGCGACAGAGCACTGAATAGCGACGACATCGTCGCCACCATCGCTGTGACGGCAGCGCCGGATGGCTCCCGTCCGGTCCGATGCCTGATCACAACCACCGATCAGCAGCGATGGGACGCCGTGGTCGATCAAAAACCAGAACTGCTGCGCCTGTGTGAGATCGACGGCAACACGGTTGTGATCACAGCGCCGTCGTCACTGAGGCGTTAATCCACCAGAAATTCACTGCGCAGAGCACGGGCATCCTGAATGCGTTGAGCCGAAGCCAGATGACGCAGCCGCAGCTGCAACCACGCACGCAGCCGCGTTGATGCAACGGACTTGCTGAGCAACCTGTCGGTCGGTTCGGGCTCGCCGAAGGGGATCGTCATTGCAACCGATGGGGTGCACAACCCTAGGAAAAATGGCTCAACCAACAAATCCTCACAACAACAGTCCGAGATCAAGGCCAAGATCAAAACGACAGATGGATGAAAAGAACAGACGCGTGCAAGCGTGATGTTCAGCTGATCCGCCAAACTGGGGTCGTCTGGCACCAGGGCCATGGCCGACCTCACCAGAATCAAACGCGCCGTTCATAGCGATCGAACCAGTCAGGTGATCGCCATCGCCAGCGCCGTCTTGGGGTCCACGCTCGAGGCCCTCGACAGCATCAAGCTGGATCCCGCTGTGATCCACGCACTGCGTCGCGCTCCACAGCGGTTGGCCGGCCACGCCATCAATGCAGCGGCCACAGCCACGGTGATTGCCGCGGTGGATCAGTTGTTGATTCACCGCGATGTCCTGATCAATGGCAGCCCGAGTGAGCGCCAATTGATCCTCCTCACCATCCTCAAAACCAGTGGGGTGGTGGGAGCCGGCGCCATACCCGTGACCTTGACCCTCACCCTGGCGTTGACCCTGATGCCTGGACTGTCGGTGGTGTTGACCCCCCTCGGCCTGCTCGGCTCCAGTGGTGCCGGCCTGCGCCTGCTGAATTCAGCGATCAATCATCCAAGCCGTCAGGAACTGGCCGCCATGGAACGTGTGCTGGCCCACGTGCAAGCACTGCTGATCGACCTGCAACGGGATGCCGATGGGCGGGTCACGATCACCGTTCCAGCTGTCGTCGTGAGCTGAACGCCCAGCAAGAGTTAGCGCTGTTGTTCACGCTGTTGGAGGTGACGCTTTTTCAGCTCCAGTTGATGCAAGCGGTCGAGATTTTGCTGGTGTTCGCCGGGCGACCAATGCTGAGGGAAAGCCACTCTGCTCTGAAGTTCGGCGATTTCATTATTCAGCGTTCTCGTTGGGCCCTCGGACCGTGGATCAACTGCACTGTGATCAATGGCGAGCAACTTGACAGCACCGCAACATGAAGTGACATCTCCCCAACGTCTGGATGGAACGGTTTCAAACAGTCAGCTTTGAACCTGGTGGTGAAACCGTCGTCGAAATCCATCAACTGGATCGTTCGAATCAACCAGACCCATCAAGCAACCGCCGCGACGACTCCCGCCGGCGACAGGCCATCGGTCGCCGCCGAGATCAACGCCGCAGCTGGAACGCCGCTTGATCGTGATACAGACGTTCAGCCTCCTTGGCGATCGCATCGAGGCGGTCAACAACCAGCTGCTGCTCATGGCGCAGCACCATCTCCTTTGTGATCGGTTCTGAACCAATCGGACGGATCCGATTTGAGCGACAACGAGCCATCAGCACTGATCACAAACGGGTCATCAGGATGAAGCAAGCCTGAGCGTCTGCAACCCGGTTTGTATCACTCATCACTGCTCTTCCGATTGTTTTCAGGGAGTTAGTCGTCGCCGGCTACAGATCAAGGCGTGACGACGTCACATCCAGTGACAGAGCAACACCGATGATGGATGCAGCATCAAGGCGAGCTGTGGCGAGCACCACCACCTTCCATGCGTTCAGCGAACAGGTGAACTACTCACTGCTCGAGGCCCTGCGTCCAGACCCGGAAGCCACCAGCGACGGAAATGACCACCGCCCGCGCCCGGTGGCCTCGGGCCACTGGGTTCCGGTGACACCCACTCCGCTGCCTGATCCGAGCTATGTCGCGCACAGCAGCGGCCTGTTTGCGGAGCTGGGCCTCGACGATCGGTTGGCCCACGACGACGACTTCAGACGTCTGTTTTCGGGAGACAGCAGCATCGCCACGCCACCGATGCGCCCCTGGGGCTGGGCAACCGGCTACGCCTTGTCGATTTACGGCACCGAATACACCCAGCAATGCCCCTTTGGCACGGGCAATGGCTACGGCGATGGTCGAGCCATGTCGATCGTCGAGGGGGTGTTCAACGGCAAACGCTGGGAAATGCAGCTCAAGGGGGGAGGGCCAACGCCCTACTGCCGCGGAGCCGACGGCCGAGCCGTGTTGCGCTCCAGCGTGCGCGAGTTTTTAGCCCAGGAGTTCATGCATGCCCTCGGCGTCCCCACCTCCCGTTCGCTGACTCTGTACGTGTCCCAGACGGAACGCGTGCGCAGACCCTGGTACTCCGACGCCTCACGCTCCTATGAACCGGACGTGATGGTCGACAACCCGGCAGCCATCAGCACCCGTGTCGCGCCATCGTTTCTTCGGGTTGGCCAGATCGAACTGTTTGCCCGCCGGGTGCGGGCCAAAGCCCACTCGGACGCCCGCCTGGAGCTGGAGCTGATCGTTCGCCATCTGATCGATCGCAACTACCGCGATGACATCGATCCAGCCCTGCCCTTCAACGCCCAGGTGGTGGAGCTAGCGCGGCTGTTCCGTGCCCGGCTCACAGCCTTGGTCGCGAACTGGATGCGTGTCGGCTACTGCCAGGGCAACTTCAACAGCGACAACTGTGCCGCCGGAGGGTTCACCCTCGACTACGGCCCCTTTGGATTCTGCGAATTGTTCGATCCCCGCTTCCAGCCCTGGACTGGTGGCGGCCAGCATTTCTGCTTCTTCAACCAGGCGAACGCGGCAGACGCCAACTACCGGATGTTCTGGAGCGCCCTGCGCGAACTGCTCAGCGACGACACGGCCGCCACCGCGCAACTCGATCAACTCCGTGAGGAGTTCCCGGCGGTGATGCAACAAGAACTGGAGCAAATGTGGGCCAGCAAGCTCGGCCTCGCCGCCAGCGACGACAGCCTTGTGCAGGAGCTACTGAAACTGATGGCAACCACACGGGCGGATTACAGCAAAACCTTCCGGATGCTGTGCGAGATCCCCGACACCGTGGAAGCAGTGACGCCGGCGTTCTACCTGCCGATCAACGCGGAGCTGGAACAGCAATGGAACGCATGGCTACAGCGCTGGCGCCAACGTCTGAGCGACGACGGCACCCTGGCGACCGCCTCAGCCGCCATGAAACAGGTGAACCCGGCCATCACCTGGCGCGAGTGGTTGGTAGCACCTGCCTACGAGCAAGCGGCGGCAGGCAACAACCAACTGGTTCTCGACTTGCAAGCCGTCTTCAGTGATCCATACTCCGATCCCAGCGCCAAAGTCGCCAGCCGCTACGACCAACTCAGACCCCGAGACGCCTTCAATGCAGGTGGCATCTCGCACTACAGCTGCTCATCCTGATCTCGGCTGAAGCGTCGTGCTGAGCCAATCAGGTCCTAGGCAGCTTTGAGCTCATCCAGGTCGACCTCAGCGTCGACTTGAGAACCACATTTCAAGACGCGTTCAGCCAATCTGATGCACTGCAGATAGGTGGCTCGATCTTTGGCTGCGTAGGCAGCATCCATGTATTGGACGTACAGCTGTTCTGTCGACATCGACGGTTGGCATGACGAGCGCAGTATCCCGGAGGTCACCCCGTTGCGCCGTCGTTAAAAGTACCCATCACGATCAACCAGTCACCCACCCAGACGCTGGCAAAGAACGATCACTCGAACTAGCCTCAAAGCCGACAAGCACGCTCAAACAATGTGGAGACTGAGCAATCGCAAATACACTGTTTCCATTTATATCATTGCAGCAATTTTAGATTTTGTCTTCTTCTGGGAGATCATCACTGAACATGAAGTCTTCCCGATAGTGTATTCGACTATTTTTATTCAGCTGCTGTTTGCCATTTGGCGCAAATACGCAAAAAGCATCTAAATCCATCAAGACCTGGAGAACGATGCTGAATCAACGCCCCAGCGATCACGCATCCCTTCAAAGACCGTCCTCAAGGCCAGACCGCTGAAAGAGAACACAGCGATTGCGCCCTTGATGCTTCGCGTCATAACAAGCCTGATCAGCATCGTGCATCAACTGCTTCATGGAGGGCACCGGCTGTTCACGCCCATCAACGACGCGGATTCCCATACTCGCCGTGATCGGAAAAGTCTGGTGATTCCATTGAAATGCAAGATCCAACTCCTCAATCCAGCGCTGAGCAATCTGCACTCCCATCGCTGGACTGCAGTGCTGCAGGATGGCAGCAAACTCATCCCCTCCGATCCTGGCAAAAATATCTGACCGACGAAGTTGCTGCTGAATCACCTGGGCCACAGCACGAAGAACATCATCGCCAGCTTCATGGCCTGCTTGATCATTCACTGGCTTGAAGTGATCGAGATCAAACAAGAGCAGAACATGTTGGGATTGATTCTGTTCAACATCCATACGTATATCCTCTAGCGCTGAGAAAAAAGCCTGACGATTGAGAAGGGCCGTTAGGGCATCATGCCGAGCCATATGTTGATCAACCAAGGCCTGCTTTCGCTCGCGTTGTTCCTGCCCTGTCGCCCATAAGAGAAATGCCTGGTTAAACAGAACCAGCAGCAGGCCTGCAATCAGCATTTGTTGGGGCAATGTGGACTGCCTGGCGGCAATCGCTGCCATCGAGGGCGAGAGCACGAGGGACCAGCTCTGGCCATCCAACTCAAAGGACGAAGACACTTGCCAGGGACTAATCCAGATTGGTTCGGCACTGAGTTGTGCCAAGGGTCGACCGTGGATTTCGCCGTCATTCACCTGCAACAGTTGAACGTTGGTGCCATCCAACAAACTCAATCCAAACCGTTCAAAACTGTCTCGGAGCAGATCCCCCAGCCGAACCACACCAACCGCAAAGCCAAGAAGATCGTTCGTCTTCGAAAACACTGGATCGAGAACGAGAACACCAGATTGATCGCCGGTTTCCTGAACCAGGGTGATCGGCTCGGTCGCACGTCGACGCTGGGTTCGCTCAGCCTCTCTGATCGCACGCGCGCGAATCTCGTTCGAGAGAATATCAAAACCAAGGGCGCGCCGATTGACCTCAAATGGCTCAATCAAAGCGACAGGAACATAGCGATCGCGATGTCCTGCCCTGATCAAACCAGCTGGACTTGCCTCCATGATCTGATAGTTGGGCAGCAATGGATCCTTTCGCTGGTCCGACTCAAAATCCAAACGATCGGAAGCCTCCACCACCGGGTTCCAGGACAACGCATGCAAACCGGGAAGGCGTGGAAATACCGTTGACGTAAAGGTATGAAACTCGTCCGCCGTCACCTTGTTACTAGAGAGCAAAAAACGTCGAATTGAGTCAATAGCCTCGCCGTGACGATCGATATTATTTTTAATCGCAAAGCTAACCTCGGCGACCAAGACATCCAGCTCTGATCGAAGGCGCTGCGATTCAAAATAAACAGTATTGATTACCACCAGCTGTGTAACAACGAGCAGCAAGATTGACGATGATAAAATCTTAAATCGACGACCAGTCCATAACTCAGCCATGCTGGGCATCAGCATCAAGGTGAGCGGAATAGCAACAGCTAACCCCAAAAAATCACCCAGACAACGGGTCAGCGAATACAACAGCCATTGCCGTGCCACAAATTGACCATGATCCATCACGGCAGCACCATCAACAGCCAACATCAGGCCATAAATCAGTGACCCCAACACAGCGCCCACAGGGACAATCAAGCCAAGCAACAGGACAATCTCCCGACCCGATCGCAAGGCGGGACGTGGTCCGATCCAACGTTGAATCAACAGGGCAACAACAATCGCTTCAACGCTGACCACCAAGGCAAACCCAAGCCCCCACAGACCCTCACCGGACTGCAGCATCAAGCCAGCCAGCACGCCGCCAGCCAACAGTGCAGGCACCATCGATGGCCCCCAGACCAGCAGCAAAACAGCAGCCACACCAGACACCGGCCAGAAGGGATAGGCCTGTGTCTCACTCGGCAGCAGCACAGACACCAACCAACTGATCAGCACAAGACAGGCGATCAGCAGAGCGGAACGCAGAACAAGGGTGCTATGGGGAGATCTGGCCATAGCCCTCAACCCGCGAATGAGCTCAATCGCTCATCTGAAGCGAACAGGTAGCCCTGAAAGTCGGTAACACCACGCTCCACCCAATAGGCAAGCTGACGCTCAGACTCAATACCCTCAAGAATCAGGCAAGCCTTGTGATGGCGGCAGTATCGCAATAAAAACTCAACCAAGGCATCCACATCAGGGTCCTCCAATGTTTGCGAAAATCTGAGGTCAAGCTTGACAAAATCTGGATCAAAGAGAAAGAGATAACCAAGGGATGCATGACCAACTCCAAAATCATCAATAGCAAATCGAACACCCAAGGAACGCAACTCCTCAAGATCGGCCATCCATTGATAGCGATCACCCAAAAAGGCTGTTTCAGTAATTTCAAAAACAAGACGCTCACGAATCATCAAGCTCTGAGACCTGACTTCACTAACCAACTGTCGTCGTGATTGCTTGTCTTGAAGAGTGGCTGCGGAGAGATTGGTCGCCAAGCAATGGGGCAAGGGCTGACCTTCCACTTCCTCTCGCAACAATTTGATCGACTGACGAAGCATTAATAGATCAATCAAATGAACCTTTCTGCTCCTCTCCAATGACAGAAAAAGATCTTGAATGGTCACCTTGCCCTGCAAGGCTCGAGGAACCCGAAACAGCAATTCCCCATACCCACTGGGACCCTCGGATTGACCAACATGGTGCGTTGGTTCAAGGTGATAGCCATGACCATCCAATCGACCGGCGAGGACACTGAGCTCGAGATCTCGGCTGATCTGATGACGACAGGTCGCCGCCATCCCCCTCAGATTGGAGGGAATCCAACGAACCATGGAGCTGACATCAGCATCACTCTGCAGCACCAGAGAAAGATCCAACAGGGCTTGAATCCAGTCGCCCTCCCGATCGGCGCCAACCAACACCATGCGGCAATCCAACTGCATGTGATCAGACACCTTGGCGATCACCCCCTGCAGGAGGCCCTCCAATCCTGTGATCAAGGTCTCGGTCTCGGAAGCGGGTGTGGCACAAGGCCAGCCCACCAGCAGCTCACGGTCGACGCCAAAACTGCAGGTGGCCTGGACACTCTGCTCAAATTCGGCTTTGAGTAAGACCATCGCCGTGTCATGCGCTTCAGCGCGGCTGCTGTAGCGCGCGTGATACGAGTGAACGTCGCCCCGAATGACGCCAAGAAAAAGCGGACCCCGCTCAGGGCCAAACCGCTGCAACAGATGAGCATGCATCTGCTGGACATCCGCGTGGTTCTGTTGCTCCAAAAGCCGCGCCCGTTGCTCCAATAAGCGACGGTGGCGAATGTCGAACAAGCGGGTTTGCCGGCGATAGCCCAGCCAACTGACTGCGGCAAGGCCGAGCACACCCCAGATCAACAGCCAAGGCATCACCACCATGACCAACGCCGCACGGATGCAGTCGGCTAAGGAGAGCCCCTGCGTCAGACCCAGTGGAACTGATTCCTCATCCTGCAGCTGGTCCACCTCCGGCAGGGACTCGCGATGGGATAAAGGAAGCCACTCCGTCGACACCGCTTGGGTCTGCCGGCCAATCAGCGCGAACGCGCGATTGAGTGCCGGGCTGTAGCTGGGGCGTTGCAGCGGACTCAGGTGCAACAACCAACCTGCAGCGGGGTGTGTTGATGTGTTGTTGGTCACCGCAGAGACAGCTCCGATCACGCTGGTCTCAGCAAACCGGCAATAGACACCCCAGGTTTGTTGCAGGGGAATCGATGGAGCAACCGGCAACCGGTTCAGTTTGTTCTCAAGACAGTGCAGCAACACGTCAGATGAAACAGAACCATCGGAAAACTCTGCAGCGCTGTTGTACAGAACCGTCCCGTCCAATCGGGTGATCAAAAGAATCTGACCGTCCTGAATCAGCGTTGACGTTCGGACCTCATCACGCAGGTACGCCGGATCTTGACTCTGCACGTAATCCAACGTGGCCTGCCAACGGCCCCAGTCACCCGCGAGAATCCGGTGTGCACGACTGCGCATTTCCAGCAAGCCGGCACTGACTTCCGCCTGATGAGTCAGCTCGGAGCGCAGCAGAGCCACCCCACGCCAACCCAAGCCCGCAGCACTCAGCACCAACAGCACGGCAGCGGCCCCAGACATCACGGCTGGCTTCGGGCCACCCTTACGCCGAATGCGCCGCAGCTCACGGAGAACGACCCCTTGTTTTCCTTGAAGCCAGAACGGCTGCATCGAAAACATCTGTGCAGATTCCAGGTGTAGCGCTGATCAATGGTCACTCCCAGTCAGACGTAAAAGTTCTCAGAGAGCTCTCAGCACAACAGGGATGCGTGAGGGTCAGAGTGATGGAGCAAGGTGAGATCTAAACCATGCACGATGCTTCCGAACTGCGCGATCAACGCCAGACGCCACGACGTGATCTCATTCCCAGCACGGATGCCGTGGTGGAACTCGTCGGGTGCCAACACATCGGCCAGAGTTTTTTCAACGTCAGCCTGCTCGACCAGAACGAAAACGGTGCGTCGATGGCGCTCGCCACTGGCGCTCTGATTCAGCGTGGCGACCAAGGCCGCTTGTACAACCCAGGTCAATCCGGTGTCAGCAATGCGATCGCATTTGTCGTGCGTTGGGTTGAAGCCACCCCAGCGATATGCTGCATGGGAGTGCAATTTCATCGGCAGCCGATCAACTGAACCAAGCAACCCAAACCCGACGCAAGGTCTCAAACAATGCGACCTGCCGTGGTTGCTCTGCAGAATGAAATTCTCCAGTAAAAAGATAACCAATCAGCTCCCGCTTTTGATCAAGATTTAAGGGGGCAAATCGACACACGAAACATCGATCAGCGACAGACCAACTGCGTTCAACTGGAAGCTGCAAACCAGTCG
>JBMZMY010000039.1:15851-16107 GCA_049619435.1 Synechococcus sp.
ATACTGAGGCCGGCGCCAAAGATCCAAGAAGACGAGCACCACTCATCGACAGATCCTCGATCATCACAGACCACTGCTGGCCATGGTCTGACCAAGCGGCAGCCGGACGCTGAATCAGCATGCGATGCTCTTGCCGTGGTTGATCACGATCAAGAGACATCAATAAACAGATCCCAAGCTGAATGATATTAAAAATGCACCAAAATACAGCATAAAGGCCCACAGATGTTGTGACCTTTGCTGCCTCATCACTCCA
>JBMZMY010000040.1:0-16081 GCA_049619435.1 Synechococcus sp.
CGTGCGGCTGACCCGCTCGATCCCGAAGCAGTACAAGCAACTGCTCAAAGAGCAGCTCGGCTTTGCGGGGTATCGGATTGGCGAGCTGTACCCCCGCCGAACCCGGCGAGCCACGGCCGTGAGTTGGTTGTTGGCGTGGTTGGCTGAGCGTGGTGAGCCCCTGGCCGAGCAGGGGCCGCTGGCGCCGGAGTTGCCGGTTCCAACGGACCCTGTGACGGGACATCCCGGTGATCGCCCGGTGGGTTGAGCTGCCGGTCTTCAGGCCTGGATGGTGATCGGGGTTCCGCGGCGGGTGTTGTTGAACAGCCAGCGGGCGTCGTTCATCGGCATCCGCACGCAGCCGTGGCTGCGAGGTACCCCGAAGGGTTGTCCGGCCTGCTCTTGCCACGGTGCGGCATGGAGGCAAATGGCCTCATTGGCGGTGACGCACATCGTGTACGGCACGTCCGGAACCGTGTAGGTGCGCCCCACCATCGTGATCGAGCGGTATTTGGTGAACACCTGGCTCTGTCCGATGGGTGTTGGTGTGGACGCTTTGCCCGTGCTGACTGGGATCACCCGCAGCACCTGTTGGTTGCTGTCGAGGGCGGTCAGCTTCTGATCGGACAGGTCGACCACGAGGCTCGCGATGAGTTCAAGCATGTTCCGGGATCCAGTTGCAAGATGCCCTGGAGATAGCTGTCTCGATTGAGACGCTTGAGTCTCGATAGGAATCTCTGCGGTTTCCTGGCTCTGTAAGGTCAGGGATTGCTTGGTTCTCTGCCTTGGCGCGTCCTGTTGTCGCGATCATCGGGCGCCCCAACGTCGGCAAATCCACGTTGGTTAACCGTCTCTGCCGCAGTCGTGAGGCGATTGTGCACGACGAGCCCGGGGTGACGCGTGATCGCACGTATCAGGATGGGTACTGGGGCGACCGTGAATTCAAGGTCGTCGACACCGGCGGACTGGTGTTCGACGATGACAGTGAATTTCTGCCAGAGATTCGCGAGCAGGCGGCCCTGGCGCTGGAAGAAGCCAGTGTTGCTCTGGTGATTGTCGACGGGCAGCAGGGATTGACGGCTGCGGATGAGTCGATCGCCGAATTCCTGCGGACCCATACCTGCCCCACGCTGCTGGCGGTGAACAAGTGTGAGTCGCCGGAGCAGGGTCTGGCGATGGCCGCTGAGTTTTGGAGTCTCGGCCTGGGTGAGCCTTATCCGATTTCCGCCATCCATGGAGCCGGAACCGGTGAATTGCTCGATCAGGTTCTCAGCTTTTTGCCTCCAAAAGATCAGGAGGGAGACGAAGAGGAACCGATTCAGATGGCCATCATCGGCCGCCCCAACGTCGGTAAGTCCAGCCTGCTGAACGCCATCTGCGGTGAGCAACGGGCGATTGTCAGCCCGATTCGGGGCACGACCCGCGACACGATCGACACCAGCATCGTGCGCGAGAACAGGCCCTGGCGCCTGGTGGACACCGCCGGAATCCGCCGCCGTCGCAGCGTGAACTATGGCCCTGAATACTTCGGGATCAACCGTAGTTTCAAGGCGATCGAGCGCAGTGATGTCTGTGTGCTGGTGATTGATGCTCTCGATGGCGTGACCGAGCAGGACCAGCGTTTGGCAGGTCGAATTGAAGAGGACGGCCGAGCCTGCGTGGTGGTGGTGAATAAGTGGGATGCCGTCGAGAAGGACAGCCACACCATGACGGCCATGGAAAAGGAGCTGCGGGCCAAGCTCTATTTCCTGGACTGGGCTCCGATGTTGTTCACGTCGGCTTTGACCGGTCAACGCGTGGAGAGCATCTTCGCTCTCGCTGCTCTGGCGGTGGAGCAGCACCGACGCCGTGTCAGCACCTCTGTGGTGAATGAAGTGCTCAAGGAAGCCTTGAGCTGGCGGAGTCCACCGACCACTCGCGGTGGTCGACAGGGACGGCTGTATTACGGCACGCAGGTGGCTAGTCGCCCACCGAGCTTCACCCTGTTCGTCAACGATCCCAAGCTCTTCGGGGACACCTACCGCCGCTACGTGGAACGGCAGATCCGTGAGGGAGTCGGGTTTGATGGCACCCCGATCAAGTTGTTCTGGCGTGGCAAGCAACAGCGCGATGCCGAACGGGATCTGGCCCGTCAGCAGAGCCGGCAGTCCTGATCCATGGACTGGTTGCGACAGATCCCGATGGGCCAGTACGTCGATGGTCCAGACGGATGGCTGCGTCGGCTGGATCCACGACTGAAGGTCTGCTGGTCGCTGCTCTTTCTGCTGAGCCCGGTGCTGGCAGGTCCGATCTGGCGGACGGCCCTGGTGGCCGGACTGTTGGTGCTGACGCTTGTCAGTGGCTTGCCTGTTCGGGTCTGGTCACGCTCCTGCCTGGTGCTGATTTTGCTGTCGATCACCGTTGGCCTGCTGTCTCTGCTGTTGCCGGCCGTTGACCCCCCTCTGGCTTTTTCCCTCCGTGATCCTTCGGAACTGCCGGATCTGCCGCTCGATAGTCCGAGTTGGGATCTGCTGCGCCTCGGGCCGGTCTCCCTGGGGTCACTCAGCCTGGGCCCCTTGGTGATCGATCGGGCTTCCGCTCTCCTGGGTCTGCGGACATCCACCCTGATTTTCACCGTGATTCACAGCGTGAATCTGGTGCTGATCACCACGCCTCCGGAAGATCTGGTCTGGGCTCTGAGTTGGTTGTTGTCGCCTTTGCGCGTTGTTGGCTTGCCGGTGGATCGGCTCAGCTTTCAGCTGCTGCTCGCCTTGCGGTTTCTCCCTCTGGTTCAGGAAGAACTTCAGAATCTGCTGCGGTCGCTGGTCAGCCGGGCGGTGTCCCTGCGTCGACTGGGCTTCAAGGCGGCCTTCGGTTTGATTCTTGCCGTGGGGGAACGATTGCTGGCCAATATCCTGCTTCGCGCTGAGCAGGGGGCTGACGCTCTGGTGGCTCGGGGTGGTCGGGTTCTGCCCCCAGGAGAGTTCCGCTCTGCATCGGCTCCCCCTCATTCCGCGCCGTGGTTGAACGCAGTCGCCATCCTTGCTTTGCTTTTGGTGGTGGGGATGCGCGGCAAGTACGGTGCCCATTGATTGCATGCTGAGGCATGAGTGCCGAGCGTTATCTCAACCACCCCACCTTTGGCATGCTCTACCTGGTGGCACCGGCCGGCGAGGGGCGGGATGTGTACGCCACGCTCTATGCCCAGAGGATGTTTTTTCTGGTCACCCTGCAACCCAGGGGGGCTCAGTTTGAGGTGATTCCCTACCAGGATGCCCGTCACCATGCTGATGTTCATCTCAGCCGCTGTCGCCGGGATGGCTCCCCCGAGCTGGAGGGCTGGCGTCAACTGTTCGATCAGACCTTCATCTGATTGTGATGACGGCCTTGTTGGAGCAACGGTGGCAACAGCTTCGGTCGGACTGGCCCACCGGGGCCAAGTTGCTCGCCGTCAGCAAAGGTCATCCTGCGGAATCGATTCGGGCTGTGGCGGCCTTCGGGCAACAGGATTTCGGTGAGAGCCGCCTTCAGGAAGCGATCCCCAAGCAGGAGCTGCTGGCGGATCTGGGGTTGCGCTGGCACTTCATCGGACGCCTGCAGAGCAACAAGGTGCGTGGAGTGGTCCGCGCCTTTTCCGTGATTCATTCGGTCGATTCCCTGGCACTGGCCGAACGCATTGCCCGGATCGCTGTGGAGGAGGACCGCCATCCCCAGCTGCTGCTTCAGGTCAAATTGCGAGAGGACCCCAACAAGGGCGGCTGGAGTGTGGATGCCCTGGACCAGGCCTGGACCCAGCTGAAGAGCTTGCCCGGGGTGTCGATCGTCGGCCTGATGACCATGGCTCCCCAGGGCCTGCCCCTGGAGCAGCGCCTGGGCTTGTTTCAGGACTGTCGTGCCCTGGCCGATCGCCTCGGCCTGCCCGAGTGCTCGATGGGCATGAGCGGTGATTGGCGCGAAGCCGCTGCGGCTGGGGCCACCTGGTTGCGCTTGGGTTCTGTGCTGTTCGGAACCCGTTTGCATCAGGCTCCTGCCGGTTGACTTGCCGCCCCCTGGATGAAACGTTATCCATGGACAGGGATCCCGACTGACGTCGGGGCCATCCCCGATTCGTTCCGTCTCCGTTAGAGAGGTCTTCCAGGTGTCGCTGATTTCCCGTCTTCGTGCTGTCGTCGCTGGAGACGACTACCTCGATGGTGATCTCGACGATTTTGCGTATGACGAGGATCAGACCGAGCCTCTGCACCATCCCAGCCGGTCCGAAGGAGGTGCTCTGGCAACGCTGGGCGACAGCAATCCCTTCGATCTGAGCGATGAGCTCGGAAGCTCCAACGTGATCGGCATGCCCGGAATCAGCTCCGCTGCAGCGGAGGTCAACCTGATGGAGCCCCGCAGCTTCGATGAGATGCCTCAGGCGATTCAGGCCTTGCGCGAGCGCAAGACGGTCATCCTCAATCTGACGATGATGGAGCCGGATCAGGCCCAGCGGGCCGTTGATTTCGTGGCCGGTGGCACCTTTGCCATCGATGGCCATCAGGAGCGCGTCGGCGAGAGCATCTTTCTGTTCGCTCCCAGCTGCGTCACCGTGACCAACACCAACCACGACGAGGCGTCCTCGCCCACCGTGGTCACCCGTGAGCCTGACGTCTCCGACAACGAATCCTCTGCTCCGTCCCCAGCCTGGGGTTCAGAAGCGCTCTGATCTTGAGCGATTCATCACCCTCTCGGGCGTCTGCTCGATCCAGCCCAGACGTCGGTGTCATTGGTCTCGGCCGAATGGCCAAGGCGTTGGTCTGGCCGTTGCTGGAGCGCGGTGAGCTGCCGGCTGAAGGCTTGGCAGCCACCGTGGCCCGCCCCTCATCACTGGAGGAGCTGCGGACCAACTGGCCAGAACCCGTCCGTGCCTTCCTGTCAGGGGAGGACGGGGCTGAACTGGTTTGGCAGGCACCGTTGCAACTCCTCGCGGTAAAACCGCAACAGCTGGACGCCGTGGCAGCTGCTGCGCCCTCCGTCGACCACAAGCCTCTGCTGATTTCAGTGCTCGCTGGTGTCACCCTGGAGCGCTTGCAACGCCTGTTCCCTGGCCATCGCTGTATCCGTGCGGTTCCCAACACCCCTGCCCTGGTCGGGGCAGGGCTGACGGCGCTGGCCTGGGGCCATGGTGTGACTGCGTCCCAGCAGGAGCAGGTCAAGGCTCTTTTCGCGAGTGTCGGTGAGGTCCTGGAGCTTCCGGAGGACAAATTGGATGCCTTCCTGGCACTGACCTCATCGGGGCCGGCTTTTGTCGCCCTGATCGCTGAGGCGATGGCCGATGGTGCGGTCGCTGCTGGGCTTCCCCGCGATCTGGCGCACCATTTGGCGCACCGCACCCTGGCTGGCAGCGCTGAACTGCTCCATCAGCGTTGCTTGCATCCAGCCGTGTTGAAGGACATGGTCAGTTCCCCGGCGGGAACGACCATTGCCGGGCTGAGGGCGCTGGAGCGCGGCGGCGTGCGCTCAGCGGTGATTGAAGCGGTGGTGGCTGCGGCCGAACGCAGTCGGGAGTTGGCCTGAATTCAGGCTGCCAGCTGCTCGGGCCTCACCAGTTCGGCGTACAGCCGCTCGATGGCATCAATGTTGCGTTCGATGGTGTAGCGCTCCATCACTCGTTCCCGGGCCCGGCGTCCCAGTTCAGCGGTCAGCACCGGTTGATCCCGCAGCACCGGCAGCAGGGTCCGCAGCTGGGTGGTGACCCCCTGGGTGCTCAGGACAATGCCGGCGCCGCCGGCCAGGACTTCGCCATCGGCGCCGGCATCGGTGGCCACGCAGGCGGTGCCGCAGGCCATGGCCTCGAGCAAGGCCAGGGACAGACCTTCCACCAGGCTCGGCAAGACGAACACTTCAGCGCATTGGAGCAGCGCGACACGGGTGGCCAGATCCGGTTCGTGGCCCCACCAGAGCACATCCTCGGCACTGAAGCTGTTTTGCAGCGTGGAGCAGAGCGGCCCGTCGCCGACGATCACCAGCCGGCATCCCTGCGGTTGCACCAGCCTCCAGGCGCGGAGCAGCGCCTCCACGTTTTTTTCGGTGGCGATGCGTCCCATGTATAGGAACACACGGTTGGAACCAACCCGTTGGCGCACCTGCTTGTTCAGCAGGGTTTCATTGCCGGGCGACGGGGGGGTCCAGCGCTGCTGGTCGACTCCGTTGGGGATCACGGCCAGACGCTCCCGCGGCACGCCCAACCGCACGAGAACGTCCGCTTGCAGCTGGGAGAAGACGATCACCCGGTCGTAACGGGCCAGGGCCGGTGCGTAAAGCTGATAGGTGAGTTGCTGGGTACCGGCGGTCAGATTGCGCAGGCCTGCGTCGAAGGGAGGGTGAAAGGTGGCCACCAGCGGCACGTTGAGCTGCTGGCAGAGGTCGGGCAGCCTGAAATCGAGGGGTGAGAGGGTGAGGCTGGCGTGGACGACGTCGGGTCGGATCCGTTCGAGCGATTCCCTCAGCTCCCGCTGCGCCCCAGGCGACGGGATCGTGTAGACCTGCGATTTGACGAGGTAAGGCAGGCTGACGTCCGGATCATTGGCCAGCAGAGACGTACTACTCCGTTCGGGACTACGGGGATTGTCGAAATGGATGAAGTGGGTCTGGTGGCCGCGCTCGCGCAATAGCTCCGTGGTCGTCAGCCCATAGGAAACGTTCCCGCAGAACGGTGATTTCTTCCCCAACCAGGCGATTTGCGCCAAACCCTTGAAGGCCTCATTAGGCGGACTGGAAAGCTAGCAGCGCTGCCAGGGTTTCTCGATCAAGGCCGCGACGAGTGCCAGTCCCGCCAGCAGCAGCAGCACCGGTTGCAGTCCGAAGCGACTCACCAGGGTGCCCGCCATCACCAGGGGCAAGCTCAGGGCAATGTTGATCAAATTGTTCTGCAGCCCGAAGACTCGACCACGCTCTGTTTCTGGTGTGTCTTCCTGAATGGTGGTCTGGGCGGGGATGGCCACCAGCGCCGCTCCCATGCCCAGCACCCCGCAGAGGGTGAGGGTGAAGATCAGTGATCCGCGCAGCTGACTGAGCAGCACCAGGGTCCAAGTGATCGTGCCGAGCCCGGCGGCGGTGAGCCGGCGACGGCTGAAGCGGTGCCCGAGCTGGGCGATGGCTACGGCGCCGACGGCCATGCCAACGCCGGTCATGGCCAGCAAAGCGCCAAAGCCCGACGGTCCCAGGCTGTTGATCAGGGCTGCAAGTTGCAGGGCCAGCACGTAGAGCGCGGCCAGCAGGCTGTACAGCAGCACCAGATGAATCATCGCGCCGCGGACGCTGGGCACGCGTCGCAGCACCTGCAGGCCCTCGCCGATTTCGGACCAGATCGACTCGGTTGATGGCGGACGGTCTGTTTCCTTCAACCGCAGCGAGACCAGGCTGAGGGCGGCGAGCCCGTAACAGGCGGGAAGCAACAGGAACTCTCCACCATTGATTCCAATGGCGCCCAGCAGATTGTGCAGCCCACGCAGGATCGGTTCCCCGAGCGCAAAACCAACGATCGTCGCCCCCATGCTGGTGGCTTGATAGAGGGAATTGGCGGCCAGCAGATGCTCACCGGGGACCACGAGCGGAATGGTGGCCTGCTCGGACGGGGCGAAGAACTGGGTCAGGATCGACTCGAGGAACGTCATGCCGATCAGTCCCCAGTACCCCCAGGGCAGGCCAAACCAAACCGGACCGGGTAGGAGGCAGATCGGCGCGAACAGCACAAGCAAAGCCCTGAGCGCATTGGACGCCACCATCACCCGGCGTTTGGGCCACCGGTCGGCCCAGACACCAGCGACCATCCCCAGGGCCATGGCAGGGATTGTGTTGGCGACGAAAATGCCCGTTGCCAGCAGAGTGATCACCTGGGTGCGGGTGGTGATGTCCATGCGGATCGCCGACGCCACGTCGGCGAGGGCGCCGCTGCCCCCGGCCGTGAGCATCAGGTGCTGATCGATCAGGAAGACCATCAGCACGATGTAGAACTTGTCCGCCAGCTGGGAGAAGATCTGACCGATCCAGAGCTTGCGGAAGTTGTTCAGCCGCAGCACCGCCTGCAGGCCACGGCCTCCTTCTGGATTGCTTCCTGTTGGAAGCGCGGGTTCAGGGGTTGTCAGGCTCGGACCGCTCAAGACCATCTCGCGTCGCGGCCATGATGGCTCAACCGGTGGTCTGAAGGGTCTCGCGCAGCATCGCCAGGGCACGACTACGGCGCCCGAGGTGGGTGCGGATCCAGATCTCCACCACAGCGAGAAGTCGGAGCCAAACGGGCTGGGGACCCATCAGCTCTCCGGATTGTCTGCGGGGTAGATCCGCTCGGGTCAGCCGTTGCAGCAGGGCGAGTTCCGAGGGGTTGAGCGTGATGGCGGCTCCGGGTTGGCTGTTGATGGCGAACCCGTCCTCCGGCAGCAGGCTGCAGCGCCACTCCCACCGCCCGAGGGGAGGGGTCAGTGGTACTCCGCTCAGACAACAGGTCTGCCAGGGCAGCCCGTACCCGCCGAGGGTGAGTAGATGCACGCTGGCCTGAACCGCTGAGGCCAACACGAGGCTGCTGTCCTCGCTGTACTGCTCGAGCCGTTCCAGGTGCAGCAGCACCGTGGACAGGAGGCCATCGATCGGGTCATCCGCCGCTAACTGCAGACAGAGGTCGCAGAGTGCCTGCGCCGCTGCAAGGGTTTCCAGCCGGCGTCCCAGGCGGGAAAAACTGCGCTCCACCCGAAGTTGCCGCACCCGGGCCAGGCCGCTGCGACCACCGATCTGCAACTCCAGGAGCGTGAGCGGTGCTGCAGCCGCCAGGCTGCTTTTGGGACGCCGCGCCCCAGGCACTGCCAGACGGGTGACGCCCTCGGCATCGCTGAGCAGGCTCAGCAGCCGGTCGTGCTCTCCTAGCGGTCCCACCTTGAGGACGAGTCCCTGCAGGCGTCGTTCCCCCATCTAGCCACCCGGGCGACGCAGGCTGTGCAGCAGTTGGGGCGCTGAGCTGGTTCCGAGCAGATCGGCGCCTGCTTCCACCAGCTCCAGCACGCGATCGAGGTGGTGGATCCCTCCAGCGGCCTTGATGGCACAGCGATTGCGGCAGAGCACTTTGAGCTGCTGGATCTGCTCGGAGTGGCAGGCAGGACCAAAGCCATTGCCGGTCTGGACGCCAACAGCACCGGCATCGACGGCGGCTTCCACTGCCAGGGCCAACTGCTCCGCGTTCAGGCGGGCCATGTCGAGAATCACCCGCAAGGGAAGGCCCAGATCGCAAAGCAGGGCGAGTTCTTCAGCGAAGCGGCCTGCATCGTTGTTGGCGAGGGCCTGGAAATCAGGCACCACATCCAGCTCCTGGGCGCCATGGGCCGCCGCCCATTCCGCTTCCGCTTGTTTCAAGGGGGCGGGGATGGCTCCAAAGGGGAAGCCGATCACGGCGATCAGCACCGGGCCGCCGTCGGTCCCTCCCAGGCGATCGCGCAACAGCGGCAACTGCGTCAGCGTTGTGCTGATGGCTCGGACGCGTTCCTGACGGCCCGCATCGCAAAGCTCCAGGAGTGCGTCATGGGAGAGCAGTGGATCAAGGATGGCTTGATCCAGCAGGGGTGGCAGATCGGGGAGGTCCTTGGCGTGATCGGCCATGGCAGGGCGTGGTCCAGGGAGCCGGGATCAATCCCGGGCTTGGATCACACCGTATCCACCGTGGTTCCGGTGATAGATCACCTGCAGCTCTCCGCTGTCACGGTCACGGAACAGGTAGAAGTCGTGGTCGATCAGATCGAGCTGTCGGCGTGCTTCGTCGAGGGACATCGCCGGCATCGCGAAGTACTTGCGCCGCACACCGGGTTCGGGCAAGGCCGCTTCCTTGCCGTCGACCAGCGATCCATCCACCTGACTCTCGTCATTGACGGCGTCGGTGCCCGGGGTCTCGCTGGCGCTGTGGCCATGACTGTGGTGGTGATCGCTGTGGCGCTCCTTCCAGCGCCGCAACTGCCGAGCAAGCTTCCCGGCTGCCAGATCGATGCTGGCGTAGAGGTTCTCGCTGCGTTCCTGGGCTCGGATCACCGTGCCATTGGCGAAGACCGTGACTTCGGCGGTCTGTTGGGGAACCCTGGGGTTCCGCGCCACCGAGAGGTGCACATCGGCTTCCCGAACCGCATCACCGAAATGCTGAATGGCCCGCTCGAGTTTGGTCTGGGTGTAGTCCCGCAATGCCGGCGTGATCTCGAGGTTGCGACCATGGATCAGCAACTTCATGCTTTCCTCCTGTGCCGGTTGTTATCGGCAACTTAGGGACGGGCCGCGGTTCAGCCCACCCAGGACGCGCAATTCTTTTTGAGCCGTCCGCTCCGGTGGCCTTTGATCAAGCCTGGGCGTCCCAACAGCGCTGGCAGCAGCGACTGCTGGAGGACCCCAGCGCGCCTGAGGCGGTGTGGTTGTTGCAGCATCCCGCCTGTTACACCCTCGGCCGCGGCGCCAGCCTCGAGCACCTCCATTTCGATCCAGACCAACCGCCGTTGCCCCTCCATCGGATCGACCGCGGCGGTGAGGTCACCCACCACCTGCCTGGCCAACTGGTGGCCTATCCCGTCCTCGACCTGCGCCGCCATCAACCGGACCTGCATTGGTACCTCAGAGAGCTCGAGCAGGTGCTGATCGATGTGCTGGCCGAGCTGGGGCTCCAGGGCGAGCGGCTTCCAGGTCTGACCGGGCTCTGGCTGGAGGGCCGCAAGGTGGCGGCCATCGGGGTGGGCTGCCGCCGCTGGATCACCCAGCACGGTCTGGCTCTGAATGTGAGCTGTGCGATGGAGGGCTTCGCCCAGGTCACACCCTGCGGGCTCGTGGGCCGACGCGTGGCTCGCCTCAGTGATTGGCTGCCCGGGCTCACCGTGGAGCAGGTGCAGCCACTGTTGCGGCTGGCCCTGGCCCGTCGCTTCGGACTGGTCTGGTCCGCCCAGTCGTGATACGCCTGAGCGAGTGATGCAACGGCTCGGATGACCGCCAGCTGGACCCCGACGGCCCGGGAACAGGACGCCCTGCAGCGCCATGCCCAGATTCAGGCCCTGGCTCGCGTCGATGCGGTCTGGTCGGGTTTGGCCGACCGTCATGGCACGGTGACAGCCCTCGATGCGCCCCATGCCGCGCATCCGGAACGGCTGAGTTTCGGCGAGCTGGCGGAGCGGATTGCTACGGCAGCGGCGGCCTTTCGATCCCATGGCATTGCGCCCGGTGCTGTGGTGGCACTGTTCTCGGAAAACAGCCCCCGCTGGCTGGTGGCGGATCAGGGCCTGATGCGGGCGGGGGCTGCGGATGCCGTCCGCGGAGCCTCCGCTCCCGTCGAAGAATTGCGCTACATCCTTGAGGACTGCGGCGCGACGGCGCTGGTGGTGCAGAACGCCGAGGTTTGGTCGCGGCTGGCCCTCTCCCCTGAGCAGCGATCTCGCTTGAGTTTGGTGCTGCAGCTGGAGGGGGTAGCGGCCGATGGGGTGACCGGATGGGACCAGTTCCTCGCCATGGGCGTGGGATTGGCCCCCGTTCAGCCCCCTGCTGACCCGGAGGCTGTGGCGACGATCCTTTACACCTCAGGCACCACCGGGCAGCCGAAGGGAGTTCCGCTGACCCATCGCAACCTGCTCCATCAGATGTGGTCACTGGCCTGTGTGGCTTATCCACCACCGGGATCCCCGGTGCTGAGCGTTCTGCCGATCTGGCATGCCTATGAACGCAGTGCCAGTTATTACTTTCTGTCCTGCGGGTGCACCCAGACCTACACAACGATCAAACAGCTGAAGAAGGATCTGCCGCGGGTGCGTCCGATTGCGATGGCCACGGTGCCGCGGCTCTGGGAGGCCGTGCAGGCGGGCTTCGACGACGTGCTCAAGACGTTCCCGCCATCCCGTCAGCGACTGTTGCGCGCAGCGTTGGCCAACAGTGCTGCCCAACGCCGCGCCTGGCGCACGACCCGTGATCTGTTGCTGGAGGCGACGTCGTTAGGAGGTCGTCTTCGTGCCGGGCTCGAGGCCGGACTGCGCTGGCCTCTGCATGCGTTGGCCTCGGCGTTGATCTGGCCCACCCTGCGCCGTCAACTCAGTGGTGGTCAGTTGGCCTACCCGATCAGCGGCGGTGGCGCCATCGCGCCCCACATCGATGCCTTTTTTGAGGCGGTGGGGATTGAATTGTTGGTGGGCTATGGCCTCACTGAGACCAGTCCGGTGGTGAGTTGCCGGAGGCCCTGGCGCAACATTCGCGGCAGCTCCGGGCTGCCGATGCCGGACACCGAATTCCGCATCGTGGATCCCGACACCGGAGCGGCGTTGGGATTCCGCGAACGCGGGCGGGTGCTGGTGCGGGGCCCTCAGGTGATGGGGGGCTACCTGGGCAAGCCGGAGGCGTCCGCCAAGGTGCTGGATGGCGATGGTTGGTTTGACACAGGCGATCTGGGCATGCTGTTGCCGGATGGCTCCGTCGCGCTGACCGGTCGCGCCAAGGACACGATTGTGCTCAGCAGCGGCGAGAACATTGAACCGGGCCCCCTGGAGGAGGCTTTGGTGGCCAGTCCTTTGATTGAGCAGGTGATGCTCGTGGGGCAAGACGAGCGCCAGCTCGGAGCCTTGGTGGTGCCCCGTGCGGAGGCCATCGTGGCCTGGGCGAAGCAGCAGGGTCTGGAGCTGGCGGCCGATCTCGGTGGCCTCCCGGGGGATCCCGCGTTGTGCAAGCTGCTGATGCGCGAAGCCAACCGTCTGCTCAAGCAGCGTGTGGGAGCCCGCGGTGATGAACGGCTGGCCGGCGTGGTGCTCGTCAACCCGTTCAGCATCGAGAATGGACTGCTGACGCAGACCTTGAAGCAACGCCGGGATCGCATCACCGCCCGCGATGCTGCAGCGATTGAGCGCTTATATGGCCGTTGAATCCAGTGCGTGCCGTCTCCGGGGGGCGGTTCTCCGGTGATTGACCGAGCTGAAGAGGGCTGAGACCCTTTCGATACCCGTTTCAATCCCATGGCCGACGGCACTTCACTGACGATCAAGCGCCCGATCACGGTGCGTGCCGTTGTGACACCCACTTGGAAGGAAGAAGCTGAGCGTGAACTCAGCAACAGCATCGCCACGGCGGATCAGCAGCTGGCCCAGCTCGAACAGGAAGGCCAGCAGGTGGTCGATGAGGTGCGCCGCCAGAGTGCCAACCCTCTGGATCCCCGGGTGCAGGACCAGGTGGCTCAGATCCAGCAGCAGGTGGCGGCCAAACGCTCGGAACTGGAAGAGCAGAAGCGCAACCTGCTCCAGCAGCAAGCTCAGGTGCGCGAGCTGGAGATGGATCAGATCGTGGAGCAGGGGCAGCTGGAGAGCAGCTGTGAGGTCAAAGTCGGCGACAACCTGGTTCAGGCGATGCAGGTGGCGATCGTCGTTCGCGACGGTGTGATTCAGTCCATCGAGCAGGGCTGAGGCCTCGCTGCAGCTGACTCGTAAACTCCCCTGATCTGCCCTTCGGAGACGGTTTTGGCGACCTTCGACATCTTCATGCCTGCCCTCAGCTCCACCATGACGGAGGGCAAGATCGTCGAATGGCTGAAACAGCCTGGGGACAAGGTGGGCCGGGGAGAGTCCGTTCTGGTCGTCGAGTCCGACAAGGCCGACATGGATGTTGAATCCTTCCAGGACGGCTATCTGGCTGCCGTGTTGATGCCGGCTGGAAGCACGGCCCCTGTTGGCGAAACCATCGGTCTGATCGTGGAGACCGAGGCTGAAATCGCGGAGGCCAAGGCCAAGGCCCCCGCGGCTCCGGCTGCGGCCGCACCCGCCCCAGCAGCTGCTCCCCCGGCGGCCCCTCCTGCTCCGGCACCCCCAGCACCTCCTGCTCCCGTGGCGGCGGCACCTGCACCGGTTCCCGCTGCGGCACCAGCGCCTGTGGTTAACGATGGCCGCATCGTGGCCAGCCCTCGGGCCAAGAAGCTCGCGTCCCAGATGGGTGTGGACCTGGCCACCGTGCGGGGCAGTGGCCCCCACGGCCGGATCCAGGCGGAGGATGTCGAAAAGGCCACCGGCCAACCGATCAGTGTTCCCCGCGTCGCCGAAGGCACAGCACCGGCCGCTGGAGGCCAGGGTCCATCCGCTTCTGCTGCACCCAGTGCTCCGGCTGGAAACAGCTTCGGGCGCCCCGGTGAAACCGTGCCGTTCAACACGCTGCAGGGCGCGGTGAACCGCAACATGGAAGCCAGCCTGGCCGTGCCATGTTTCCGCGTCGGTTACACGATCACCACTGACAAACTTGATGCCTTCTACAAGCAGGTGAAGCCCAAGGGCGTCACGATGACGGCCTTGCTCGCCAAGGCTGTGGCGGTCACCCTGGCCCGACATCCTCAGGTCAATGCTGCGACCACCGCCGCCGGCATGACCTATCCGGCTGATGTGAATGTCGCTGTGGCCGTGGCCATGGAAGACGGTGGTCTGATTACTCCGGTGCTGCGTCAGGCCGACCGCACCGACCTCTATGAGCTGTCCCGCCAGTGGGGTGATCTGGTGAAACGCTCCCGCAGCAAGCAACTGCAACCTGAGGAATATTCCACCGGCACCTTCACGCTCTCCAACCTGGGGATGTTCGGCGTCGATCGCTTCGACGCGATCTTGCCTCCGGGCACCGGCGCGATTCTGGCGGTGGCGGCATCACGCCCCACGGTGGTGGCCGGCAAGGACGGCTCGATTTCGGTCAAACGTCAGATGCAGGTCAACCTCACCGCTGACCACCGGGTGGTCTACGGCGCCGATGGTGCCGCCTTCCTCAAGGACCTGGCTGAACTGATTGAAACCCGTCCGGAAAGCCTGGCGCTCTGAGTGGAGTGCAGGATCACCGCGACCAGCAGCTGAGCAGCTACGACTATCTGCTGCCGCCTGAGCGGATTGCTCAGGCGCCGGTGGAGCCTCGCCACAGTGCTCGGCTGTTGATGGTTCCTCCGCCGACGGCTCCGGCGGCATCCGCTGGCCATGGCCAGGTTTGGGATCTGTTGGATCAGTTGCAGCCAGGGGACCTGTTGGTGGTCAACGACACCCGGGTGCTCAAGGCTCGGCTTAAGGTTCGGCGTTCCGGGGGTGGTCTGTCGGAATTGCTGGTGCTCGAGCCCCGGGGTGAGGGACGCTGGCTCTGTCTGGCCCGGCCGGCCAAGCGCATGCGTCCCGGCGATCAGCTCACGATCGATGGCACGGAGATCCGTCTCACGGTGCTGGCGGAGGACGCCGCCAGTGGGGGACGTGTGGTGCAGTTTCCCAGTGACTGCAGCGATGCCGAGACGATTGAGGGCATGTTGAACCAGTGCGGTGAGGTTCCGCTTCCGCCGTACATCGAGCGCCATGACCCCAATGATGCGGAGCGCTATCAAACCAGGTATGCCGATCGGCCCGGGGCGGTCGCCGCACCGACGGCCGGCCTCCATTTCAGCGATGAACTGCTCGCAGGTCTGCAGCGCAAGGGGGTCCAGCTCACCCGGATCACCCTCCATGTGGGACTGGGTACCTTTCGCCCTGTGGAGACGGAAGACCTCAGTCAATTGGAGCTCCACAGTGAGTGGATTGAGGTGAGTCCGTCGGTGGTGGCGGCCATCGAGCAATGTCGGGGCCGGGTGATTGCCGTCGGCACCACCAGTGTGAGGGCCCTCGAGGGAGCCGCTCAACAGCATGGCGGGGTGCTCAAACCGTTCACCGGTCCTGTCAACCTCGTGATCCAGCCGGGGTATCGCTTTGCGGTGGTGCAGGGCCTGCTCACCAATTTTCATCTGCCCAAGAGTTCGCTATTGCTGTTGGTGAGTGCCCTGATCGGTCGGGAAAAACTGCTGGCGCTGTATGCCGAGGCGATCGATCGGGAATACCGCTTCTTTTCCTATGGCGATGCGATGTGGATTTCCCCGGAGGCAGTGTTGCCTCAGGCGGCGCCGGTAGGGCCTTAAGACCAACAAAAAAGCCCCGTGTTGCCACAGGGCTGGTGCGTCCTGCGTCGGGTCAACGACTCAGACGGC
Source organism: Synechococcus sp. (assembly GCA_049619435.1). GTDB lineage: Bacteria > Cyanobacteriota > Cyanobacteriia > PCC-6307 > Cyanobiaceae > Parasynechococcus. Next base: position 15,938 of record JBMZMY010000040.1, read on the forward strand.
GACCGGTTGCTCGATGATTCCGGTGGGAACGTCGGCGAACATCACTGAGGAGAGATAGCGTTCGGCCAGATCAGGCAGCACGACGACGATGGTCTTGCCGGCATAGGCATCCTGTTCCGCGAGGCGAATTGCCGCCGCTGCGGC
>JBMZMY010000041.1:0-15146 GCA_049619435.1 Synechococcus sp.
TGTTCATGGACCACGGCCGGGTGATCGAAACCTCCGATCCCCAATCCTTTTTTAACAATGCCAAGGAGGAACGCAGCCGGCAATTCCTCAATCAGATGCAGGGTTAATCAACAACAAACGAAGACCGATCAACTTCAACAATCTGATACTCCACCCGTTCATCATCGGAGCAACAGAAATCGCGGTAATAACGCTCAAGTTCGTCGTAAGCCGCGTCGTAGTGATCAAACATTTGTCGCGTCATTCGGTCGCTCTGACCGTCATCACGCTGAAGGACAAATGGCATGAAGGGCTGAAACCGTGGTCACCCATCCAAGGATGGAATCCGTTCCAGAGCACGCTCAACAGCGACGAGTTCCCGTTCCGTGGCCAACCAGCTTTCATTCCCCAGGGGCAGCGTCTCGATTTGAACGGACAGCAACATCTGCAGTTGCTCCAGACGCTCCAGCAGACCATGGCGTTGCATCAACAGGCGCAATGACTGGTTCAAGCTCTTGCCTCCACGCTGCCGATGGACGGAGTTCATTTTGGCACAGCAGTAGGCAGTGCTCTTGACTTGTTGAATGAGATCACCTTGAGGGTGCCGCGTGCTGCGGTTGCTGCTGGAACTTCTTCCTGCGTTGGCGCTGGGTTTTTGGCTGGGTCGCCGCCGGCCCTCCGCGGCCGAACGCATCGCCCCACCGTTGGTGCGCTTTGGCGTTCCGATCAGCGTGATGGGGCTGCTGCTCAAAGGCGGGTTGAGCCTGCAGATGTTGGAAGCGGCTGGCCTCGCCGTGGCCGCCATCGGCCTGATGCAAGCCCTGATCTGGAGCATGCCACTGCTACGAACGCCCTTGCGGCACAGCAGCAACAAGCTTGGGGCCTGCGTCGGCAACACCGCCTACGTCGGAATCCCGGTCACCCTGGCGCTGCTCCCGCCCGACGCCCTGCCGATCAGCATCGGCTACGACCTTGGGGCCACCCTGCTCACCTGGAGCCTCGGTCCCGTGCTGTTGGCACGCCCGGGCGATCAACAAGGGCAGCGCCTGAAGCAACTGGCCAAGAGCCTGGGCTCCAGCCCAGCCGTTCGCGGCTTGCTGGGTGCATTGCTGCTGGCGCTGACCCCCTGGAGCGACACAATCGCCGCCCTGCTGTGGCTGCCATCGCGGATCGTGATCCTGCTCGCCCTCACCGTGGTGGGCATGCGCCTCGGTGGGGTCTCGACGGAACACGCTGAAGACCCACGCTCTGCTGATGGGGGGGTCGCCAGCGCAAGCCTGATCAAATTGGTCGGCTTCCCAATCCTGATGTTGGCGCTCACCACGGCGTTGCAGCTCCCTGCCGTGATGGTTCAGGCGCTCACCCTGCAGGCCGCTGCACCCACAGCCATCTCCATCCTATTGATTGCCGAAGCGGTTCGCCACAACCAGTCCGTCGCTGCCAGCCTTGTGCTGAGGACCACGCTGTTTGCCGCGGTGAGCACGCCGATCTGGGGCTGGGTGTTGACCAGCCTGATTTGATTCATCGGGGCTGAAAGCAGCGGAAGGTGAGGTTGATCCGTTCCCCGAGCACACGCCGGCGGATCGGCAGGGAATGCATCCAATGCTGCTGACAGCCCGGATGCATCACCAACAGATCACCGTCCGAGAGGGCAAGCGACACCTTGCGGGGCTGCTCCGAGCGCTCCCTGAGCACAAAATCACGGCTGACCCCCAAGGACAGCGACGCAATCGGCTGCTGCTGATCAATCTCCGGTTCATCGTCGGCATGCCATCCCATGCGGTCCTCACCGTTGCGATAAAGGTTGAGCAGGCAGCCATTGAAACGGGCATCACAGGCCTGATTGATGCGGTCCAGGAGCGGGAGGAACCAGGACGGCCATCCCACGCCTTGATGGACGGTGCCGCTGTAGCGGTAACGCAAGCCAGGCTCCGCGAGAAACAGCGTCAGCCTGGGAACAGGATGACGTCGGCCATACACCTGAACCACCGGCTGCTCCCAGACGAGCTGCTCCTGGAGTTGGCGCCGCCACTGCTCCGCCTGAGCAAGAGGCAGCCAGCCGGCATGAAGGGTCCAGGGGTCAGGGCAGAGCCCGTCGGGCAGCAGGGAGAGCGTCAAAGCATGACGAGGGATAACGGGCGAGGCCAGAACCAATCGACCTCCCATACATTTCACCCATGGGAGCACGGATCACACACGAGGAATTCCTCGCGAGAGCGCGATCACGCTTCGGTGATCAATTCGATTACTCCGGGATGGTGTGGCGCAGCTACAAAAGCCCGGTGAAATTGCGCTGCTGCAAGCATCCTGTCCGCGAGATCACGATCACACCGGAAAAACATCTGCAAACGCTCGGCGGCTGCCGCCACTGTCTGCGTGAACGCCGTGTGGCCTCACTGGAGCGTGAACTCAATCGCAAGGCTGCACCCGAGCGTCAGCTCAACAAGCCTCAGCCGGCCAAGCTCACCCGCTGATAACAGAACCAGAGCCACTGCTGAAACAGCAGGTTGCGGTGAGACCGCCACAGGGTCTTGGGATGGTCTGGATCAAAGTTCTCTGGCGGAGGCACATCGCCCCGGGCTTTGTCGCGCTCCATCTCAGCCAACAACCGGCCGACGTTGTACTCGGGGTGGCCGAGGTGCATCAACTGACGTTGATCGGGGGTTTCAAAAATCGTGTACCCAACCTGCTCGCCATGGGCAAGCAGGCGCAGTCGCCCTTGCCGCTGAGCCGATTCCATCGCGGCATCCGGGAGGCCGGCATAACGACTCTGGGGACAAAAGAAATGATCATCCTGGGTTCCCATCAAGGGATGCCCCGGAATCAGGCTGCGGAGTGGATAAATGCCGAAGAGCTTCTTCTCAAAGGGGATCTTGTCGACACCGGCCAGATAGGCCAGAGCAAAACCAGCCCAGCACAAGCCCAGGGTGCTCGCACAGGTCGAACGGGCCTGCTCAATCAACTCCACCAACTCAGTCCAATAGGTGACTTGCTCGAACGGCAGGTGTTCCACCGGGGCACCGGTGATGATCAAGCCATCGAGGGGGCCTTGAGCGAGCGCTTCCTCCCAGGTCACATACAGCTGGTTGAGGTGGTTTTGATCCCAGCTTTTGTAGGCATGGGAAGACAACCGAATCCAGATGGGCTCAATCTGCAGCACAGATAAGCCCAGCGGGTGCAGCAGATTGAACTCATATTGTTTTCCCAACGGCATGATGTTGAGAATGCCAATACGCAAGGGTCGAATGTCCTGTCGTTCAGCCTGTTCCGGCTCAATCCAGGAAATACGGTTGCGCTCAACCGCTGCGATTTTGTGATAACTGCGAGGAAGAATCAGAGCCATATCACGTTCATCAAACCTCAGCTCAAGACAGCCAGGGCCTGCTCAAAGTCCTCCTTGATGTCATCGATGTGTTCCAGTCCAACGGACACACGCACCATGGTGGGAGTCACGCCAGCAGAGGCCTGTTCATCCTCACTCAACTGTTGGTGTGTGGTCGATGCTGGATGAATCACCAAGGTCTTGGCATCACCCACGTTGGCCAGATGACTGGCCAGCTTGAGGCTGTTGATGAAGTTCACGGCGTCGTCGTAGCCGCCATGGAGAGAGAACATCAACATGCAGCCCATGCCGCGACCGGTGAGGTACTGCTTGGCCCGCTGGTGATAAGGGTCATCCGGTAAACCCGGATAACTGACGTGGGCCACCTTGGGGTGCTGCTTGAGCCAGAGCGCCAGAGCCATGGCGTTCTCGGTGTGCCGTTCCACCCGCAGGCTGAGAGTCTCCAGTCCCTGCAGCAGCAGGAAGCTGTTGAAGGGGCTCACGGCGGGGCCCCAATCACGGAGACCCTCCACCCGAGCGCGTAGGGCAAAGGCGACATTGCGATCGTCGGGGACGCCCAGCATCTTGCAGACGTCACTGCCGAAGCCAAAGGCATCCCAGTGCACCAAGCCGTGATAAGCGGCACTGGGCTGACTCATCAGCGGAAATTTGCCGTTGCCCCAATTGAAGGTCCCGGCGTCCACAATCACCCCGCCAAGGCTGGTGCCGTGGCCACCGATCCACTTGGTGGCACTTTCAACGACGACATCCGCACCATGGTCGATCGGACGCAACAAGGCACCGGCCGCCCCCAGCGTGTTGTCCACGATCAAAGGAATGCCTTTCTCCTTGGCCAAGGCAGAAAGACCGGCGAAGTCGGGAATGTTGAAGCGGGGGTTGCCCATCGCTTCGACGTACAGCGCCTTGGTGTTGTCATCGATCTGCGCGGCGAAACTGGCCACGTCGTCACCATCGGCAAAACGCACATCGATGCCGAGGCGCGGGAACTGAACCTTGAACTGGTTATAGGTTCCTCCATACAGATAGGACGTGGAGACGAAGTTGTCTCCCGCCTGCATGCAGTTGGTAATCGCCAGAAACTGAGCCGACTGGCCAGAGGCTGTGGCCAGGGCCGCGATGCCACCTTCCAGCGCAGCCACACGCTTTTCGAACACATCCGTCGTCGGATTCATCAGACGGGTGTAGATGTTGCCGAACTCCTTCAGTCCGAAGAGGTTGGCTCCATGCTCGGCGTCATTGAAGACGTAGGAACTCGTCTGATAGATGGGAACCGCCCTGGCATTGGTGGTTGCATCAGGGGATTGCCCAGCATGGAGCTGGAGCGTCTCAAAACGCTGGGACATCGAACCGTGGCAGCGCGGCGTTGCTCCTGTTCTAGTCGTCAGACAGCTCAGGTTTGTCGGTTTCCGCCAAAGATGGGAACGAACTGCGAATCACCGCGTGCAATTCGCGGTGGGCTTCCGAACGGAATCCAGCGACTCCATCAGCACTGAGGATCGGATAGGTGCGGTCGGTGCCATCACCAACGCGCAGATGCTTCCAACGGCTGTTCTCGGTCTCCTTCAGCTTGTTCAGAGGAGCTTCGAAGTCATAGGGCTTGGTCACACCCAGGGCTGCCACCTGGCTGGCCAGAGTTTCACGCACCGGAGCCAGGGCCTTGGCCTTGAGGGTGTCTGGCAAGCCAAGGACAGGCTCGTAGTGATCCAGGATCCGCAGCTCGGCCTCGAGCATGACCGGCCAGGCGCCGCGATCTCCCTCGTTCAGACCCATCTCGGCCTCCGCAGCCTCCATGGCATCGAGGTGAAAGCGCAGCCACTTGTAGTAGGTCTTCTCCTTGATCGACTTCTTCGCCGCGGCCCGTCCGGAGAGAAGTTTGGGAAGAGCGCTTTCAGCCTTGCGCAGGAACAGGCGATCCTCCCGCTCCAGATTCATCGCCCCCCAACGCTGCCGGTACTCCCACAACTCCACGTAGCGGGCCACCTCAGTCTCGGACCATCCAAGTCCCTTCAGCTCATCACCACGGTGGGAGGTTTCCTTGGGCACGCGCTGCACAGATCAAGCGACGAATCAGCGTAGGTGCCGACGGACTGGACGACGATCAATTGGGTGATCGACTACCCGGATGGCCCTGGAGGTAGTCGTTCACGCCAATCGGCTGCATCTGGGCGTAGCCCACGGGAAGCCAGAGATCACCCACGGAGGCATTGAAGTGAATTTCCCAGTGGTACAAACCGGTGTAAGCCCGTGGGTCCTCCTCCATCAGGGAGGCGTACAGCAGCACAGCCCGCCCGTAGTAATCACTGTTGTTGTAGCCCCACAGCCCCTGACGAATGTTCTGCAGCCCTCCGCGCCGCACCAAATAACGCGCCGCAGCCTGAATCGCGTCATGGGGGTTGCGAATATCGCCCGCACCGATCCCGGGTTCAGCCCAGGTCGTCGGCAGGAACTGCATCGGCCCCTGGGCATTGGCCACCGAAACGCCGTCGATGCGTCCCATCCCGGTTTCCACCAGATTCACCGCGGCGAGCACTTCCCAGGGAATGCCCGTGGCTGCTTCGGCTTTGCGGTAGTAGCTGAGCAGCTGATCCGCCGGCTCAGGAGCAATGATCCGCCAGGCGGGTAAACGGTCCGGTCCGCGACCACGAGCCATCCGTAGGAATTCACGGCGAGCAGCCAGGTGACGCTCCGCCACGCTCCGCCACCGATCGGGCAAAGCCGCGAGGACGGCGTTCGATCGGGGCACATCCGCTGAAAGCACCCTGTAGATGACTTGTTGCTGATGGCCTAAATCCGGCAGGGCCGCCGCCGCTGTCGCAGAATCGCGCAAGGCGACCTCCACCCGAGCCAGCAGGTCGGCGGTCTGCTGGGGAGAGGCGGGCACACGCGGGTAACGCCGGGGCAATGGCACAGGCCGCGTGACGGGCTCGGGAGGCAGCGTGCGCTCGGATTCACGGGCAGCGGTCATCGTGACCACACCAACCAGTCCCACCAGACAGCAAGCGCTTGTGAGCAGTAGACGCAGGCGCATCTCCCCTCCGCAGCGGATAGATCAAAACCCTAACGGTGCGTTTAAGGAGCCAGAAACAGACTGCGATCGTGAAAATCTGCCCGATCATCCGGGTGAGCCACACTCCAGTGGCTGCATCCGGTGTCGCCATGATCCAGAACCGTGGTCAAGGCCAATTCGGGAGGAACAGTGCTGGGCCACCAAGGGCTGATCGGCAGGCGAGCATCCAGGCGTAACTGGTGATGGCGCCTCTCGAGGCGGACCACGGGGTCATCGTTCAGGGCCTGACAGGACTGTCCCTGGCGGTAGCGATCAAAGTGATAGACCGCCCAATCACCATTGGGGGCCAGGTTGATCTCCCAGTACTGCTCCACACCCGGCAGCGCGAGGAAGGCCTCAAAACAGGTGCTGGTCCACAGCTCGTCGCGGCGCTGACCAGCGAGCTGTTCACCATCCACCAGGGCCCCGGGCAACACCAACTGCGACAGACCTGCAGACGCTTCCACCAGGACGCCATAGCTCAGCTCCAGCCACCCCCGGTGATCCCAGATCAACTCAGCGTTGACCTGCAAGCCACGCGATTCATCCCGCTCGAAGGGGACCAGACGCGAGGCCTGACGCAGCTGAACCGCTTGACGTCCCATTTCAGATCTCGGGAATCAAGCGTTGAATCAGCGCCCGAATCTCAGGCATCTGCTGCTCAATGCTGAGGGTCAAACGGAACTGAACCTCAGCACGGCGAAGGTTTTGACCGGGGTGATTGATCTGGAAATAGCAATCGCCTTCGAGATGATCCGTCAGAAAACGCAGGCCGAGCTCAAAGGGAATCAAGCGAATGCAATCCGGCAGATAGGCACGGTCCTGCGCACTGAGAAAGCTGCCGGCCACCGAGAGATATCCCTCGAGAATCGCTTCAGCCAGCCCCAGGTCGAAGCGAACGGCATCGAGCTCCTGGGTCTCTTCACCGAGCGGATTGCAGCAGGAGCGGAGGCAATCGCCAATGTCGTAGTGGATCAGCCCAGGTTTGACGGTGTCCAGATCGATCAAGCCAACCGCCTGTCCGGTGGCCTCATCCATCATCACGTTGTTGATCTTGGGATCGCCGTGGATCGGACGCTGCTGCAGCTCCCCGCGCGCCACCGCATCCTCCAGAACGGACACCCCATGCCGTCGCTGATCGACGAAGGTCAAGGCAGCGTCGAGTGCCTGTGAGGATTGGGCCCACACTGCGGTCTGGTCATCCCTGCGCTTCAGCACCGCATCAAAGTGACGCAGGTAGGAGGGCGTGACGTGGAAGTCCTCCAACGTGTCCGCCAGGGACTCCGTGGGGAGGTCGCTGATCAGGGAGTGGAACATTCCCAGGCCGTAGCCCACCTCGCGGGCCTGGGCCCGATCAGCAATCACATCGGAGGTGGTGGCAGCACCGATGTAGGTAATGGAACGCCAGACGTCGCCCTCATGCTCGATCCAGGGCAAGGACTCCTGGCAGCTGGGCACCACCTGGGGAACCTCCCAGCGCCGACCGCGCAATTCCTGTGGAGGCGATTCCAAGCGGCGTTGGACGTGCTCACCCAGGGCGACCAGATTGCGCATCACCAGATCGGGACGGGCAAACACGTGTTTATTCAGCCGCTGCAGAACAAACGCACCTCCGGCCCGGCGGTCGTCATGGGTGACCAGAAAGGTGTCGTTGACATTGCCGGAGCCAAGGCTGCGTATCCCTGTGATCCGTTCACGGGGATGGAAGCGTGCAGCAATGGCTTCCAGCGCCTCGGTCATCTGCAGTCGCATGGGTCTCAGATCGAAACCATGCCTGTTTCTGACCGAACCACAAGCCGGCAGTGTGCAGAACGGCAGGCGACCGGGTCAGGCGTCGAGCTGCGTTTCGATCACATCCATCAACTGCACGTAGGCCGGCACACCGGCGCCATCCCCCTCAAGCGGTGCGGCACGCCGCATGGCGCTGCGGGCGTTATCAGCAATCACCGCATTCACCACCAGATCGAGAGCTTCAACGACATCCAGGTTCTGCAAAGCTTCCGCATAACGCCGGCTGTGGGTGGGTCGCACCGATTCCTGGCAGTAATTGGACAGTTCCCGGCTTTCCGTCATCACCCGATAGGCCGTCTCCTTCACGGCAGGTCGGCCATACACCGCCATGTACAGAAGATTCACCATCGATGCGTCGTGCAGGGGGATCGAATACTTCCTGGCGATCTGTGGCCAGTAACGCAGGGATTTCAACCCTTCGAGTCCACCTTTGCGTAAGCCGGCCGATTCGCACCACTGCTCCAGCTCCTCCATGGACGCTGGGCAGCGCTCATGGTCCCGCATCTTGGCGGCAAGCACCTGCCCCACCTGAAAATTACGGGTCGGACTTCCGGACACCGGCAACATCATGCTGCCGCGCACATCGGCAACCATCGCCGTGAGTTGCGTGAAGGTATGGTCGCGGACTTTCTCAAAGTCCCCGTCACGCACCAAGGTGGCTTCGATCCGAGGAACGGCATAACCCAGCTCCGTCAACGGAATCGGCTGGCGGTGATACAGCTTTTGACGATCCGGACGCGCCATCGAGACGGTCGCCGCCTGATCCAGACACTGATCGAGAAGCAAGGTCAACAGCGTGGGCAAGACCCCCGGGTTGTCCTGGTGATAGGCGTAGCCAAACCCAGCAAACACCGATGCCATGTTTTTGGCGGCCTTGATGTACTGACCTTCAACGTTGTGAACGCCCGGCGACACCTGAATGTTCGGGGACAGGCAATCGAGCAGCTGCGCGCCGAGCATGGCGGTAAGCGCATTGGGATGACAGAAGTTCGCCGTGAAACTGTCAAACGGATTGCGCAGGGCTCCATGGCGATGGAATCCCGAGAAGAACGCCAGATTGGGCTCCTGCTCGCAGAGCACATAGGCGTTGTTGGTGATTGGATCGTGGCTGAACGATCCCGACAGGCAGGCAAGAACAACTTGCTCACGTCCCAGCTCCTCACGCAGCCGGCAGGCCTCGAGCAGATCCTCTTCGATGTGATTGCTGTTGGCGCTCAGCACCACCAGCTCACAGCCACGAATCAAGTCGCTGAGGGTATTGGGACGGTGATCCGTCGCCGTTCGATGGGTCCCCATGGCTTCCACGGCCGCCACATGCCCGGCGTCCATGGTGGCGATCGCGTCCTTTGAAAAGGCACCGAGCAGATTGCGACCCGGACGCGGAGCCAGCATCAACCGACCGGCCTGGTTCTGCATCGCGCAGTTGTAGGCCAGCGACGCGGGATAGAGACCCACGCTGTAAAACCCGACTTTTCCTTCCGCCACCTCCCGCACACGGCGCCCAATCGAGCCGGCATCAAGGCTGCGATCAAAGAAGGAGTTGCGCATCAGGGCCGAATCGGGACGCTCGAGGCGTTCGTTGCACACCCTAAAGACCCTCTGACGAGGACACTGGATGGAAGTGCTGCGGAGCGCATGCCATGACGCTGACCCTCTACGGCGGTCCCAAGACCAGGGCGTCGATGCCCCGCTGGTACATGGAGGAGAAGGGCATTGCCTATGACCTGGTGGAGCTCGACTTGCGGGGCAACCAGCACCGCCAGCCGGACTATCTGGCCATCAATCCCTTCGGCAAACTGCCCGCTCTGTTGGACACCAGCCTTCGAGGGCCAGACGGCCAACCGTTGAAGCTGTTCGAATCCGGCGCAATCCTGCTCCACCTGGCCGAACATCACGGCGGTGAAATCCAGAGTGCAGCCCAACGCTCCCTGATCAACCAGTGGCTGCTGTTTGCCAATGCAACGCTAGCGATCGCACTCTTTGTCCCAAGCAACCGGGAACGAGAGTTCCCGCGGTTGATGGAGGAACTCAACCGGCAGCTCACCCCTGGCAAACCCCTGGTGGGGACGACCTGGGGTGCCGCAGATTGCGCCATCACCGCCTACCTGGCCTATCTCCCGATCTTCTTCCCCCAGGAAGATCTCTCTCCCTATCCAGCGATTGAGGCCTTGATCGCCGCGACGCAACAACGGCCGGCCTACCGAAAGGTGATGGGCATGGGCTGAGCAGAGGCGGTGTAATGCAGACAAAAGGCCGCTGCCATGTCCACCAACCGACAGACCTTGCTGCTGGCCTATCGCTGGCCCATCGCCGTTGTGATCTCAAGCCTGGGGCTGTCCGCGGTGTTGCTGAAGCTGCTCAGTGAACCGATTCCGATTCGGATCGATGGCGGGCTCCAGGTCGACAAATTGGTGATGCCCGCGAGCATCACCATTCGCAGTGACCAACCACTGCCGGTGTCAGGACAGGTGGATGTGGCCACGCCGGTGGTCATTACCGGAGAGCAACCACTCGCCATCAGTGGTCCAGTGCGGGTTCAAGCCATCGATCAACCGGTGGCGATCCAAGGATCTGTTGCCGCAGAGGCCCGGGTGAGTGCCATCGATGCACCGGTCCAGGTGCGTGGGGAGGTCACGGTCAACGACACGGTCACCGTCGGCGGCAAGGTGAAGGTGGAAGGCAAGGTCGGAGCCGATGTGAAACCGCACCTGCTGCCGCTGCCCTGATCACGCCCCGTGCCGCGTCAACGGGCCTGGTTGCGAGGTGCCCGGCCGTCACCCTGGGTGAGCCCCAGCTCCCAACGCCCGAGTTGGCGAAGGGTGAGTGCAGCGACAGCGGCAAAGACCAGGCCAACAACACTCCAGCGATCGCCTTGACCAAAACCGACCAGGGCCGCCGCACCCCAGAGCAGGCCCCAGGCCAAGGGCCGGGCCCTGCGAATCCGATCGAGCGCTTGGGAACAGCTTCGACAATGGACGGTATGACTGTGATAGCGGTCCATCAGCGCCTCGGTGCCCTGCCGAGCGGGTAAGGGCCGTCCGGCGAAGGGTTCACCACCGTTGTTGTTCAACCAGCGATGTAGAGCCGCGACATACACATCACTGGAGGTGGGGAGGAAAAAGGCACGATCGGCAGCGGCACTGCCACCAGCCCGCTCCAGCACACGCTCCTGCCAGTGCAGAAAAACCTGGTCGTCCTCAAGCACTTTGTGATTGCCGATGTGCTGCAACCAACGCGGTCGCAAGCCGATCAACAACCGCGGTGCAGCGGACTGGAATTGAAAGGGAAACCGTGCAAAGAGACGGCATTCACCGCGACGGATCGGAACGGCATAAACCACCGTGAGGATGCGACCGAACCCCTTGGCCGTGAGGTCGTGCCACATCAATTGCGGCGCGTGAAAACGGGTGGATTGCGATCCCAACTGGCCACGCCTGGGACCCTCCTCCCAGAAGGCCTCAAAACCGTCCTGGCCTTCGCGGGTGACCGCGGCGTTCACCGGAGCGGCATTCTCCCGCTTTCCCACCGTGCGGTGGTGGGTGAACGGAACATGGCTCACATCAAGGACGTTTTCCAGCAACGTCACCGCATCCATGGGGAGGTCGCGAAAGGTGTCCTGGACCGTCCAGCTCTGGGGGTCCTCCTCGAGGGCGGGCACCAATGGCAACGGTGTCGTCAGGGCTGCATCGGGGGCACCCATCCAGACAAACAACAGACCTTGACCGGTGGCCGTGTGCAGGCTGGCGCAACGGGAGCGACGGCTCTCCGATCTGGCATCGTCCTGCGCCTGGGGAATCGCGCGGCAGTGGCCCTCCCCATCAAAACTCCAGCCGTGATAAGGACATTCCAGCTGTCCGGCGGCGTTGATCCGCCCTTCGCTCAACGGAACCAGGCGATGCGGACAGACATCCGGGAACACGCGCCAACGCGTCGTTGACGGCTCCCACCAGATCACCAGATCCCGTTCCAGCAGTGTGAAGCGATTGGGTTGGCTGACGTCCAGATCCTGCAGATAGGCCACAGGCCACCACTGCTCGGTCCAGGTCGGATGCATGGCAGCTGCCGTGACAAGCCGCCATGCTCGCGAATCTCAGCTCGAGATGTCGCCCAGCGGGAAGGGCTTGGCGAACCAGGCGATCTCCGGTGACGAGAAGCGGTTCGCATCGGCAAAATCATCCGCATCGGTCGACCAGCTGCGCACGTCAGAGCTCAACAGGTCGGCTTCGTAAATCGGCACCAGGCCATCGGCATCGTTGAGCTCGCGGTAGACCCGGAAATCCCGCCCTTCGAAGCTGTACCGATCCGAACGCTTCATGGCCTTGATTTCATCGCGGTCAATGCTCCAGATCGTGGTTCCGGTGATGCTGTCGCTGAAGCGATGGGTCGCCAGCGATTGCGCGTTCTTGGTGGAACTGAGGAAGAGGGACTCCTGCTGAGCGATCCGGTTGCGCTGCTGCAAGAACTGGGTCAACTCCTGTGGATAGGCCGACAGATAAGCCGAATCAACGCCGTTGTCTTTGAAGCCGTAAACAGGCAGACCTGTGGAGTCTGTTGTGATCGTGCCGATCGTGTCTTGGTGGAGACTGGTGAACCACATGTTCCCGTCGGGTCCCTGGGCAATCCGGTGCATCGTGCGTTGGCCGATGTCTGGAAGATCAAAAGTGGATTGATACACCCTCCCTTGATCGTTCACCTCCAGTTGAATCAGAGCCTCTTCTTGGTATTGGAACCACACGGATGAACCGTTTTCCCCCACGGCCCCACCAGCACCTTTGCTGCGGTATTGCTGATAGCCGATAAAGCTTTCCGTGTCGGGATCGAAACGGGCAATGCCGCCATTGGTTTGATTGGGCTGATCAGGTGTTGAGGTGTTGTCGCCTTCCACGGTGACCCAAATAGCACCATCCGGCCCTTGGAAAATATTGATCGGTCGGGTGTTGCCATCGGAGGCGAGACCTTCAATGGTGTATTCACTCACCTCGCCTGTGGTACTAACTTTGCCGATTTGGCTGGTTTGCAGGCAGACAAACCAGGCATTGCCATCCTGATCCAGCTCCACATTGATCGGGCCGCTGGCCTTGCTGTCGATATCGTGCCCAAAGTTGGCCGTAAAGTTCGCCCGGGTGGGTAGCGTGTATTTTTCCTGTTCCCCGGTGGCGGGATCCACCATGCCGATCACATCGGACGATTTACCGGTGTACCAGAGCCGATTCTTTTGATCCACGGCAAATCCATGGGGACCCACAACACCCTCCACATCGGGATCATCAAAAGCAACGGAATAGGTGTTTAAAATGGCCCCATTGATCCGGTCAAGTTCCACTAATTGATCGAGATATTCAAAACTCACATACAGTCGACCATCGTGGTCAAAGCGGATGCCATGGGGGTGTGACCCCACGGGCATGTCGAAATATTCCACGCGTCCGTCTGTGCTGATTCGCCCTACCCGATCGTGCTTCTGCTGGGTGAAATAGATGTATCCATCCGGGCCAGGATGAATTTCATGGGTGTCATAGTCCGTCGAGTCTGGGTGCACGTTGTAATCGATGACGTGTCCCTTGTCGCGCCTGGACACGCTGTTGACCAAGCGGCGGAAATCTTGACTGTTCCAGCTCTTGCCTCCCCCGAGCGGCAGGGTGGCCGTGTTGTTGCGGCCGTGGTCCGTGCCGGATTGATTGCCGTAGTCGACGTGACCGAGTCCCATGAAGCCAAACGCTTGCTTGTTCGTGGTTAGCGGTTATGACGCGGCGGTCCTGGATTCGATGGCAACTTTTTCAGATTTCTGGGTTGACCTGGATTCACTTCGATGCCACCACCTCATACATCCGGCGGCAGAGGCTGAATTTCGCGCAACACTGACGCATCGCCCCGATCGTTGTGCCCATGCTCACCCCTGATCAGCTCTTGCACGACATCGCCGAGGTGCGCGATCTGCTGATCGTGCAGGACCTCGACGGGGTCTGCATGCCCCTGGTCAAAGACCCGCTCACCCGTCAGCTGGACCGCCGTTATGTGGAGGCTGTGGCCCAGCTGGGGGACAACTTCGCGGTGCTCACCAATGGAGAGCATGAAGGACGCCGTGGCGTGAACCGCTTGGTGGAGCAGGCCCTCGGTGACGCCAAGCGAGCTGCCCGTGAAGGCTTGTACCTGCCCGGCCTCGCCGCCGGTGGCGTACAGCTCCAGGATCGCCACGGTGCCCTGAGCCATCCGGGCGTCAGTGCAGCGGAGATGGCCTTTCTGGCCGCGGTTCCGCAACGGATGGAACAGCTGTTGCAACAGCAGCTGCCGGCGGTGTTATCCGATGTTCCTGCCGACACGCTGTTGACCTGCGCCAAGGCCGCCGTGCTCGACACCCAGGTGTCGCCGACAATCAATCTCAACGGCGTCTTTGCCCTGGTTCCGAAGGATGTGGAGCGTCAGCGGGCGCTGCAGCGGATGCTGGAGCAACTCATGGAGCAATTGCTGCAGGATGCGGTGCAACAGGGACTGGAGACCTCATTCTTTCTCCACGTGGCGCCCAACCTCGGCCGCGATTCCACTGGCCGTGAACGGTTAAAACCAGCTGTGGAAGGGGACGTCGGTAGCACCGATATTCAGTTCATGCTGACTGGCTCGCTCAAGGAGGCGGGGTTGCTGGTGCTGTTGAACCAGTTCATGGCTCGGCGGACTGGGGTGGCTCCCTTCGGAGAGGGATTCCACGTGCGCAACGCCCCCCGCTCCCACGCGGCCTTGCTGCGGCTGGTGCAGGAGCGGATCTCCCCGGAGCAGATGCCTGTGCTGGTGGGGGTTGGCGACACTGTGACGTCCAACCCAGCAGCCGATGGTTCCGGCTGGTTGCGTGGTGGCAGCGACCGCGGCTTTCTGACGCTGTTGCAGGAGATCGGAGTCTGGTGCAACCAAGCCAACCGGGTGGTTCTGGTGGACAGCAGCCACGGAGAAGTCGATCGGCCAAGCCTGGCCAATGGTCAGCTCGAGGGCATCAGC
>JBMZMY010000042.1:0-14827 GCA_049619435.1 Synechococcus sp.
GTGATCGTCTATCGGGAGAACACCGAAGACATTTATATGGGTGTGGAATGGGAAGCCGATGACGCCGTCGGCCAGGAGCTGCGCAAGCACCTCAACGAGGTGGTGATCCCCGCCAACGGCAAGCTGGGCAAACGCCAGATCCCTGAGGGGTCCGGCATCGGCATCAAGCCGGTGAGCAAGCACGGCAGCCAGCGCCACATCCGCAAGGCGATCCAGCACGCCCTGCGGCTGGAGGGTGGCAAACGCCACGTGACCCTGGTGCACAAGGGCAACATCATGAAATTCACGGAAGGAGCCTTCCGTGACTGGGGCTATGAGCTGGCCACCACTGAATTTCGCGACGTCTGCATCACCGAACGGGAAAGCTGGATCCTCGGCAACCTCGACAAGGACTCGACTCTGAGCGTGCAGGCCAATGCCCGCATGATCGAGCCCGGTTACGACAGCCTCACCCCTGAGAAAAAGGCGGACATTGACGCAGAAGTGCAGGCGGTGATCGACGCCATCGGCACCAGCCACGGCGGTGGCAAGTGGAGGCAGATGGTACTGGTCGACGACCGCATCGCCGACAGCATCTTCCAGCAGATTCAGACCCGCCCCCAGGAGTATTCGATCCTGGCCACCCTCAATCTCAACGGCGACTACATCTCCGATGCCGCCGCGGCCATGGTGGGCGGCCTGGGCATGGCCCCCGGCGCCAACATCGGTGAAACCGCGGCCATTTTCGAAGCCACCCACGGCACCGCCCCGAAACACGCTGGCCTCGACCGGATCAACCCAGGCTCGGTGATCCTCAGTGGCGTGATGATGCTGGAATTCCTGGGCTGGCAGGAGGCTGCCGATCTGGTAACCAAGGGCCTCAGTGCCGCCATTGCTGACAAGCAAGTCACCTATGACCTGGCCCGACTGATGGAACCCCAAGTCGACCCGGTGAGCTGCAGTGGCTTTGCGGAAGCGATCATCCAGCGGTTCTGACGCCGCGATGGGCTGGCGCGCCAGACTTTCGCCATGACGGACTCCCCTGGACCCAGCCCGACAACACTCCCTGGCCTGCCACCCGGTGCCGCAGACCCCTGCGTGCACTGTGGCTTCTGCCTACCGACCTGTGCGAGCTACAGGGTGCTGGCCAGTGAAATGGATTCGCCACGGGGCCGCATCCACGCGTTACGCGCGATCGAAGCCGGTGAGTTGCAGCTGGATGCCACGGTCGCCAGTCATTTCGACACCTGCCTGGGCTGCTACGCCTGCGTGTCCGCTTGCCCATCGGGGGTCCGCTACGACCAGCTGATCGAAGCCACCCGGCCCAAGCTCAATCAAGCCAGCCTCCGCAGCAGCTGGCAGATCAGTTTTCGGCAGCTGCTGCTGCAGGTGCTGCCCTACCCCCGGCGGCTCCGGGCGCTGCTCCAACCCCTGCGCGCTTACACCGGCACCCCCCTGCAAGCACTGGCTCGGCGCACGGGATTGACCCGTCTGTTCGGACCGGGGATCGAAGCGATGGAACAACTGCTCCCTCCTTTGGCCGCCGACAACTTCCAGGACGCCCTACCCACCCTGAATCCGGCCACCGGCACCCAGCGCGGCCGTGTTGCCTTGCTGCTGGGCTGCGTCCAACGCTGTTTCGATCCATCGGTCAGCACCGCCACCGTCAAGGTGCTGCAGGCCAATGGTTTCGAGGTCGTGATCCCCCAGAACCAGGGCTGCTGTGGAGCCGTGAGCCATCACCAAGGCGAACTCGCGCTCACCCGCCAGCTCGCAGCGGACCTGGTGGCCAGCATGAATGCCATCGACGGCGACCTCGATGCCGTCCTGGTCGCCGCCTCCGGATGCGGCCACACGATGAAGGCCTACGACGAGATCCTCCATGACGGGACCCAGTTCCGCGCTCCGGTGCTGGACGTCCAGGAGTTTCTGGCAGACCAAGGACTCAGCGACGGCTTTCGCAGCCGGCTCCAATCACTGCCCAGCACGGTGGCCATGCATGACGCCTGCCACATGATTCACGGCCAAGGCATCCAGGCGCAACCGCGTCAGCTGCTGGAGAGCATTCCTGGGCTGCACCTGCGCGAGGCCATGGAAGCCGGCGTCTGCTGCGGCAGCGCCGGGATTTACAACCTGGTTCAACCCGAGGAGGCCGCTGAACTGGGCCGGATCAAGGCCGACGACCTCAGCCGTACCGGCGCCGATGTGGTGGCCAGCGCCAACATCGGCTGCACCCTGCAGCTGCGCCGTCACCTCGGAGAACGAGCCCAGGTCCGGCACCCGATGGAACTACTGGCGGCGTCAGCCGGCCTGCATCCGCTGCCAGGCCTCCAGGAGCGTGCCGGCTGAACCGAGGTTGCCAGGGAAGGTGAGGATCGGCAGATCCGCAAGCGGTCCTGTGGTCGGCCGCACCATCGACAGCCCGGGCAACAGCTGCCCCTCGAGCTGCACCGAGTCCAGAGCCAACCCACGGGAGAGCAGGGTCTGCGTGGTGATGCCGCCTTTGCTGATCAAATACCCCAAGCGCGGCGCCACTGCGGCCGCCAAGCGACCCATCAATGCCGCCAGCTCCCTGGAGAAGCGGCGGCCCTCAGCCTCCGAACCGAAGCACAGTTCACCGCGACTCGTATACAAAACCGGGGTGCGGTTCTGATCGAGGACCTCAGCAATCTGCTGCTGCCAATCCCGCTGCAGATCCTGCAGCAGCCAATCCGGCGTAGGACCGTTGAAAACCCGGGCGAGGCGGCGAACAGGCAGTTCAATCCCTTGGCAATCGGCGTCGTCCAGCAGACACGTGAGCTGCTGATCCGCCAGGGGAACGTAGGAGCCAACCATCACCAGCCCCGGCCAAGGCGCACCGGACGGGGAACGCCGGCGCAATCCAGCCAGGCCGTCGGCATCCAGCGGTTGTGGACCTGGATCAGCCAACGCCTTCACCAGACTGGCCGCGGAACGAAACAGAAACCGCTTCTCCTGTTGCAGGAGCCCTACGGCAGCAGCCAACACTGCCAGCTGCTGCGGACGCTCCGCATCCACCACCACCGCTGCATTGGCATGGAAGCTGCTCAGGCGAGCCAGCAAACCCTCGAGCCCCCCACTGGACGCCTGATCCAAGTCCTGACCACTGAGCTGCTGCACCGCGTCCGCCTGAATCACCCCAGCGCTTTTCTCCTCAAGCCAGGCCGCCAGATCGCTGGTGCCGTAGGCGAACAGACGATCCTTGGCAAAAGGGCTGAGATGGACCGGTTCCCCATGGAGCAAATGCACCCCATTCACGGTGGTGCGCCCTCCCTCCAGGAAGGCCGGGACGTGAAGGGTCGCATCAAACGGTCCGAAGCAGTCGTGCAGCACCTGGGGCTCGAGAACACCATGGCCTCGCAAGGTGGAGTCACCGCGGCTGACCAGCTGCACATCGTTGCGCTGCAGCCCCTCGGCCTGCAGCGCAACATCAAGATTGGCCGCAATGTCACGGTTGCAGGCCGCTGCCTGGGCTGGCTCGAGTGAACGGGTGTCTGCCAGCAGAAACACCAGTGGCGAGCGATGCCGAAGGCTCTGCTGCAGGGTCAGAGGATCCCAACGCAGCAACAGAGGACACCCATGCACCGTTTGCGACCCGGTGGGGTCGTCATCGATCACGACAACCTTCATGGGACCATCGTGGCGTGAGCCATTCCCCCATGGACCGCAAGGAGCTGATCGCTCTGGTCCGCCACCTCCATCAAACCGCAACCCCCTGGATCCCCAGTGGTCTCGGAACCCGTTTGGACTGGGGGGCACCGATCCATGCCGATCACCCCACCGTGAGTTGTCGTGGGTTGAATCGCGTGATTGATCACGCGATTGATGATCTGACGATCACCGTGGAAGCAGGCCTGCCCTTGCAGGAGCTGCAGGCCCTGTTGGCGGCGCAAGGCCAATGGCTGCCGGTCGACTGGCCCTGGGGCGGCGAACCAAGCGGAAGCATTGGCGGCTTGGTCGCGAGGGGCATGGCTGGCGGTCTGCGGCAACGCCACCTTGGTGTGCGTGATCAGATCATCGGCATTGGCCTGTTGCGCAGCGACGGCATCGAAGCCCATGCCGGCGGTCGGGTGGTGAAAAATGTGGCCGGCTACGACCTGATGCGCTTGCTCTGCGGAAGCTGGGGCAGTCTGGCTCTGATCACGGAGCTCACCCTGCGGGTGCAGCCGATGCGGCCCAGCCACGGCACCGTGATACTGCATGGCCCCCTGAACAGCCAAGAGCGGTGCCGGGCTGACGTGCTGAGGTCCAGCCTGACGCCGGAACGCATCGACTGGATCCAGAGCAACGGAGAGGCAACACAGCTGCGTCTGCTGGTGAGCAGCGTGTCGGATGTCGCGGTTGAGACGCAACTCAGCCGCATCAAGACCATGGCTGAGCAGCATGGACTCAGCGTGGAGCGCCATGCCGACGTGCAGCCGCTGGACGCACCCATACCCAGAGCCGGTGGGCGCTGGCTCGTTCGGGTGATGGTGCCCCCCGCACGCCTGCATGTTCTGCTCAGCAGCAACGAATACCAGGCTCTGAAGGGTTGGTCATGGTGCCTGGCCGCGGGCGCAGGGATCGGCGATGGCTGGGCCGCAGACAACGACACCACGGCGGCCCACAGCGTGGCTGCCCTGCGACAGCGCCTCGAGACACTGGGCGGCCGGCTCACGGTGTTGCGTCAACTCGAGAGCAGCAACCAACGCCTTCCCGCCTGGGGTGATGCACCAGCCAAGGCTGTGATTGAGGCCGTTAAACGTCAGTTTGATCCGCAGCAACAGCTCTGCCGCGGTCGTCTACCAGGCGTGGAAGCCTGAGCTCAAAGCACCGCGTAGCGACAAGTCAACGTTTGTTGAGCCCCGGGGTCCAGCACAAGCTTTCGATCGCCGCTGAGCAAGGCCTGCCGCGGTCCTGTCCAAGGCTCCAGACACACCATCGGCCGAGGGGGCTCCGTCCAGACCACGGTCAAATCAAAGGGAGCCTGATGCTGCAACTGCAGCTGAGTGCCGCTGGCGTCATCGATCAGCGTGACAGGTCCGTTGGGTTGGCAGAGAAAATCAACCCCCTGGGGCAGACGCTGCAATTGCGGCGCCGTCTCCGCAGCGGCCATCTCCAGATGATTCAGGCAGCGATCCGCAAGGCCCGTGAGCCTCGTGCTGCTGAGATCACTGACCTGAAAGTAAGGATGCAGCCCGAAGCTGAACGGCATGCACTCCGCACTGCGGTTGTGGATGGTGGTGCTGATCTCCAGGGCCTGAGCCACCGGGCGCACCGCCATCTCCAACAGAAAGGCAAAGGGATAGGCCGCTTCGGTGTGCTCTGTGGACTGCAAACTCAGACGAATGCCGGTCTGATCCTCCAGCAGCTGCAACTCCCAGGGCAGATCCCTGGCGAAACCATGCTGCACCAGGGTGTGGGCGACACCGTTCACAACCAACCGATCATCCGGAAGGTTGCCGCAGATCGGGAACAGCACCGGAATGCCACCGCGAATGCTCTTGGAGGGATCCGCGTAGCGCTGCTGATCGAAATAGAGCACCTCCCTACCGCCACAACACCACTCGCTAACGAGCCCCCCGCGTTCGGGGATGATCCGCAACCGGTCACCACTGCTCGGATGCACGTACTCCCAGTGGGCATAGGGAGCGGTCTTCTGGGTCAGAGCCATCGGCCATCCGGGCGCGTATTGAAAGTCTGCTCACGGAAGCGCTAGGGCGCCGCAGTCAGTCCAGTCCGGCCAACCACTCGAGCATGGCGGCATTGACCTGATCGGGAACCTCGTCGTGGGGGCAGTGCCCCGCATCCAGCACCACTTCCGTCGTGGCCTCTGGGGCATGGCGCTGAAATGTGGAGCGCCGCCCAGGGGCATTAATCCAGGGATCGCGAATGCCCCAGAGCAGCAGCAGCGGTGCCGTCAGCTCAGCGAACAATTCATCGAGGGGTTGACCGCGTGGGATATCAAACACGGTTCGGAACACACCAAACGCCCCGGGGTCCAGGGAAGGGCGCCGAATCGACTCCACCAACCAGTCATCAACGTTGGTCTTGTTGATGTACACCTGGTTGAGGGTCCGGCGAATGGTGGCGGGCCGGCGCAGATTCTCAAACAGCAAGCGCTGCAACACCGGACTGCGCAACAACGCCGTGCCAATGGTCTGACGGGCGATCGCCCCCCAACCCTCGGGGGGCTTTTGCTCATCACTGAAGGGACCGGCGGCATTCAGCAGCACAACCCCAGCACAGTCGTTGCCGAGGGCGGCTCCGGCCGCCAAGGCGGCGAATCCGCCGAGGGAATTGCCCGCGATCACCGTGGGACGGCCGATCCGCTCCCGCACGTAGGCCACAAGCTGATCACGCCAGAGAGCACCGCCATAGTTCAAGGAGCCAGGCTTGGCACTGCGGCCGAACCCGAGCAGATCAATGGCATGCACCGCATGGGTGCGTCCCAGCACCGGAATGTTGTGGCGCCAATGGTCGGTGGACGCACCGAATCCATGCACGAGCAGCACCGCGGGGCGATCACTTGCATCACCCTCCGGACTCAGCTCAACGGCATGCACCGGGTGTCCGAGATGGCTCCAGCTGATCGTGTCCACAATCACGCGCAGGGGCAGCGATGCTAGGCAGATCGACTTGGGACGCTTCGATGCTGAGTGATGAGCTGTGGAGCGGACCGCTCGCGGACCCGGGGAGTTGGCGCGGAGCGGTGTTATGGGCCATCGCTCTCTACATTCCCCTGAGCGGGCCGCTGGCCCGACTGGAAGCCAGCCTCTCGACGAGTCCACTCCCGGAACAGGGGCGTCAGGTTGCCCTGGTGGTCAGCTCACTGCTGCTGGCCCTCGCCGTTGGCATGGTGACCCAGCTGCTCGGCAGCTGGGTGATTGGTCCAGGCTGGGCCTCCAGCCTGGCGGTCATCGCGATCGGCTGGAGCCTGTTACTGGTCTTCGCCTCACAGGACGACCAAGGATCCTGAACAGACTCAGGACGCGCCCGCCATCGGATCAGCCGCAAACTCTTCGGGGACTTCATTGCCGTCCTCAGGGGGTTTGCCTTTGAGAACCAGGCGAAGGAGCACTGGAGCCAGGAAGGTGGTGCCGATGACCATCAACAGAATGGCCGCTTCAAGGCCTGGGTTCAGCAAACCGGAGGCCGTGCCCAGGCCAAGGAAGATCAAGCCGACCTCACCCCGGGGCATCATTCCCAGACCAACCACCAGGTGATTGGTTTTTTCCTTGCTGAACACCGCCCAACCAGCGGCGACCTTGCCAACGATGGCAACGATGAAGAGGAAACCGGCGATCACAAGCGCTGACCGCGCTGCCGGATCGGATGGATTAATCACGGAGAGGTCCATGCCAGCGCCCACCAGGACAAAGAAGACGGTGGCGAAGAGACCAACAATCGGCATCACAGCCGCTTGAATGTCATGGCGGTGTTTGGAGGCACTGGCGATCAAGCCAGCGGCAAAGGCGCCAAGTGCAGCTTCCAGGCCGATCGCCGTGGCGGCAAAGCAGGTCGCCCCGAGCAAGAGATAAGCGCCGACCAATTTGGAGCCGGGCGCCTTGAGCTGATCAACGACCCAATCGAACGCCGGAGCAGCCTTTCGACTGAGCACCAGCGCCACCACCACAAACAACACAGCGGCGACGACGAGGCGAATGATCGGAGCGATCTCCAGGGAGCCACCGGCCCCGAGGGACACCACGATCGCCAGGATCACGATGCCGAGGATGTCGTCAAGGACGGCGGCGCCGATCACAATCTGGCCTTCACGGGTGCGCAGATATCCAAGTTCCCCGAACACGCTCGCGGTGATGCCAATGCTGGTGGCGGTCATCGATGCACCCGCGAAAATGGCCGGAATTGCATCGACGTGAAAGATCGTCATCAGACCGATGGTGCCAAGCGCGAATGGCAACACCACGCCCACCACGGCCACTGAGAAGGCTTGAGCGCCGACGGCCACCAGCTCATCCAATTCGCTTTCCAGACCGGTGAGGAAAAGCAGCGAAAAGAGGCCGAGATTGGACACCGAGCGCAAGGCCCCGAAGGTCTCGTCATAGACCTCAGCAACCTCCTCACCGGGGATGTGTGCCAGACCGGCGATGACATCGGTGAAGACGCCACTCAGCTGCACCTGTGTTTCAGGAGGAACCAACAGATGCAGGCCAGACGCACCGATGATCACGCCAGCCAAGAGCTCACCAAGAATGGTGGGCAGCTCAAAGCGCACGAGCAGCTCGGCCAGACTTCTGGCGGCCACAAAAATCAGAATGAAGCGGAGGACGCCGATCAGGGTTTCGGCAACCTCCAGGTCATGACTGCCGAGTTCACTCAGCAGGGTGGGCAGAAGCATCAGGCCGCGCAGCTCTGCCGCCGACCTTAATGGTGAATTCGCCGCGGAACTGTCCGTGGAGTGGTCCTGATCAACCAGAACGACTCCGGTTTGATTCACATCTGCAGGCAGAGCCAACAACGCTGGCTACGGTCCGATCAACCGCATGATCCGGGCAGAACCAGACCGCCCCGGACCGTGAGGGCCCCCCAGGCATCGCCGCATTGCGCCCCATGACGACCGCGCCCCAACACACGTCGTACGTCACCGTCGCTGCCCCGGACGACGACGAGCTGCAACGCCTCGACGCCTACTGGCGCACGGCGAATTACCTCGCCGTCGGCATGATTTATCTGCAGGACAACCCCCTGCTGAGAGAGCCGCTCCGGCCTGAACACATCAAGAATCGCCTCCTCGGCCATTGGGGATCTAGCCCAGGGCAGGCCTTCATTTGGACCCACGCGAATCGGCTGATTCAGCACTACGACCTGGACATGATCTACATGTCTGGGCCAGGCCATGGTGCCCCAGGTGCCCGCGGCCCGATCTACATCGACGGCAGCTACACCGAGCGCTACCCCGACAAATCAATGGATGCCGAGGGACTGCGCAAGTTCTTCAAGATGTTCTCCTTCCCCGGGCACATCGGCAGTCACTGCACCGCCGAGATGCCGGGGTCGATCCATGAAGGGGGTGAACTCGGCTATGTGCTGTCCCATGCCTGCGGATCGGTTCTCGACAATCCCGACCTCATCACCATCGCCTGCATCGGCGATGGTGAAGCCGAAACAGGACCGCTGGCGACCAGCTGGCATATCAACAAATTTCTGAATCCGATTCGCGACGGAGCGGTGCTGCCAGTCCTGCACCTCAACGGCTACAAGATCGCCAACCCAAGCATTCTCAGCCGGATTGACCACGAGGAACTGGAGAGCCTGCTGAAGGGGTATGGCTGGATGCCGATCTTTGTGGAGGGGTCTGATCCGATGACGATGCACCGCTCCATGGCCGTCGCCATGGAGCAGGCGGTTCTCCAGATCCGCGAGCATCAACACCAAGCGCGCAGCAGCGGTGAGGCCTTCCGTCCCAAGTGGCCGATGATCGTGCTCCGTTCACCGAAAGGCTGGACGGGGCCGAGCGACGTGGACGGCAAGAAAATCGAAAACTTCTGGCGATCCCACCAGGTCCCCGTCGCCGACGTCAAGACCAATGAGAGCCATCTCCGGCTCCTCGAAGATTGGATGAAGAGCTACCGCCCCTGGGAGCTGTTCGATGACGACGGCGCTGTGAAGGAGCACATTCGCCAGCTATCACCGCGTGGGGATCGCCGCATGGGCAGCAATCCCCATACCAATGGCGGTGTGTTGCGCAAGGAGCTCCTGTTTCCCGCGATCGAACAGCACGCCGTGGCGGTTCACAACCCTGGAACCACTGAAGCGGAAAACACCTATCCGCTGGGTGAAGTCATCCGGGATCTCATCCGTGAGAACCCTGGCGCCTATCGCCTGTTCGGCCCGGATGAAACCCACTCCAACCGACTCCAGGCGGTGTACGAGGCCAGCAAAAAAGTCTGGATGGCGAATTTTCTGCCGGAGGACCTCAACGGCAGTGAACTCTCCCGCGATGGATCGGTGATCGAGATGCTCTCCGAACACACCCTGGTGGGAATGATGGAGGGCTACCTCCTCACCGGTCGCAACGGTTTTTTCCACACCTATGAGGCGTTCGCCCATGTGATCGCCTCGATGTACAACCAGCACTGCAAATGGCTGGAGCATTGTGAGGAGATTCCCTGGCGGGCCCCGATCGGCCCCTGGAACTGCCTGATCTCATCCACGGTCTGGCGTCAGGATCACAACGGATTCACCCATCAGGATCCAGGGTTCATGGACCTGGCGGGCAACAAGAAAGGGTCAATCACCCGTGTCTACCTTCCCGCCGATGCCAACACCCTGCTGGCCGTCGCGGAAAAGGCCCTGATGGAGACCGATGTCACCAACATCATCGTGTCCGACAAGCAGAAGCACCTGCAGTACCTCAGCCTCGAGGCCGCGCGTCGTCATGTCGCCAAAGGTGCAGGCATCTGGGACTGGGCCTGCAACGACGAAAGCACGACATCTCTGAGCGAACCCGATGTGGTTCTCGCCTCCGCAGGAGATATCCCCACCAAGGAATGCCTCGCCGCCATCGAGATTCTCAGAGAACAGATCCCTCAGTTGAAGGTGCGCTACGTGAACGTGGTCAAGCTGTTCGCACTGACCCCAACCTCAGAACACCCCCATGGCTTAAGCGATCCGGACTTCAACAGCCTGTTTACCCCCGACAAGCCCGTGATCTTCAACTTCCACGGCTACCCATGGTTAATTCACCGGCTCGTCTATCGCCGGGATGTGCACGCACGGTTCCATGTGCGCGGCTACAAAGAACACGGCAACATCAACACCCCATTGGAGCTGGCGATCAGCAATCAGATCGATCGCTTCAATCTGGTGATCGACGTCATCGATCGGGTCGAGGCCCTGGGATCGCGGGCCGCTCATATCAAAGAGCGAATGAAGGACGAAATTCAGAGGCACCGCGCCTATGCCTATACCCACGGCATGGATGCTCCGGAAATCAACAACTGGCGCTGGACATTCGGCCATAGCTGAGCAGGATCTGCTCAGGACTCCACCTCTCCGGGGGGGGAGCACATCACTCCCACCCCCCTCCCGTCGACATGGCAACCTCCCAACCCTTCGATCTGCACCTTCCGACTCCCGGGTGCTACGCGGACCCTGAACGGGCGGGGCTGGACGCCAAGGGTGTCCTGGACGGGATGACGGAACATCTGTTCTTCACCCTGGGCAAGCTTGCGCCGACAGCCAGCCGCCATGACCTCTACATGGCGCTGAGCTACGCCGTGCGGGATCGCCTGATGACGCGGTACCTGGCAACGATGGAGGCGATGCGGGCGCATCCCCAGAAAAACGTCGCCTATCTGTCGGCGGAATTCCTGATCGGCCCCCAACTCAATAACAACCTGCTCAACCTCGGCATTCAGAAAGAAGCGGAAGAAGCCCTGAGCAAATTCGGTATCGAGTCGCTCCAGCAGATTCTGGAAGTGGAGGAGGAACCGGGGTTGGGCAATGGTGGCCTGGGTCGTCTGGCCGCCTGTTACATGGAGTCATTGGCCAGCCTGAAAATCCCGGCCACGGGGTATGGAATCCGCTACGAGTTCGGGATCTTCGACCAGCTGATCCGCGATGGCTGGCAGGTGGAGATCACCGATAAATGGCTCAAAGGCGGATGGCCCTGGGAACTCCCTCAGCCCGACGAGGCCTGCTTCGTTGGCTTCGGTGGTCGCACCGAAAGCTATATCGACGACAAAGGCAACTATCGCTCCCGCTGGATTCCGGCTGAACACGCCATCGGCATTCCCCACGACGTCCCCGTCCTGGGCTACCGCGTCAACATCTGCGATCGACTCCGGCTCTGGCGTGCCGATGCCACCGAAAGCTTCGACTTCTATGCCTTCAACATCGGCGATTACTACGGTGCCGTTGAGGAAAAAGTCGGCAGCGAAACCCTTTCCAAAGTGCTATACCCCAACGACGGCACCGACGAAGGGCGTCGCCTGCGTCTGAAGCAGCAGCACTTCTTCGTGAGCTGTTCGCTCCAGGACATGCTGCGCAGCCTGGACAACCGTGGGCTCGCCATTGAGGACTTCCCCCAATACTGGACCGTCCAACTCAATGACACCCATCCGGCCATTGCCGTCGCCGAACTGATGCGTTTGCTGATCGACGATCGGCACATGGAGTGGGACAAGGCCTGGGACATCACCTCCCGGTCCGTGGCGTACACCAACCACACCCTGCTCCCGGAGGCACTGGAGAAGTGGGACCTCGACCTGTTCAGCAGCCTGCTGCCGCGCCACCTCGAGCTGATCTACGAAATCAACCGCCGCTTCCTGCAGCAGGTGCGTCTGCGCTACCCCGGCAACGATGCAATCCAGCGCAAACTCTCGATCATTGACGAAGACGGCAGCAAGGCCGTTCGCATGGCCCACCTGGCCACGATCGGCGCTCACCACGTCAACGGTGTCGCCGCCCTGCACTCCGAACTGGTGAAGACGGACCTGCTGCCTGAATTTGCCGAGCTCTGGCCCGAGAAATTCACCAACGTCACCAATGGCGTCACCCCACGGCGCTGGGTCGCCCTCGCCAACCCCGAACTCTCCTCGCTCCTGGATGAGCATGTCGGACCCGATTGGATCTCCAATATGGAGAACCTGCGCAAACTCGAAGAGCGTCAAAACGACCCCGGCTTCCTCGAGCAATGGGGGAGCACCAAGCTCACGGTGAAGCGCAAGCTGGCCAATTACATTCACCGCAATACCGGCGTTCTCGTTGATCCCTCCAGCCTGTTTGACGTTCAGGTCAAACGCATCCATGAGTACAAGCGTCAGCACCTCAATGCCCTGCAGGTGATCACTCAGTACCTGCGGATCAAGAACGGTCAGGGCGACGGTATGGCACCCCGCACGGTGATCTTCGGCGGCAAGGCCGCACCGGGGTATTACATGGCCAAGCTGATCATTCGGTTCATCAACGGAATCGCCGAAACGATCAACGCCGATCCCGACATGGATGGTCGTCTTCGGGTGGTCTTCCTCCCCGACTACAACGTGAAACTCGGTGAACAGGTCTATCCCGCCTCCGATCTCTCCGAGCAGATCTCCACCGCCGGAAAGGAAGCCTCCGGAACGGGCAACATGAAATTCGCCATGAACGGTGCCCTCACCATCGGCACGTTGGACGGTGCCAATGTGGAAATCCGCGAGTTGGTGGGAGCCGATAACTTCTTCCTGTTCGGTAAAACCGTCGATGACATTCAGGCCCTTGCCAACGAGGGCTATCGCCCCATGGATGTCATTCAACGGCTGCCTGAATTGCAAGAAGCCCTACGCCTGATTGAGCTGGGTCATTTCAGCAATGGGGATGGTGAGCTGTTCCGTCCTCTGCTGGACAACCTCACCGGCAACGACCCGTTCTTCGTGATGGCCGATTACGCCGATTACGTCCAGGCGCAGGAGGCGGTCAGCCGCGCCTGGAGCGATCGCATGCACTGGAACCGAATGTCGGTGCTGAACACCGCCCGCACCGGCTTCTTCTCCTCCGATCGTTCGATCGCGGAGTACTGCCACAACATCTGGAACGTCGACCCCCTCAATGTGGAGATCAACTGCGACGTTCGCTGATGCCAGGACTGACCCTGGTCATCAATCTGGGCAGTTCCAGTCTCAAGGCAGCGCTCGTGGACTCCACCGGCGCTGCCATTTGGATTGGCAACCAAAGCCGGAACGCCAATGAACCGGTCGAGCGTGTGCTCGACCGCTGGCTGGCGCCGGCGCTTGAACCGCGACGCCAGCAAATCCAACTGATTGGCCACCGGGTGGTGCACGGCGGTGATCACTTCACCGCTCCGACATTGATCACCAAGGCGGTTGAGCATCAGCTGCACTCGCTCACCCCCCTCGCTCCGCTCCACAACCCACCGGCCCTCGCCGGACTGGCCTGGGCCCGCAGCTGGGCTCCCAACGTGCCGCAGTGGGCCTGCTTCGACACAGCCTTTCACAGCACACTGCCCGACGCGGCCCGCACCTATGCCCTGCCCGAGCACCTACGGCGCCAAGGCCTACGCCGTTTCGGATTCCACGGCATTAACCATCAACACGTCTCCGAACGGGTCGCGACCAGCTGGCGCCAGCAAGGCCATCCCCCCTCAGAGCTGCGCTTGATCAGTGCACATCTGGGGGCAGGAGCCTCCCTCGCGGCGGTTCAGGGCCACCGGTGCATCGACACCACCATGGGGTTTACCCCGCTGGAAGGCCTCGTGATGGCCACGCGTTCAGGAAGCCTGGATCCCGGCCTGATTCTGGACTTGATCCGTCAGGGACACAGCGCAACGGAGCTCAACTGTCTGCTGCAACGGAACTCAGGCCTCAAGGGACTCTCAGGGCTGAGCGGGGACATGCGCGAGATCCGCCAGGCAGCCCAGAACGGACACGCGGGCGCAACCCTGGCACTGGCGGTGTTCCGTCATCGACTGCTGCAGCACATCGGAGCGATGGCCGCCAGCCTGCGCGGCCTTGATGTTCTTGCTCTCACCGGCGGCATCGGCGAGCACGACCACGCGTTGCGCAACGAGCTCAAGGACGCTCTGAGCTGGTTACCTGCGTTCAAAATCACTGTGATTCCAGCCGATGAGGAAGGCATGATTGCCAGGCTTTGTCGCCGCCACAGCGACACTCAAGCCTCAGTTGCGATCGGGTAGATCAGGCGTTTGATGCAACAGTCGATTTAGCCTCAAGCGATCAATGTTGAGGGGATCCGGAGCCAACTCACCCGCAAGCTCTCGGAACTTCTGTTCGATCTCGTCCGGCACGCGGACATCGAACACACGCTCCATCAGTGCCTCAATGGAAAACAGATGGGCATTGATGTTCTCCAGATCAGCCATGGCCTG
>JBMZMY010000043.1:0-13625 GCA_049619435.1 Synechococcus sp.
ATTCAGATCAACTGAATCGCAAAGCCTCCGCCGAAAGGTGGGGGCTTTTTGTTGGCTCACTGGGCGCTAGACGCTGAGTCCCTAGCGTTGATGGGTTCCTGAGCTGACCATGCACCAGGCGATCGACGACAGCATCGCCGCAGAAGCAGCCGCAGCGATCGCGACAGAGAACTGGGGCCGGCTGCGCTACATCGGCAACGGTTGTGAACGCGCTCGCCGCTATCGCGATGCCTGGTCTGTCCTTGCCCAGTCGATCGAAGCGAGCAGCCCCTACACGTTGCCGCTCTGGCCTGGCCCCGATCAGAACGCAGACGGAGTGCTCGTGCTCCCCCGCTCACGTGATCTCGGCGATGAGCTGAGACTTCTGCGTTTCATCGGTCCGCTGCAGCGCCATGTCAACCGGGTGTGTGCCCTGGTTGAACCGCGGTTGAACCCGCTGCTGCAACGCAGTTTTCCTGGCCTGATCTGCTGTGATCCCAACCAGACACCTGCTCTGGACGGCATCAGTCATCAGGCGGCTCAGGAGCGTCTGGCGTTGTGGTTTGGAGCCGACGAGGAGCAGCTGAACACCCACTTTCAACCCCTGACGGCCCCAGCACTGGGCCCTGATCAACAACCCCGCGGCATTGGCATCAGCTGGTTTTCCAAATCAAAGAACAAAACCTTCCCCGCCATTGAGGACTGGGTTGAGCTGATCAAAACCATCCGCCAGCCACTGCAGTCGCTGCAATACCTCGAGAAGCCTGCCCGGATCAGGGCTTTGCGTGAGTTAAGTGGCAAAAGAATCCACTCGTCACAGCCGATTGATCAAATGGTGGACATTGATGGATTCGCCGGACAAATCAAGGCTGTGCGTGGCGTGATCACCATCAGCAACACCACCGCCCATCTCGCCGGTGCCCTCGGTGTGCCCTGTGTGGTGATCCTCGACAACGGCACGATCACCAACTGGCCCAACCACGGTGATCGCACCCCGCTATATCCCTACACCAGGCTGATTCGTCGTGGTGATGAGAACTGGAGCACGACCCTGCGCCGCGGCTGGCGGACCCTGCGAACCATGCTCCAGGAGTCGGAGTCAGCAGCCATGCAAAGCTCCTGAACTGCGTTTCCACCGTGATGGCCACCAGCAAACGTCCACGCAGAACGCTGGTCCAACGCATTCAACGTTGGGGGCCCTGGGGCTATCGGTTCTGGCGCGAAATCGCACGGTGGTGTTATGAGCGCTCCCTGAACAACCCGGCGGTGGTCGATCCGGATCAGTTCTTCCCGGCGCACCAGGAACTGCTGAACGACTACGACGCCATTCGACGGGAAACACTGGAAATCGCTCTATCCGGCCGGCTCCCCGCCAATCACGACATCATGCAGCAACAGCGAACGCTGTACGAGTTCGACCGCAAAATCTGGGGAATGCTGCCGCTGCGCGGATATGGCTTCAACTACCCGAAGAACCAGCAGCGGATCCCAACGCTGCAAGCCTTTCTGGCGCGTCACCCCGATGTGGTGTCCGCAGCCGTCAGTCTCTTCCCACCCGGGAAAGTGTTGCGTCCCCATAAAGGACCGTTCAAAGGGGTCTGGCGTTATCACCTCCCTCTGTATGTCCAGCAGCTCGGCAACGGCAGAACCTCCTGCGAACTGAAAATCAACGGCACCCGCTATGACCTCCAGGAGGGTGAGGGCTTCCTCTGGGACGACACCTTCATGCACTCCGCGGTCAACCGCTCCGATCAACCCCGGGTGGTGCTGCTGTTTGACGTCTTTCGGCGGGACCAGCCGTTCTGGCTGGTCGGAATGAGCTGGCTCTTCCTCTGGATCGCGCAGATCTGGCAACGCCTCCAGAACATGCGCTCCCGTGCCCTGCTGCAGCCATGAATGCCACAGCACGAGAACTCCTGACGCGGCATCGGCTTCAACCTCATCCCGAGGGCGGTTGGTATCGGGAACTGCACCGGAGTCCGATCGCGATTGAACGCGGCGATGGACAGCCACGCGCAGCTCTCACCACCATTCTGTTTCTGCTCTGCGATGGGGAACGGAGCCGGTGGCACCGCGTGCAGCAGGCCGATGAAGTCTGGGTGCACTGCGCCGGTGCACCCCTGACACTGTGGTCATGCCATCCGGAGACCCACGCGGCTGAGCGCCATCAGCTCAGCAGCATGGACCCGGTGCGGATCATTCCCGCCGGGCACTGGCAAGCGGCCCGAAGCAGCGGCGCGTACAGCTTCGTGAGTTGCTGCGTTGGACCAGGCTTTGACTTTGCGGACTTCGATCTGCTCCGCGACCTGCCGGAGTCCCAACGACCAGTCCTCCCCTATCCCGAGCTGCTCTAATCCGGAACAGACGACGGCTTCGTAGCCTCTCTGGCAACGAACGTGGACCATGGGCAGCAGCTTCGGGGATCTTTTCCGCATCAGCACTTTCGGCGAATCCCACGGTGGCGGCGTCGGGGTGATTGTTGAAGGCTGCCCACCACGGCTGGAGTTGGATCTGACGGAGATCCAGAGGGAACTGGATCGACGCCGACCGGGACAAAGTCACATCACCACACCCCGCAAGGAAGCCGACCAGGTGGAGATTCTGAGTGGTCTGCTCGACGGCACCACCACCCTGGGCACCCCGATCGCCATGCTGGTGCGCAACAAGGACCAGCGTCCCGGCGATTACAAGGACATGGCCGTGGCCTTCCGCCCGTCCCATGCCGATGCCACCTATCAGGCGAAGTATGGGATCCAAGCCCGCAGTGGAGGCGGTCGGGCCTCAGCCCGCGAGACCATTGGTCGCGTGGCGGCAGGCGCAATCGCCAAGCAACTGCTGCGCAAAGCCGCCAACACCGAAGTGCTCGCCTGGGTGAAGCGAATCCACACCATCGAAGCCGATGGCATCAACCCAGACCAGGTCAGCCTGGAGGACGTGGAGGCCAACATCGTGCGCTGTCCGGACCAGGAGGTCGCCACCGCCATGGTGGAGCGGATCGAAGCCATCGGCAGGGAAGGGGACTCCTGCGGTGGCGTGATCGAGTGTGTGGTGCGCCATCCCGCCATGGGGCTTGGCATGCCTGTGTTCGACAAACTGGAAGCCGATCTGGCCAAGGCGGTGATGTCGCTTCCCGCCACCAAAGGCTTTGAGATCGGCTCAGGATTCGCCGGAACCCTGCAGAAAGGCAGTGAGCACAACGACGCCTTTGTGCCGAGCAGTGATGGACGTCTGCACACCACCACCAACAACTCCGGTGGGATTCAAGGCGGCATCAGCAATGGGGAAGCGATCGTGATCCGCGTCGCGTTCAAGCCGACCGCCACCATCCGCAAGGAGCAGCAGACCATCGATTCAGACGGCAACGCCACGACCCTGGCGGGAAAGGGACGCCATGACCCCTGCGTGCTGCCACGGGCGGTGCCGATGGTGGAAGCGATGGTGGCCTTGGTGCTCGCCGACCATCTCCTGCGGCAACAGGGTCAATGCAGCCTCTGGTGAGGGACCGCAGGAGCATCTGTCGCCGACTCGATCGACGCAGGGAGAGCCGAACTACGCGTCCGTGAGCGTCGGGCTGACCGGGTCGGAGCCGTTGTTTTTTTGACAGAGCGCCGGGGCTGGCTGCTGCCAGCGCGGCTGCGGTGATTCAGCACCAAGGCCCATTCCTCATCGGTGAGGCTCGACGGCTTGCTGCCGTGGGCATAGGCCAACTTCGCTGCCTTCTCAATGTCTTTGATCAGATTGACCCACGATGTCGCGAAACGCTTGTCGGACTGCGACTTGGCACCGCTTTCAACCAGCGTCTCAACAACCCCCGCTGCCGTGACCTTCTTGCGACGGCGATTGAAGATCTCCTTCTGCAACTGAGCGATCAGAGCATCAGCCTTGTCGCTCAGCTTGATGGTGAGCTGCGACATCGCACAGAAAACAGCTGTCTCATCTGTAGCATTTCAGACTCACGGCAACCAGGGGTTGCGTCAACGCAGCGATGACGACTCCTGCAGCAGCGCCATCAGGTCCGGTCGCACACCTGAGGCCTGAATCACCGAGCGTCCGAGAGCCACGGCGTCATGGCCGGCCTTGAGCCAATCGCGGAGATCCGACGCGGCCAAACCACCTGCTGCAATTACAAACGGCAATGGCCCCAATGGTGATCGCAGACGGGACCAGTACTCCCGCCCGAGCGTGGCGGCTGGGAACAACTTGACCAGACGGCATCCGGCCTGGATCGCCTGCATCACCTCCGTGGGAGAGAACACCCCAGGGACGACGAGCAGACCACGTGTGCGGGCCTCAGCCTGAAGGGCAGCGTCCCAGCAGGGTGACATCGCATAGGGAAGCTGGAGCCGCTCGAGATCGTCGAGAGCACGTCGATCAATGATGGATGCGGCCCCAAGCGAGATGGTCGGGCATCGCTCGCGGATGGTGGCAAGCAAACGACACCAGCCGGGGTGCGGCGACCAGGCGAGCTCAATGTGGCGCAGGCCTGCGGCCTCCAAGCCGATCAATTGATCCAGAAGGCCGGACCCTGAGACGAGCTCCGGATCGTCCAAGTCAGCCTGGCCCGGACGAACGACCAAAAGAAAAGGCTGGACCCTCAGGGAGGCAATCAGCCTCTCCTGACGATCCAGCCAACGGTGTTGAGCAGAGTCAGACGTATTCGGCAACGCGGGCGTCACGCTTGATCAGAAGCTCCTGGAACTCCTCAGCATCCACCGTCTCACGCTCGACAAGCATCTCGGCAAGTTCGTCCAACACAGCGCGGTTGTCCTCCAGCACCTTGGTGGCGCGCTTGTAGGCAACGTCAACCAGGTCAGAGACTTCCTGGTCGATGGTGGCGGCGGTGTCTTCGGAGAAGTCACGCTCGGCTGCGATGTCGCGGCCAAGGAACATGCCGCCCTGGGCACGGCCGAGGGCCACAGGGCCGAGCACGTCACTCATTCCGAAGCGCGTGATCATCTGACGTGCCGTCGACGCCACCTGCTGAAGATCGTTGGAGGCACCGGTGGTGACTTCGTCTTCGCCGTAGATGATCTCTTCAGCGACACGGCCACCCAGGGCAACGGCCATCTGGTTCTGGAGATAGGCCCTGGAATACAGCCCGGATTCCATCCGTTCTTCGCTGGGGGTGAAGAACGTCAGACCGCCGGCGTTGCCGCGCGGAATGATTGAAATCTTCTGCACCGGGTCGTAGTCGGGCATCAAAGCGCCGACGATGGCGTGACCTGCCTCGTGATAGGCGACAAGACGCTTACGCCGCTCGCTCATGACACGGTCCTTCTTCTCAGGGCCGACCATGATCCGCTCGATCGCGTCGCTGATTTCGTCGTTGCTGACTTCGGTCAACTCACGACGCGCCGCGAGGATGGCCGCTTCATTGAGAAGATTGGCGAGATCAGCACCGGTGTAACCAGGGGTGCGACGCGCCACTTTGTCGAGATCGACATCCTTGGCGAGGGTTTTGCCACGGGCGTGGACGCCGAGGATCTGCAGACGCCCGGCGTAGTCGGGACGATCCACAGTGACCTGACGATCAAAGCGACCAGGACGCATCAAGGCAGCGTCCAGAACATCAGGGCGGTTGGTGGCCGCAATGATGATGATGCCGGTATTGCCCTCGAAGCCATCCATCTCGGTGAGGAGCTGGTTGAGGGTTTGCTCACGCTCATCGTTGCCACCGCCGAGGCCGGCCCCACGCTGACGGCCGACAGCGTCGATCTCGTCAATGAAGACGATGCAGGGGGCATTTTTCTTGGCCTGCTCGAAGAGGTCGCGGACGCGGCTTGCACCAACGCCAACAAACATTTCGACGAATTCAGAACCCGAGATAGAGAAGAAGGGAACGCCAGCTTCACCGGCGACGGCCTTCGCGAGCAGGGTTTTACCGGTACCAGGAGGTCCGACCAACAGACAACCCTTTGGAATCTTGGCGCCCACAGCTGTGAAGCGATCGGGATTCTTGAGGAAGTCGACGACCTCAGTGAGCTCAAGCTTGGCGCCTTCGATCCCGGCAACGTCGGAGAAGGTGACCTGGGTGGAAGGCTCCATCTGAACCCGAGCCTTGCTCTTACCGAACTGCATGGCGGGGTTGCCACCACCACCACCCTGGGCGCGTCTGAACAGGAAGAACAGACCGCCCAGGAGAAGCAGCGGGAAGATGAGGCTGCCGGCAGCTTGTTGCCACGCACTCGCCTGACGGGTGGGCTGAACGGCGATATCAACATTGTGCTCGGTCAACATGCCGAGCAACTCCTTATCGGGAGCAAGGTTGACGTCAGCCCGACGGCCATCGTTCTCCACAACCTTGGCGGTTCCACTGTCGGGAGAAATGACGACACGACTGATCTGATCATCCTGAACGGCTTCGATGAAGTCGCTGTACCGCATGGTGCGGACTTCGGGCTGTGAGCCGGAACCACCCCCGATGAAGGCGGGGGCAATCACAGCGATCGCTAAAACCAACAGGGCCGTGAGGCCGATGTTGCGCCAACGCTTGTTCAAGAGTCGCCTCGCTAGATGAAGGAATGTTAAACCGATCGTTCGGGATCAGGCGGCCCGGAGCACATCAACAACGCTCTTGAAGGCGAACCACTCGGGGATCTCCTCGCCGTTGCGAAGCATTTTGCGGAACTGGGTGCCGCTCAACTTCCTCACATGCAGACCGCGGGCCTCGGCGTGCTCAGCGGTGACGTAGCCCTCTTCCTCGGTGTAAACGAGGTTGAGTGAGGGGACCGTCTCCATGGTCAGTTCCGGAGCGCATTCCTTGGCGAAGTTCTGGGCGTCGTAGGGGCCATAAAAATCGTCACCGCTCAGGGACGACTTACAACCGGCCATGTCGCGGCCAATGATGAAGTGGGTGCATCCGTAATTGCGACGGATGATCATGTGCTGGAGCGCTTCACGGGGACCAGCCATGTGCATGGCATACGGGAGGTAAGCCCAGCGAATGCTGTCGTTGTTGACCTCAGCGGCCAGACGCTCATAGGTCTGGAAGCGCACTTCCCCAGGGATATCGTCCTGCTGGGTGGGCCCACAGGTGGGATGCACCAGCACCACTGCGTTTTCACTGACGTTCTGAGCGTGCAGAGCACGGGTGAACAGCTCGTAGTGAGCGCGGTGAATGGGATTCCGGCACTGGAAGGCAACCACATCTTCGCCAGCGGGCAGACCGGCACGCACCTCTGCGGGGGTCTTGCAGGGGAAGACGCGATTGGGGAGTTCAAGGCCCTGCAGCGTGCCGCCGAGATAGAAGCGCTTGCGCTCCATCGAGATCATGCGGACGGCCGGGTGCTCGAGCGATGTGGTGCCGTAGCAGCCCTTGGCCTCCACAACCTTGTTGGGTTCCCACTTGTCTTCGACCGTGAGAACGGCCAGGTCCTGACCGTTGTAAGTCAGCAGAATCTTGTCACCGACAGCAACGCCGTCCTGATCGGTGTCCATCACGATCGGCAGACCGAACAGATGGCCGGCAGCGGTGCGATTGCCGCCCACCACAGCGTCGTAATCCTCCTGGTGCATGAAGCCCCGCAGAGGGGAAAAGCCGCCCACAACCAACAGCTCAACGTCGCAAGCATTGCGATCAGAACACTCGAGCGTCTTGGTGGCACTGGCCTTCACCGCAGCACGGTCGGCCTCAGGGACCATCAGGTCCACCAGGGTTCCGCCATAAGGCGCAATCACGCCGGATCGCTGGGCTGGAGCGGAAACGCTGGCAGACATAGCGCTGCGGGCAAACGAACAACCGCGCGATTCTCCCAGATGATCTTGCAATCGAAAACCTGAGAGGGCAAAAAAAAGAGGGCCCTCAGGCCCCCCTACATGCGTGACAAGAGCTCCGAGATCAGAGTTCTTCGAGGCGGCCATACAGGTCGCCGCTGATCTTGATATCGATGACCTCACGACCACCCATATCGGAGTCGGAGGGCTGAATGGCGCTGAAGACACCGGCGAATTCACCGGTTTCAGGATCCACCTTGGTGATCGACATGCTCATGGTGCCGACGCCATCGATGTAGCGCTTGTTGTTGTCCTTCTCGAGGTCCTTTTCATCGCCGCCGAGAGCAATCAGACCCTGGGCGTACTGCACACCGGTGGTCAGTGCGCGGCCCTTGGGATCGATGAAGTTGCTGGTGCGGTAGCTGGGCGTCCGGTAGGTGCCTTCGAAGTCGGTGCTGGTTGAGATCGCAGCACCATCAGCGGTGGCGTCCAGAGACTTGCTGGAGAAGGTGAAGGGGAACTCTTCACCGCCGGGAACCAGAACGGTGATCGGCTGGAAGTCGATGCCGCCCTTCTCTTGGAATTTCAAACCACCCTCAGTGACGGTGAGATCACCGAAGACCTCATCGAGGCTGGAGGTGTAGCGGGTGAGGATCTTGCCTTCGACGAACTGAGCCACCTGACGGCTGTTCTTGGGCTCCTCCTTGGCGTACACCTGCACGGGGTGCATGCAGATGTCGCGGAGCTCGTATTTGCCGCCGACGCTCAGCGGAATCGAGCCGCGAGCCGAATCACCCAGGGTTGGGCAATCGTTGGCTTTACCGGTGTTCCGGATGTCGTCGTAGGTGGTGTTCGCAGCCGCACGCTGCACGGCCTGACTGTCGCCGCTGCAGGCTGTAGTGACCAGGGAAAGACAGAGCGCCAGCACGACGGCCAGCAGGGGACGAATGCGCATGGATAGAGCCGGAAGGCTGGATGAGGTGCGGCAGATCACCGCCCGGATCGGATCCTACAGGGGGTAAACCGCACCACCGACCCGGTTTCGCAGGTCTCAACAACTTGTCGAATCCTGAGCCTTGAGCACAGCGTCGAGCAGATGATCCAGAAGACGTTGTGCCACGGCCAGCTTCGGGCTGGGCTCAATCACGGTGCAACCATGCGCATCGAGCAACCATCCCCCATTGTTCGGGGACTCGAAGCCCTGATCGGGGCGATCGATCGGATTCACCATCAGCAGGTCACAGCCCTTGGCGACACGCTTCTGCTCACCGAGACGTCGCATCTGCGCCTCCTCACCTGCCAGGGCCGCGAAGCCAAGCAGCACCTGTCCGGGCGGCCGGCTGCGAGCCAGTCCCTTGAGCAGATCCGGGACCAACGTCCAGCCCGACCCGATCGAGTCGATCAGCTGCTGCTTGGGCTGCTTCCCCTGGCCCCCTCCATCGAAACGACGCAGATCCGCAACCGCAGCCACCATGGCCACCGCCGCAGCATCCGCCTGGTGGGCCTGCAGCACCCGCTCCATCTCGCCAGCCGACGTGACTGCATGACAACGCAAACCCTCGAGCCAGGGCTCCGGGCAGCGCAACGGACCATGCACCAGCTCCACCTCCGCCCCCCGCAACGCCGCAGCTTGGGCCAGCAGAACACCCATCACGCCACTGCTGCGGTTGGTGATCAACCGAGCCTCATCCAGCTGTTCCAGCGTTGGGCCAGCACTGACCAACAGACGCCGCCCTGACCAGTCCCGCGGCAGCGGTACCGACGACTCTCCACGGCAGAACAGACTCGCAGCGGCGAGAAGGATCCGTTCCGGCTCGGCCATCCGGCCAGGTCCGATCCGGTCACAGGCGAGCAAACCCTCCCCGGGAGCCAGGGGTAGAACCCTGGGCCAGCTCTGCAGGATGGCCCAGTTCTGTCGGACGGCTGGATGAGACCACATCCCTGTGTTCATCGCCGCCGCTGCCAGCACGGGAGCCTCAGTCGCCAACAGCAGGCTGGCCAGAAGGCCATCGGCCAGACCGGCGCACCAACGACCGAGGCTGGTGGCACTGAGAGGAGCCACGATCACCAGCTCGGCCCACTCCGCCAGCTCGATATGCAGTGGCCGTGGGCACGAGGCCGACCATTCATCCCCATCCTGATAGCAACGGTGACGGCTGAGGCTGGCGAGCGCCACAGGACTCACCAGCCGTGACGCGCTCGGGGTGACCACACAACGCACATCAGCTCCTGCCTTCACCAGGGCACTGACCAACAAAGGGGTCTTGACCGCTGCGATGCTGCCGCAACAGGCGACGAGACAACGCCGTCCTTTTAAAGAACCCGCTCCATCAATCCTCATCAAACGGTTCCTGATCGACCAGATGCACGTACGGCGCCGTCAGATCGGGGCGATGGATCGCCAAGGCCCTCAGCAGGTGCCAATCAGACAGGCTGTCAAAGGGAGTGGGGTAGTCATCATCATCCAGTCGCTTGGCCAGCAGAGCGATGGAGTCTTCGTCAAATTCAGCCAGACGCTCGGGAGTGATCGACATCGACATCGAGACGGCACGGACGACTGACTCCCTCCAGTGTGTCCCAATCGCAGACCGCTAGCGTTCCTGCCCTGGGGAATTAGCTCAGCTGGTAGAGCGCTGCGATCGCACCGCAGAGGTCAGGGGTTCAAATCCCCTATTCTCCATTGATCCTTGAGGTCTGATGTACATGGACGTCAGACGCGAGCGTTTCTCTCTGTTGTTAATCCTTGGCATCGTTGTGGCCCTGGCGGTGATTGCCCGACCCTCAGCCTTGCTGACCTTCACTCTCCTCGCCTTGGCCAGCGGCATCACGGAACGTCGATCCCAACGCCTTTGACACATCATGAGGTAAAAGAGAAGAGTGATTCCTCCTGTTGTCGATGTCGCAATCGAAACGCGAGCAGGTCGTCAGCCACCTGCGCTACATCCGTCAGGAGCTTCGTGAGATGCATCAAGGCGTGATGGAAGATGGCCTTCTGCCTGAAGCCGGTGAGGTGCGCGGCGTGATGGCTCAGATGGAGGCATTGCTGGAACTCCTCGAAGGCAAATCCTCCCGCAAAAAGGCCGAAGCCAAGTAAGCGATCAGGGCTACGCACTAGCCAAGTCCAGGGGTTCCAGCTTTGCTTCGCGTATCCCCATCATCCAGCCCGGGATATCCCGGGCTTTTTTGTTGTTGATTCTGTTCTGATGGCGCGTCGACGTCAGGCCACACGTCTGCAGCGATCGCTGGGCGACCTCGGAACCCGCCTCGAACACTGGGCGGACAACCCCTGGCGACGGTTATCGGTGTTCACCATTGCGCCCCTGATGGGCTTTTTGCTGGGGACGGCGGTGTCCTCCGTTGCCGGTGTTCTCGGCCAACTGGACCCAGTCATGGCACTGATTGTGGTCCTTGGCAGCGAAACCCTGATCCGCCTGCGGCGCAGGCTCAAGCGAGCTGATCAGCTCCAGATCGCCGTGTTGATCACAAGCCTTGATCTGATCAGGATCGGATTTCTATATGGCCTGTTTCTGGAGGCCTTCAAGCTGATTTGAAGCGCCGACACACGGCTGCAGCCAGAGCGGCACGATCTTCATACCCTTCAGGACGAGGTCTCCGATCAAGTCGATGGCTCGTGATCATTTTTTTCTGGAACTCGAGCCGCCGTCAGAGCATCTGCGCCATGCCCCACACGTGGTGATCGTGGGTGGTGGGTTCGTCGGCATTCATGCCTGTCAAGCCCTCGCAGGGGCGAATGTGCGAATCACCTTGATCGATAAACGCAACTTCAACCTGTTCCAGCCCCTGCTGTATCAGGTCTCCACCGGGCTCGTCTCCCGTGGCGATGTTGCAACGCCACTGCGGGAACTTGTGGGCAAACAGCCCAATGTGCAAGTGCTGCTCGGGGAGGTCACGCAGATCCACCCCGAAGGCAAGCAAATCGTCTTTAACGGGAAGGCCTGCAGCTACGACCACCTAGTGCTGGCAACCGGGTCCGGAAGCACCTTCTTCGGAAACGAGTCATGGCGCACGTTCGCGCCCCCGATGAAGATCCTCGAGCACGCGGAGGAGATTCGACGGCGCCTGCTGATGGCCATCGAACAGGCAGAGCAAACCCCTGATCCTGAGGCCCGTCAGTTTCTCCAAACCGTGGTGATCGTGGGCGCTGGCCCCAGCGGCTGCGAGATGGCCGGTGCCGTCTCCGAACTGATGCGCTGGGCCCTCAACAAGGACTTCAAACAACTCGATCCGCGCAACACACGCATCGTCCTGGTGGACCCTGGCGATCGCGTCTTGCGCGCGATGCCGGACGTTCTATCCAGGAGCGCAATGGCCTCCCTGAAAGCAGACGGCATCGAATTTTTGGCGAATGGTCGCGTCCAGACCATGCACCCCGGAGAGGTCCTGGTCAGCACCCCGACGGGTGACGTCAAGATCCAAGCCGCCACCGTGATCTGGACCGCCGGAGTGCGCGCGTCCCATCTGGGTCAGGCCCTGGCTGACGTCACTGATTGCGAGGTCGACCGCAGCGGCCGGGTTGTGGTGAACGAGGACTTCTCGATCCCCGGCCACCCGGAGATCCGAGTAGCCGGGGATCTCTGCAGCTACAGCCACACCAAAGATGGAAGCCCCCTCCCCGGGATGGCCTCCCCGGCCAAACAAGCCGGCAGCTTCATCGGCAGGGATCTCGCAGCAATCGTTGCCGGGCGACCCCGCCCCCGTTTCCACTACATCGACCTCGGCAGCATGGCGGTGCTCGATCGCGTCAACGCGGTCGCTGATCTGCGGGGCCTGAGGGTCTCCGGGGGCGCAGGCTGGCTGCTCTGGGCTGTGGTGCATTTGGCGTTGATTCCCGGCTGGGAGAACAGGATCTCCCTCTCGATCAAATGGCTGTTTGCCCTATTCACCCAGCAACGAGCGGCCCTCCTGCTCACCGGTATGCCCAGCCAGCACATCGCCCTCAATGCAGCGGATGCCCATTTCCCAATGCAAAGCGGCCAAGGGCCCTCGATTGCCGCCCCCGATGCCGCCCTGAAGGCAGCGATGAACTACTACGCCCATCAGGTGACCGGACTGCCCCAGACTCAAGAGCTGCTGGACACCACGGATGATTCCGCAGCAAATTCCGCGGCCGCCATCAGATAAAGGAGGGCCATCCGCGTCGGCACACCGTTGCGGACCTGTTCTTCCACCAGGCAGATCTGCAGATCATCCAGCAGCTCTCCGGTCATTTCCACACCACGGTTCACCGGGCCGGGATGCAGCACCGGAACAGCTTTGTCGCAGAGCTGCAAGCGCTGGTGGCTCAGCCCGTAATCCCTGTGATAGCGGTCCAGGTCGGTGAGCAGTTGCTGGCCCATCCGTTCCTTCTGGAGGCGCAGGGTCATCACGGCATCCGCTCCATCGAGGGCTCTCTCCAAACGGCGCTCCACCGTGATCCGCCCACGCTCCGGCACCGGATCTACGGCCAAGCCCGGCGGTGGCGCATCGACGAAGGCAGCGAAGGCCTCCGGGAGCAGGCTGGGCGGACCACACAGCACCACATCCGCACCGCAGGCTGTGAGAGCCCAGAGGTTGGAGCGTGCCACCCGGGAATGAAGAATGTCCCCGACGATCACGATGCGTTTTCCCTGCAATGCCTCGGGCATCGGGTGCTGCGGCGCAAAGTGCCGCGCCAGCGTCAACAGATCCAGCAATCCCTGACTGGGGTGGCTGTGCAGACCATCGCCGCCGTTCAGCACGACGGTGCGCTCTCCAGCCCGCTCGAGATCTTCAGCGAGTTGCTGGGGCACCGCCGTGGAGCGATGACGCACCACCAGCACATCGGCCCCCATGGCGACATAGGTGCGTGCGGTATCGAGAACGCTTTCGCCCTTGCTCAACGAACTGCTGGAGGGAGAAAAGCTCATCACATCGGCGGAGAGCCGTTTCGCGGC
>JBMZMY010000044.1:0-4545 GCA_049619435.1 Synechococcus sp.
GCTCTCTTCGGTTTCAGCCTTGGTGGGCACATTGGTGGGCAGGGTGGTGCGCACAATCTCCTGCGGTGGGCCGGGATCCTCTCCGCCTTCAAGAACCGTAGCCAGGCGGTTGAGGCCATCGATCGAAGCCTGGCGGTAGCGGTCACCCTGACGCAGGGGATTGGCCATCGTGGCGCGGCCTGTGCTGGTGAGGAGGGACTCAGGAAGCTGCGATGTGAGCTCAGGATCAGCGACCACTGCGGCCCGTTTGTTCTGGGTTTCGATCACCAACAACAACATCGGCGTGCTGCTGTTGGCATTGCTCCAACGCTCCAGCAACTCCTCACCGAAACTGCGCAGACTGAAGCCGTAATCCAGGCGACGCACCGTCACCAGCCGGGCATCAATGCGGCCGTCGCCGACCTCCTTCAACCGGTTTTCCAGTTCAGCCGTGCTGGCACGGCTGAACACGTCGGCATCGTCGAACAGATGGGTCTCGGGCGGCTGCTCCGGAAGGTTGCTCGGGGCGATCGCTGCAGCCGATGGCACCAACACGGCGAGTGTGATGACCAGGCTGATCAGCCCTGCAATCAATCGCCTCGTAAGCGCGGTAACCATCGAATTGAATCCAGCGTGATCCCAGT
The DNA here is from genome assembly GCA_049619435.1 of Synechococcus sp. Lineage (GTDB taxonomy): Bacteria > Cyanobacteriota > Cyanobacteriia > PCC-6307 > Cyanobiaceae > Parasynechococcus. The sequence continues at coordinate 624 of JBMZMY010000044.1, forward strand.
CTGCCGTCAGCTGTCCAGGGTGGCGCGGTTCAGCGCGGCAATCGCGCGAATCACCATCTGCGCGTCGTTGGCTGGCAGGGACATCTCATTGGCAAGTTTGTCGAGCAGGGCCGACTCCTCCGGCGTCACCTCGCGGTCGGCATGGACCAAATGGGCGGCAACTGCCAAGGCTGACTCCTGTTGATGCATCGACAGCACAGGCAAGGCAGCGGAAATCAGCCCCTCGACACCCCCATTGCGCAACAGTTTGAGCAAATTGTCGAAGAGGTCACCCATCTGTGCCTCGGAGAGGCCGGCATAGATCGAGCGGTACTCCAACTGCAATCGCAGGGCATGGGTTTCATCGCGGCCGAGCTTGCCATCGCAAGCAACAGCGGCCAGAGCAATGGCCGCGAAAGCTTCGCTGACGTTCATGACACGCACTCTGTTGCCCACATTTGAGCAGGATGTTGTCGATCTGACAGCAGAAAGTCTCGATGCCGGTGCCTGCCCGTTTTGTCCTAAGCATGGGACTGCTGGTCCTGCTGCTCACACTGGTGAATGCGGGAACGGCTCAGGTCATCAGTCCGGAGCTGCAACGGGCCGAGGTGATTGCAGGTCTAGCCGCCGTTGGGTTGATGCTGATTGCCGTGCTGTGGACCCAGGCCAATCCGCGGTCTGCCGAGCGTCAGGAGCTCTCCGGAGAGCAGGGACTGGTGCTGGCTGACGACCTGGACGAGGCTGCGCGGCAGGAGCTGGGGTGGGGCAGCCACATGCTGCTGACCGCCACCTCAGCGGCAACACTGCTGGTGTACTGGCGCGGACGTGTTCTTCTGCGTCGAGGTCTGATTGGCGATGAACACTTCGAACCTGGGGCGATCTGTCAGCGGGCTATGGACCGGGACACCCTGATCTCGATGGTGAAAACAGCTTTGTTTCCAGGACGGGGCGAATTCGATGCGGTTCTGCCCGACCTTCCCGCCGTTGTCGTCGCCCCCATCGGTCACGACGGGATTGTCATTGTTGGTGGCTGGTCTGAACGCTGTTTTACGCGATCCGATGAGCTCTGGCTCACTGGTTGGGTCGAACGCCTCAGAACGACATTGGACCAGACGTCGCCCCGTCCGCTGGATTCACTGACTTCAACTTGAGGGTGGACCTGACCCGTTGACCAGGGGCTCCGAAGCGAATCACCCCGGCATCGTTGAGGACACCTTCCAGCCGAGGAGCACGGGTGACCTGATCAAGAGCCATGCGCCTCAACACCACATCGCCGTCAGCCACCACCGTGTCATTGGACCAGCTCCAGCTGCAGCGCTGGGCGGTGAGACGTTGATCCGGTTGGACCAGCTCACAGCCGGCGGGGATGGTCAAGCGTTCCGCACGCTGGTCCACCTCCAACCCGCGACCGCGGGCGGTGCCATTGCGCAGGGTCGCCAGGGCATCTGACTGCGTCGAAATCAGCTGACGGCCGAAATCCCAACGGGTGAGCCCCGTCTTGATCTGACCTTGGTCCCTGGGCAAGGTCACCTCAACAGGTCCGAGAAGATCGATGTGCTGCTGCAGGGTGTTCCCCTGCAGGCGACTGGCAGTCAACGTTTCCCCCTGCAGGCGAGCCAGCCTGACCGGACCATCGGATTGCAGGGCTCCAGTGGCCAGATTCCAGGTGCCATCACCACTGGTTAAGCGACTGTTCGGGGGCTCTTGATCAGAGCGCTTTCCGGTCCAGCGTTTCCACAACGTCGTCCCCAGGAATGACAGCGTGTCCCGTTGCGTGTCGAAGGTCAGATGGTCAGCGCTGAGCTCTGATGTTGCATCGACGGCTCGAGGGGTTTCATCGATCACCATTTGCGATCGGCTGGGGCTCCAAAGCAGACGCTCGCCGGTGATCTTGATCTGACGTTGATTCAGCTGCTGCAGGGCGACGCCACCCTCCAGGATCACCAGCTCACCGTCGTTCAGCACCGTGGCGAGATCGGCCTGGATCGCAAAGGACGGCTGATCGTTCCGATACAGCACCCCTCTCGGGTTGATGGCACGAACACTGCGGCTATCCAAGGAGTAGCGGGCCTCTGGACTTTGCAGATCCCAGTCGCGGCTGCCATCGGCGCGCCGCTGGCTGAGATCAAGTGACCGAAACACAAACGGTGGAATCGCGTTGCTCCTCGGTGCCTGGCCACTCCCGCAGCCAGCCACTGAAATCGACAACCCCGGGACGATCAGCAGTGCGAGAACGCAGATCCGACGCGCTCTCAGCCGCTTAGAGGTCTTCATCGAGTTCCAGTCGTTGCATCACAGGACTGGGTTGCGGCAGAGCGGCACCGGACCGCAGACCACCCCAGCGGAGCTGAGCGTCCCAATCACGATCGACTGGATCATGACCCAGCTGGCTGAGGATCCGGGCGCTGAGGTCCGGCACTAGGGGTGACAGCAGCACACCCACCAGTCGTGTGGCTTCGAGGACGGCATACAGGTCATCCCCGACGGCCGCTTCCTGACCAGGCTGTTTCATTCGGCTCCAGGGAGCGGTGTCATTGAGATGACCATTGGCACTGATCGCCAATTGCAGGATGGCCTCAGCAGCGGTCTTGAACGAGAGTTTTGGAATCGACTCCAGCACGATCGAGACGGTGGTCTGGCTGAGCTGCGCCAGGGGATGAGAGCCCTGAGCGGCAGCCTCCGCTGGCGGCACCGCATCCGTGAACCACTTGCGAGCCATCGATGAGGTGCGGTTCAGCAGGTTGCCGATGGTGTTGGCCAGATCGTTGTTGACCAGATCGATGAAGCGCTGCTGCTGAAAATCACCGTCGTCTCCGAACTGCATGTCGCGCAGCAGATACCAACGCACGGCATCGGCACCACAAACGTTCAGCAGAGCTTCCGGGTCGAGAACATTGCCCAATGATTTCCCCATTTTCTGCCCTTCACGGGTCAGAAAGCCGTGGCCAAAGACATGCTTCGGCAGCGGCAGTCCCGCTGACAGCAGCATCGCCGGCCAATACACCGCGTGGAAGCGAAGGATGTCTTTTCCGATCACATGCACGGACGCAGGCCAGCCGACCTCGGCCAGACGCTCCAGGTCCACGTCGCCGCCGTCATCGAGCAGTGCACTCAGATAGCCCAGCAGCGCATCAAACCAGACGTAAAAGGTGTGGCCGTTCTCACCAGGCACCGGCAGGCCCCAGGACACATTCACCCGGGAGATCGAGAAATCCCTCAAACCCTGGGCCACAAAGTTGCGGACTTCCTGGCGTCGACTGGCCGGAGCGATGAAATCATCGCGATTCACCAGAGCTTCAATCTCCTTCTGGTACCGCGAGAGGCGGAAAAACAGGTTTTCCTCATCCCGCCATTCCAAGGGTTTGGCGTGAATCGAGCAGTCGGGTTTGTCCGCTTCGGCTGGGACATCCTTGTATTCCTCACAGCCAACGCAATACCAACCGGTCTGACGCCCACGCACAATGTCGCCGGACGCCTGCACCCGGGCATAGAACTGCTCGACGAGCTGGAGATGGCGTGGATGGGTGGTGCGGATGAAGCGGTCATGGGTGATCGCCCACTGTCCCCAGAGGTCCCGATAGCGGGCACTGACACGATCGCAGTGTTCCTGCGGGCTCAGCTGTTGCTGCTCCGCCGTGCGTTGAATCTTCTGGCCATGCTCATCAACGCCCGTAATGAACACCACATCGTTGTTCTGCAACCGCTGAAAACGGGCCAACGCATCACAGGCCAGCGTTGTGTAAGTGCTGCCGAGATGAGGCTTGTCGTTGACGTAATAAAGCGGTGTCGTAAGGGTAAAGGTCATTTTGATCTCGGAACCTCAGCTGCCACCAGGCGACGCCGGATCCTAACGACCCCCCCTGGACCCACAGATGGCACCTGTCTCTCCCGCGAGCACCGTCGACCTGGATGTGGTGGTTTGGGGGGGAGGAACCGGAGGTGT
>JBMZMY010000044.1:4555-13485 GCA_049619435.1 Synechococcus sp.
CAGGGCAGGGGTCAGGACGCTTCTGCTCACCCCAGGCCCTTGGCTGGGGGGAATGCTCAGCAGTGCTGGGGTCTGTGCTCCAGACGGCCATGAACTGAGCTGCTGGCAGACCGGACTCTGGGGAGCTTTTCTGCGGGGCATCGCAGAACGCGAGCCCACGGGAGTGGATCACAACTGGGTGAGTTGCTTCGGCTTTCGGCCAGCTACCGCCGAAACACTGTTGCGGGACTGGGTGGCCCGTGAACAGCAGCTGGTGTGGTGGCCGGACTGCACCCTGCTGGAGGTGAAGCGCAAGGGAGATCAGATCGAGCAGCTGCGCGTCAGCAGAGGCGATCAACAGCATCAGATCCAGGCTGCCGTCGTGGTGGATGGCAGTGATCTGGGTGATCTGCTGGCCCAGGCGGCGGTGCCGCATCGCTGGGGGTGGGAAGCCCAGGAGCAATGGGATGAACCGAGTGCACCAACCGAAGACCAGTTGACAACCGACCGGTTTTTTCAAGACCAACCGATTCAGTCCCCGACCTGGGTGAGTTTTGGGCAGGAGCCGGTGAGCGATGAATCAGCCCAGGCCGTTGCTGACCCATCCGGTGACTTCGCTGGCAGCCTGGCATCCTTCGGCCTGGCCCGAACGCTGAGTTATGGGCGTTTGCCCGGCGGCTTGGTGATGCTGAATTGGCCTCTTCAGGGCAACGATTGGCACCAGGGCCTGAACCGTGCGATCAGCTCAGACACAGCCGAGCGCAAGGCGCTTGAAAGCGAGATGCAGGCCCACAGCCTGGCGTTTCTCAACGAACTGCAGCACTGCAGTGGCGGCTGGTTGACGCCCGGTGAGGGCATCCCAGGCTCCGGATCCGCGTTGGCGCTGATGCCCTACTGGCGGGAGGGGCGTCGCCTGATCGGACGCGCCACCGTCACCGAACACGACCTGCTTCCCATCGACTCAGAAGCCCGGCGCGGGCCCCTGCCGATCGACAGCAGTGGCCGGTGCACAAGCATCGCGGTGGGCACCTACGCCAATGACCATCACTATCCCGGAGAGGACTGGCCGCTGGCGCCAAAAAGTTGTCGCTGGGGTGGACGCTGGACCGGGACGCCGTTTTGCATTTCCTATGACGCCTTGGTCTCCGAACACACCAGCAATCTGCTGATGGCGGACAAGGCCTTCAGCGTGAGTCACATGGCCAATGGCGCGACCCGCCTGCAGCCATTGATCCTCAACATCGGCCAAGCCGCTGGTCAGGCCGCCGCATTAGCGGTGCAGCACAGCTGCAATCCAGCCCAGCTTCCGGTACAAACCCTGCAACATGCCCTGCTGAAGGATGTCCAAGCACCAGCAGCCATGCTGCCCATCTGGGATTGGCCCTGGTGGCATCCCAACTGGGTCGTCGCCCAGTACGCCGGTCTTGATGCACCCGAGCGGATCAATGGGATCGGTGGCCTGGAGGGGTCGAGCCATCTGGAGCGACCGGATGCCGACCAGGCGCCGGCCTCACCGCATCAAGCGGTCCTGGAGGGCGTGCTGCTGCGACCCGATCCGTTCCAATTCACCCTGGACGGTGCCGACGGCACCTGGCCTCTGATCAGTCTCGAACCTGGCGTGACCCACTGGTTGCAGGGACTCAACGGCGGGGAACACGTCCGCCTTCGGGCCATCCGCAATCCCTGGGGGCCATGGCTGCGGGTTCTGGGGGGACGTCAGATCAGCTGAAGTTGCAGCTCTCCACGCTCGGGGTCCACCTGCGTCACCTCCACGTTGAGACGATCGCCTGGAACCGGCTCACCACCCTGCACCTGCCCAACCAGATCCATCGCCAGGTCATCCACATGAACCAGGGCCAGACGATCCTGCGGGCGCAACCACCTCAAAAACTGTGCCGACCAGGTCTGCTCGCGATGCTCGGCAAACCAAACCTGCTGCCAGTGGCGTTGGTCTTCACGGCTGATCTGGATCGATTGCCGCAGCGGGTCATCCAAGTCGTCGATCAATTCACCCACACGGCTTTCCTCCAATGGGGTTTGATCGGTCAGGCTGGCGATCAACTGGCGATGGGTCAACAGATCGGCATAGCGGCGAATGGGTGAGGTGGCCTGCACATAGGCCTCCAACCCCAGGCTGAAGTGCGCCATGGGTTGCGTCCCCTGAACACCCCGACTGAGGCAGCGCTTAATGGCTGCATCACGAACGGGTCCCTCGGGGAGCGCCTCGAGCTCGGCTTCCGATGGCAGCTCCGCTGGGGGTTGACTGCGATAGGGCAAGGCCAGCCCATGGGCCCGGCCGTAGTCGGCCACCACGGCCCCCATCAACAGCATCGCTTCGCTGACCATCAACCGCGCTGGACTCGGTTCGATCACCTGAAGCTCGACGGCATCGTTGTGGCGACGAAAACGACCCTCCAGGCGGTCCAGCTGGACGGCGCCCTGTCGACGGCGCCAAGCCGCCCGTGTTTGCATCAAATGGGCGAGATCCGCTAGATCCTCATCACCGGGAGGAGCGAGTTCAATGAGCTCATCTCCGTCCTCATAGGTGAGGCCATAACGAGGCTGAATCCAACTACGACTGATGCGTTGATCAATGATGGTTCCATCGTCGGCCAGGCGCACAGCCACGCTGAGGGCTGCTGAGCGCTGCCCAGCCTTGAGACTGAGTGGGCCCGCTGCGAGTTCCAGGGGAAGCATCGGCAGCACGCCATCTCCCAGATACAGGGTGGTGGCGCGACGTTTCGCCTCACAGTCGAGGGGTGTGTCGGGTGCGATCAACCGTGCTGGATCGGCGATATGAATCCAGACCCACAGCTGATCACCCTGACGCTCCAGCGAGAGCGCATCATCGATCTCCCGGGTGCCGGCGTCATCGAGGGTGTAGCTGGTCAACCCCGTCAAATCCAGACGGGTGTCATCGCCGGGATGCACCCCATCAGCAGCAGCGATCAAGCGCTGCGCCTCGTCATCGAGCGCATCGCTGAAGTGTTTGGACCAGACACTGCCGCGCAGGGCCCTGGGCTCATGGGCGTCGACGAGCTCTCGACGGATCAACCACTGACGCAAGCTCTGGGGATCAGCACTGATCTGCAGCAGACGGAGCCAGTTGGCCTCCTCTGCACTGAGATCAAGACTGCTGCCAGCCTCACTGGAGCGATCGATCAATCGCTCCAGATTGGTCTGCCATTGAACCGTTAAAGCAGCGAAGCGCTCCCCCGTTAACGGCAGCGGCTCACGCAAAAGGGCCAGTTGAGACTCAGCGAGTCGCTCGGCCAACAGGGCTTGGCGGGCCTGTAGGCGTTGGCGGCGAATCTCATCACTGGATTTCGGTTGAATCGTGCGGTCGCGCTTCACCCGAAACCAGAGTTGATCCCCATGCAGCCAACTCCACACCGCAGCAAGCCCTGTCAGATCCAGGGGATGCGTCAGCAACTCAGCCAACTCTGTGATCGAAAGCGCCGGACATTGCTCAGGCGGTCCGTCATGGTCGGACATCAGAAGCCACCAGACTTCTGCTGCAGCGCGCGATTGCGGTTGACGCGCTTGCGTGTCTTCAGGGGTTGGCAACGCAGCGGACGCCACCTCAGGATCCAAGCCTGGAAGACCGATCAGGTCCCGCTGAGGAACCTCCTGATCGCGACGCTGCCCGCCAAATGAAAGAGCCGCCTTGCTGCCCTTGGAGGACAACAGGCGGCCGAGAAGTGCTTGGCCTTTGATCACAACACCGACGATTTCGCCGGGGACAAAGGCCGCTTTCACCACAACGAAGAATCAGCCTTCGGGGTTGACGAAAGGAAGCAGAGCAACGATGCGTGCACGCTTGACAGCGTTGGTGAGGTCACGCTGCTGTTTGGCGGTCAAACCGGTGAGACGACGGGGAAGAATCTTTCCGCGCTCAGTGATGAATTTCTTAAGCAGATCCACATCTTTGTAATCGATGGGATCGCCGGGTTTGATCGGCGAAAGACGCTTCTTGAAGAAGGAGCTGGACATGAATCAGGAACGGTTGGAACGGTGAGAAGAGACCTGCAAGGTCACTTGATCTCCTTGTGGGGAGTGGACTTGTTGCAGTGGGGACAGAACTTCTTGATCTCCAGCCGTTCGGTGGTGTTCCGGCGGTTCTTCTCGGTCGTGTAACGGGACACGCCGGGGGAACGCTTGGCGGGATTGGACCGGCATTCGGTGCACTCGAGAGTGATCACGATCCGGACGCCCTTGTTCTTGGCCATAAAGGACGTTGCGCCGCAGTTGCGAAGCGAATTGACAAACCGAGAGTTTACCCGGTCACCCTCTCCTCTCCGGCTAAAGGGCGGTTCCTAAGATCACGCGCCCAGTTCCTCCCAAACCCATGCGGGTGTCTCTCTCCTGGCTGAAGCAACTCGTCCAGGTGGATGAATCCGTCGAGGCAATCGAAAACCGACTCTCCATGGCCGGCTTCGAGGTGGAGGAGATTGATGACCTCAGCGCCCGAGCCAAAGGCGTGGTGGTGGGTCATGTGCTGGAGCGGGAACAACACGCCAACGCCGACAAACTCAGTGTGTGCCGCGTGGACGTGGGTGAGGCCGAACCGCTGCAGATCGTCTGCGGTGCAGCGAACGTCCGCGCAGGAATTCACGTTCCGGTTGCCACGGTGGGGGCAGTGCTTCCAGCCGTGGGGCTGACGATCAAAGCCGGGGAACTTCGCGGCGTCGCCAGCAACGGGATGATCTGTTCCCTGACGGAACTCGGCCTGGCCAGCGAGTCGGACGGCATCGCAGTTCTCGACGAGATGACCCAACAGCTGCCTGCGGTCGGGACCCCCGTGGCTGAGCTGCTCGGATTGGATGACACCGTCCTGGAACTGGCGATCACAGCCAACCGTCCTGACGGACTGTCAATGGTCGGAATCGCACGGGAAGTAGCGGCTCTCACCGGAGGAGCACTGTCCCTGCCCACGCTCGACTTTTCTCCCCCCCATCAACCGCTAAACAGCAACGTCGATGGGGCGTATTACGGCATCGTTCAGATCGATGGTGTCGATGGGTCAACCCCATCGCCGAGCTGGCTGCGCCAGCGACTCGAACGGGCTGGGATCAACAGCGTCAATGCCGTTGTTGACATCACCAACCTGGTGATGCTGGAGCAGGGACAGCCCCTGCATGCCTTTGATGCCGATGCGCTGGAGCGCATCACTGGAACAGCCGTCGATGCCAGCAGCTTCGCGGTACGCCCAGCACAGGCTCATGAAGCGTTCATCGGACTCGATGAACGGGAGCTGACCCTGACGCCTGATGTCCAGGTCGTGACCTGCCATGACGTGCCCGTGGCCATTGCCGGCGTGATGGGTAGTCAGGCCAGTGGCGTGACCGCTGACACCAAACGCATCTGGCTGGAATCGGCGATGTTCTCGCCCGCGCGGGTCCGCCGCTCGGCGCGTGCGGTGGGACTGCGCACCGATGCGAGCAGCCGTTACGAGAAAGGATTGCCAGCTGAGGTCACCCTGGCCTGTTCGGTCAGGGCCGCTGAACTGCTGCAGGAGCACTTCAACTGCAGCATCGGTGAGCGCTGGGTCGGTGGTGCAGCGCCGCAGCCGGCGACACCGGTGCCCTTGCGGCGTCTCGCTCTGCATCAGCTGCTCGGGCCATTGGACAACGATGGCGACTCCGTCGATCTGGCTGATGCGGAGATCGAGCGCTGTTTGACAGCCCTCGGGTGCGAGCTCATGGCGACGGAGGAGGGCTGGGACGTGACGACGCCGGCCTCCCGTCGCCAGGACTTGCAACGGGAGGTGGATCTAATCGAAGAGGTCGCTCGGTTGGTGGGCTTTGACCGGTTTGAAGCCCACTTGCCGGATCCGCTCGCCCCCGGAGCCCTGACACCGCGTCAACAGGCCGAACGCCGACTGCGTCGCCTGTTCTGTGCCGCTGGCCTACAGGAAGTGACCACCCTGTCGCTGGTTGGAGCGTCCGAGCGCGAACAACGCATCGCAATCAGCAATCCGTTGTTGGCTGAGACCAGTCATCTGCGCACCAATCTCTGGGAGGAGCACCTGCAAATCTGCGTCCGCAACCTCAAGGCCTCCCAGAGCGGCTGCGCGGTGTTCGAGATCGGCAACACCTACACCGGCAGCGCAGAAGCGGTCACGCAGACCGCTCAGCTCTGCGGTGTGATCTGCGGTGAACGCCGTCTCGAGCGTTGGAGCACCAGCGGCAAACCAGCCACCCCGGACTACTTCGAAGCCCGTGGGGTTCTCACCCGGGTTATGCACAGCCTTCATCTCGATCTCTCCGACCGTCGTCTCACCGACGACGAACGACTCCATCCCGGTCGCGCCGCGACCCTGGTGCTCGAAGGCCGTCCCCTGGGCTGTTTCGGCCAGCTGCATCCAGCCCTGGCGGAATCCCTGGACTTGCCTGCTGCCACCTATCTGTTTGAGTTGGACCTGGATCGGCTCCTGGATGCGGCGACCCGCAGCAACCGCTGGACACCGAGCTACAAGGCCTTTCCCACCGTCCCCTCCAGTGAACGCGATCTGGCTGTGGTGGTCTCGAAAGACTGCCTCGCAGGAGATCTCATCCAAACCATTCGCAAAGCGGGCAAACCCCTCCTGGAACACGTGGAACTGATCGACCGCTTCGAAGGAGAGCAACTGGGGGATGCCATGGCCAGCCAGGCCTTCCGTCTGCGTTATCGGGGCAAGACAGAGACTCTGACGGATGACAAAGTTCAGCCGGTGCACGACAAAGTTCGCCAGGCCTTGGTCAAGCAATTCAAGGCTGAATTGCGAAGCTGACGATGTCAGTCCTTGCGCCGAAGCAAGGCCAAGGACTCCAGATGTGTCGTTTGAGGAAAGAAATCAACCGGCTGCAAAACATCCAATGCATAGGGACCATTGGGTCCCAATAACGCCTTGAGATCCCGTGCCTGTGTTGCAGGATCACAACTGAGATAGGCAATCAGGCGGGGTGGATGAGCCAGGATGATCTCAACAACGGAGGCATCCACGCCACGCCGTGGGGGGTCGAGGACAAGCGCATCAACACCCGGCAGGTGTCGTTCCAAAAGATCGGCGACATCCCCAGCCTGGAAATCACAGCGGCCGGAGAGTGTGTTCTGCATGGCATTGATCAGAGCTTGATCGATCGAGCTCTGATGCAGCTCAAGCCCCGTCACGGTTAAGCCACGCCGAGCCAACGGCAAACTGATCGTGCCAATACCGCAATACGCATCCACAACAGATCCGCCGGCGGCATTGGCTTGAATCCAGTCGGCAAGGACCATGACAATCCTCTCGGCCTGGGGGGTATTGATCTGAAAGAAAGTTGTACTGCTGAGTCGCAGCGATAAACCACAAAAGTGTTCCGTGATCGTGTCTGATCCGGCAATGCAGATGGTCTCTGGGCCAAGAATCAGGTTGTTGCGCTTGGGTTGGAGATTCAGACAGACACCTTTGAGCTGCGGCCAACGGTCAAGCCAGTGCTCCGCCAACTCCTCCAGGCCGGAAAATGTTGAACGACTGCTGATTAACGTGACCAGCACCTCACCGGTGTGATGACCAAGGCGAAGTCCGAGATGCCGCAATCCCCCACTGGAGAGAAGATCATGATCGGCAGGCCAACCACTGGCGTCGAGGTCCTGCTTGATCGGTTGGATCAAGGCATCCAATCGTGGATCCAGCACCGGGCAGTGATTCATGTTCACGATCCGGTGGGTCCTGGCGCGGTAATAGCCGGCGCGCAGTGGGCCATGGCCCTCACGACGAAGGGGAATCAAGGCACGATTGCGATAGCCAAGACAGCGATCCGGCGCCTCAAGAACCGACTTCGGCACACTCTGAACACCACCGACCCGCGCCAAGGTCTGCGCCAGGGTCTGTTGTTTCCAGGCGCTTTGGGCGGAATCTGCCAAGGCCTGGAGCGTGCAACCCCCGCAGTCATCGGCAAGGATGCATGGGGGCTTGCGTCGATCGGGTGACGGTTCGAGCAGAGCCACCTGGCGCGCAAACCACCGAGATCGGTGGCGTTGTTGCAACTGAACCCGCGCCTGCTCCCCTGGCAATAACCCTGGAATAACAACGACCCAGTTGTTCCATTTGGCGAGTCCTTTGCCGTCGCGATCGAGGTCGCGGCACACCACATCAATCAGCAGACCGGGGGACGGTGTGTCTTGGCTGATGTCCTGGGGCATCGGGTGTCCTGCGTCGGGTCAACGGCCTGGCATTGCAAAGGCGTAACACCTGAGCCATCACAGGCCTGGTGAATCGCCTGCAACCACTAAACTCCACGAAGCCTGTTCAGTTCCATGAGCGTTGTCCGGGATCTCATCCTCCAGGCCGATGATGATCTGCGGTACCCCACCAGTGGCGAACTCCGCACCATGGTCGAGTTTCTCGATCAAGGCGCCATGCGAGTGTCCGTGGTGAAGGTCCTCACAGACAACGAGAAGAAAATCGTGGATGAGGCAGCCAAGCAGCTGTTCAGCCGCAAGCCTGAATACGTCGCTCCCGGTGGCAATGCTTACGGCCAGCGTCAGCGTGCTCAGTGCCTTCGGGACTACAGCTGGTACCTGCGCCTTGTCACCTACGGCGTTCTTGCCGGCAGTACCGAGATGATTCAAGACATCGGTCTGGTGGGCGCTCGCGAGATGTACAACTCCCTGGGCGTGCCAATGCCCGGCATGGTTGAAGCGATGAAAGCAATGAAGTCGGCTTCCATCGCCCTGCTTTCCGAAAAGCAGATCAAGCTGGCCTCCCCTTATTTCGACTTCTTGATTCAAGGCATGCAAACGGCAACCTGATCAGCGGTTCAATTCGATCCCACCAACCTGGGCCGAAGCCCAGGTTTTTTTATGCGCCGACCAATCCCACAAGGATTTCGCTGGTCTCATCCAAGACGCATCAATGGTCTAGACGTAAGACCAGGCAGCGACCTGCTTGACGACCGACTGCCGTCGTCTGCAGCACAGCGCCAACC
>JBMZMY010000045.1:0-13237 GCA_049619435.1 Synechococcus sp.
GGTGCACAGCCTCATGGTCAATGAAATCCAAAGGCCAGGGCTGATTGGACTGATCGGCCACATGAACAATGCAGCTCACCACATGGGTGTCCACCCGGTCGCGATGCATATGCAACCAGGAGCCCGGGCCATAGCTGCGCACGCCATAGCCCCAACTGCGCTCCAAGGGTTGACCAGCCCACCGCTCCACCAAGGGAGTCAACTGCTCATAGGCCAACTCCTTGAGCGCCTCAGACATCGGCGCGTAGCGCAGGTCGGGAGTTCTTGATCGCACCGACGAAATCGCAGAAATCACATCAGCCTGATAGGCCTGGTCGTGCTGCACGTCTTGCTGCACCGGCTCGAACGCCATCGCCCTGTAGTCCTGCTCCAAACGGTCCTGCAGGAGCTGAGGCGTATTCAGCAGCCGAAAGGGTGCTGACGCGAACCGGGGCAACAGCACCATCGCAGGCGTACACACCTCAACAGAGCCGCAAATTAGAAGAGATTGCTCGTCTAGCCCGCCCTGCTCGCCAAATAGACACAGGGCAAGCCGTGTGTCTCAACCCTTGAGTTTCTGGCTGAGAATCTGGTTGGCCAACTTGGGATCAGCCTTACCACCGGTCTTCTTCATCAATTGACCGACAAAGAATCCCTGAAGCTTGTTCTTGCCACCGCGGAAGGCTTCCACCTCATCGGGATGAGCCGCCAAAAGCTCATCAACAATGGCGGTGATCGCCGCAGGATCGCTAATCATTCCGAGCCCGCGCTCATCAACGATGGCCTTGGGTGACCCACCCTTCTCCAGCAACTCAGGCAGGATCTCCTTGGCGATCTTGCCGCTGATCGTGCCGCCATCGATCAGCTTCACCATCTCCGCCAGTTGCGTCGGACGGAACGGAAGCTCAGCAAAGCTGAGACGATTGCTGTTCACATGGGCGGCGATATCGCCCGTAATCCAATTGGCGGCCAGCTTGGCGTCAGCACCGGCACCAACAACCTCCTCGTAGTAATCAGCCATCGGGCGCTCATCGGTCAGCACACGGGCGTCGTACTGGGACAAGCCAAGCTCTTCGGCGTAACGATGACGCTTGGCCGCCGGCAATTCAGGCAGTTCCGCACGCCAGCCCTCGCGCTGGTCTGCGCTCACTTCGATCGGGCCGAGGTCCGGGTCCGGGAAGTAGCGGTAGTCGCTAGCTCCCTCCTTGCTGCGCATGCTCTTGGTGAGCTGCTTGCCCTCGTCCCAGAGACGGGTTTCCTGAACAATCGTCTCGCCGGCTTCGATCGCCTTCACCTGGCGCTTGATCTCGTAGTCACACGCCTTCTGAATGGCCGAGAACGAGTTCATGTTCTTGATCTCCACCTTCGTGCCGAACGGCGCATCGGGGCCACGACGCACGGAGATGTTGACGTCACAACGCAGGGAGCCCTCCTGCATGTTGCCGTCACTCACACCCAGATAACGCATGATCCGGCGGATCTCAGAGGCGTATTCCGCCGCCTCGCGACCGGTGCGCAGATCAGGCTTGCTGACGATCTCCGCAAGTGCCACACCGGCGCGGTTGTAATCCACCAGGGAATGGGTCGATCCCGCCAGGCGGTCGCTGCCGGCATGCACCAACTTGCCGGCGTCTTCCTCCATATGCAGACGCTCGATGCCAATCGTTTTGAGGTAAGTGTCCTTCCCTTTCTCGGCCACTTCGACTTCGATCCAGCCCTCCTCAGCAATCGGCTGGTCGTACTGGGAGATCTGATAATTCTTCGGCAGGTCGGGATAGAAATATTGCTTGCGGTCGAACTTGCTGTGCTCCGCAATGTTCAAGTTCAGTGCCATCGCGGCCTTCACCGCGTACTCGAGCACCTTTTGGTTCAACACCGGCAAGGTGCCAGGCAGACCACAGACCACAGGGTCGATGTGGGTGTTGGGGTCATCGCCAAAGGACGTGGACGCCGCCGTGAAGATCTTGCTGTCTGTGCCCAGTTGCACATGGGTCTCCAGACCGATCACGGCCTCCCAGGCCGGTTGAGTTGCTGCGTCAGCCATGCGTCCCGGGTGTGAACCAGATCAGCGGATCCTATGGAATCAGGTTCATGGGGCTGACACCATGGTCAGAGTGAGCGCACAGCCGAACCATTGGCTGACGATCGCGACGTCCTTGGAGACTCCCCTCCCGCCATGACCGAGGCAGGCAAGCCACCACTGCTGGTGCTCGGGGGCGGACTGATGGGCCTATCGATCGCCCATCAACTGGCACGGCGCGGTTGCGCCGTTCAGGTGATCAGCCGTCGGCGGAGCGAAGCGGCAGGATTTGTCGCTGCAGGCATGCTCGCCCCCCACGCCGAAGGACTGAGCGGCCCGTTGCTCAGCCTTGGCCAACACAGTCTGAGCGCCATCCCCCGCTGGGTGGGGCAGATTGAGGCAGACAGTGGCCTGAGCTGCGGCCTGCGCACCAGCGGCATCGTTGTGCCGTTTCGTTGCCCAGACGACCGTGATGCCTACCCCACAGCGGCCCTGGGACAGCACCTGGATGCCGATCAACTGGCCCGCGAGATTCCAGGCCTCGCGCCGCATTGGACGACGGGTCTGCTGTTTGAACAAGACGGACAAATCGACAACCGCCGGCGGCTGATGCGCGCCCTCGAGCGCGCCTGCGTGTCGCTTGGGGTGCAGTTTCTCGAAGGATCCGAAGTCCGCGAACTGCTGCGCCGGCCGTCAGGGCAGCTGGAGGGTGTTGTGTTGCACACCGCAGAAGGGGAGCAACGCCGCATCCACTGCGACCAAGCCGTGCTCTGCAGTGGAGCCTGGAGCCGACAGCTAATGCCAGAGCTACCGATCTTTCCCGTTAAAGGACAGATGCTCTCGCTGCAGGGACCGCGTGACTACCTCAAACGGGTGATTTTTGGTCCGGGAACCTACTTGGTGCCCAGGGAAGATGGGCTGGTGGTGGTCGGAGCCACCAGTGAACCGGAGGCCGAATTTCGCGAGGGGCTGACGCCCCACGGCCAAGCCACCTTGAGCGCGGGCATCAGCGATTTGCTGCCAGAGGCCTCCCAGTGGCCGCCCATGGAGCGCTGGTGGGGTTTCAGGCCTTGCACGCCCGATGAAGGCCCGCTCCTGGGCCGAAGTGCCATCGACGGCCTTCATCTGGCTTGCGGTCACCATCGCAATGGGGTGCTCCTCGCTGCGATCACGGCAGAGCTCCTGAGCAAGCTCATGAGCAACACATTGGACAGAGCATCGGAGCAGGACAAGCTTCTGGAACAGTTCCGCTGGGATCGATTTGAGACAACAAACGGCACAAGCTCCGCTCACAACACGACAGCCCTTGCCTAGGTGATCCAGACATCACGCAACTCACAGATTTTTGATTACAAATCCGTCAATATCCTGACGCTGATGGGCCATCCAGCTAGACAAAACACACTGGAGACGCCTTGAAGAATGAAGGACTCCAAAGCCTTCAATTACCTCACAGAAGCGAGCAGCGAGCTGCAGTCCTGCCTCAGAGAGCAAGGAAGAGTGATCTCCTATGAGCCGGGAACACTCCTGATTGAAGAAGGAATGGTGAGCGATCGCGTGATCATCCTTCTAGACGGCGATGTTGCAATCAACACCACAGACCATCGCGGCAACAAACAACATCTCGCGACCTTGAGCAGCGGAGCCATTGTCGGCGAAATGAGCTGGCTCGAACAGCGCCCTGCAGTGGCCGATGTCGTCACCAGCACACCCAGTACAACACTCGAACTCAGCGTCAGCGCCCTTGACGCCCTGGCGGGCAGACAGCCCACCCTTGCAGCGGAATGGCAACGACTGATTGCTCAAAAACTGGCTGCTCAAATCCAAAGCCAGAACGCCTGGATCCATCGCTATGAAGGCCCCGGCGAAGACATTGAGCCTTTGCGAAAAGTTCTCGTTTTATTCGCAGAACTCGATGATCAAGACATCAACACACTAGCGCGGATCGGATCACTCAGACGCGTACAACCTGGCGGACTATTGCTACAGCAAGGCGATGAAGTGCCGTCAGTCTTTCTAATTCTTGCAGGTGAAGCCGAAATCTTCGTCGCAATCAATGGTGTGAATAAACAAGTGGGAAGTTCGAGGCGAGGGGAACTACTTGGGGAACTCACCCTGCTCAACAAAGAAGCGCAAGGCGCAACCGCGACGGTTCAAAGCGTTGGGGGGATGGAGCTGCTGGAGCTGGACAAAACAAGCCTCAATCAAGCCCTTCAGGACGACGCCAAACTCGCCGGACGCTTTTTTCGCAGCCTGAGCTGCATGCTGTCCCAACGCAGCCGAGATCAGCTGCTGGCACGCCAACTTGCCAAACGCAGCCAAAGCGCAGAACGCGATGAGGGGGACGACGACGGAGATGAACTGGACCTCAGCCAACTGGGCGGCATCAATCGTGCCGGCCAACGGTTCAACACCCTGTGCCAAAAATTCCAACGAAAGGGAGGTGCTGAGTAATGCATCTCGCTGCTGGAGAGCGCGTGCGATGGCCGGACGAGAACTTCCGTGCAGAGCGCTCGGACCTGCTCGCCAACATGGACGGACTCGCTCTGTTCCGAATCCCTGCCGATCTTGCTCTACCAGGCCTTCCCACCGACACCGTTGAGCGTCTTGGCCTCGATCTGATTGCCACTCAGGACAACAGCATTGCGATACAAGCCAACGCCAACGTGAGCGAAGGCACGCGATGGCTGCAGCGACGGCTCCAGCGAGCCGATGACACCACGGCAAACACAACCACCACCGCACCCAGCAGTGTGACCAGCCTGTTGGATGCAATTCACCAACGGAAACTCGCGCTGACGCGAACAAGGGTCGACAATCACACCCCTCTGAATGCAGAGACCGAGGCTGCGTTATTTCGGTCGCTCGAGCAAAGCCAAAGCACCCTCGGCGATCGCAACACGGTGGGCAGTGCCCATCAAGCCCTACTGCAGTGCATTGCGGCCATCAAAAAAATCAACACCAGTGCGGTGCTGGATCACACCCAGGGCCTGACTGATCCACGCCAACGGCTCCAGCTTTTGCTCGACCGGAACGCACTGATTGGCCGAGATGTACTGATCAGTGATGACAAACTCGAGCAGGATTGTGGGGATCTGATTGCTTTCATGGAAGCGGATGGGAGTACACCTGCCTACCTAAAATCCACCCCATCTGGATATCAATGCTGGGCACCACAGAGCATGAGCAGGCCGCGGTCAATCTGGGAGTGCAGTGATCTAGTGAGCCAGCTCAGTCCACGGATGACTGCCGTAAGCCCCGCATTAACCGAGGACGATCTGAGCACAGTGGGGCTACTCCAATTTGCCTTCGGCAAACCACAAAACCTCACCCGATACATCGTGTCTGGCCTGCTGATTGGTCTGGCCGTGGGCTTCCTACTCTCCATTGGCCGTGACGTCGGCGCCTCACGATGGATCTTCAGCCTCGGAGCCACAGGCACCGTTCTGGGGGCATGCCTCGGCGTTGTCAGCGGTGGGTTTCGCAGTGGAATTGCGGTGATGGGCGTCGGCACAGGATTGGCCATGCTCACACCGACATTCAACACGGTGATCACCAACAGTGCCCTTCCAGACAGAGATTTAGGCCTCTTACTTCAGATCAGCTTGGTGTTGATCGCCGCCGGAATGACCCGTGTCGCCCTGGAGTGGATTCAAAACCGCGACGTCCTGCTGACGCAACACACCGGCGCCGCCCGCACCCAACTCGCCGGCATGCACCGAGTGCTGAGCCTGCCAACAGAGTTCTTCCGTCGACGCGGCATTGGTGAGCTGCAGTTGCGCTTTGGCGCCTTTGAAGAACTCAGGCTGGAAATTCAGGCCTTGATGGAAGGAGGATTGGTTCGTTTTGTCCTCACCAGCACCTATGTGCTGTTCATGCTCAGGATCAGCGTCAAATTGACACTACTGGCGATTGCCATCTCAGTGCTCATTGTTCTACCAACAACAATCCTTGCACTGCAATCGCGACCCCTACAACGCCATCAAGAGGTCGCAGAAGCCGAAGCACAGAGTCGCAACCTTGAATTAATTAATTCCGTCAGCAAATTAAGACTTGCTGGTGCCGAAGCTCCGGCAGCTCGGTGGTGGGCAGAGCGTTATCAACAGGTCGTCAACCTGGAGAATTCTCTGGATATCAAAGAAGCAACGGCCGCATTACTCAAAAACATCATGCCCAATCTTGGGACCTTGATGATTTACATCATGATCACGAGGCTTCTGGCCGAGGCTGCATCCTCAAACCTGGTGAATGCACCCAACATCGGACAACAGCTCGGATTCTTTGCCGCCTTTAACACCTTCATTGGCGGCATCGCAGGGTTGGCCGGATTGTTTGCGGGAGCTTTTGACCTACCGGTGATCTACGAACGAGCTCGACCGTTACTCGATGCCGAACCAGAAGCACAAGATAACAATAAAGATGTCGGCATACTGGAAGGCAATCTGGCGTTGGATCGCGTCAGTTATCGCTACGACAACGACCGACCACTGGTTCTCGATGGCGTGAGCTTTGAGGCCAAAGCCGGAGACTACGTCGCGATTGTGGGTCCATCGGGATCCGGCAAATCAACTCTGGTCAGGCTGCTGCTGGGATTTGCCACACCGGAGAACGGAACCATTCGCTACGACGGTCGTCCGCTGGCAGGAATGGAACTGAAAAGTATCCGACGTCAAATCGGCACGGTGTTGCAAAACAACTCCCTATTCAGCTCGTCGATGATGGAAGCGATTGCCGGTGGCGCCGTCATTCAAGAAGAGGATGCTTGGCACGCCGCTGAGCTAGCGGGGCTCGCCGATGACATTCGAGCCATGCCCATGGGCATGCAAACAATGATTCCTGAAGGAGGCGGAACCCTATCAGGTGGACAACGGCAACGGGTCGTGATCGCCCGTGCGCTCGTGCGCAAACCGCGACTACTGATTTTTGATGAGGCCACCAGTGCTCTCGACAACCACAGCCAAGCTGTAGTGACACGCAGCCTGGATCAACTCTCCATCACCCGCGTCGTTATTGCCCATCGACTCAGCACCATTCGCCATGCCGATCGCATCATCGTGATGGATCAGGGGCAAGTGAAAGAGCAAGGGAATTACGAGAGCCTGATGGCCAATGACGGTCTATTCAAACGCCTCATGCAACGCCAAATCCAATGAGCCTTTTCCGAAAAGCCGCCCTGGACGCCCTGTCCACGCCAGAGCAACTTGATCAACCGCTGCAGCTGATGCGACCCACCCAATGGGTCCTACTGATCTCACTGAGTGCCTTCAGCCTGACGATTCTGACCTGGTCCATCTTCGGTCGCATTCCGATTCGAATCAGCGGTAAAGGTGTCTTGATCAAGCCCAACAGCCTGACGGTTGTCCAAAGCGAAACCAGTGGCCAAATCAGGGAACTCTCCGTCAATGTCGGAGATTGTCTGGAGAAAGACACCCTGATGGCACGCATCGATCCAGTGAGCCAAGAGATCGAGATGAAAGCCGGAAAAACACAATTGGATCAGATGATCAGCCAAGACAATGCACAAGACATCTTGGCCAGACGTCGACTAAGCGACTTGGAAGCGGACATCGATCGCGTCACCCATCTTGCCGAAACCGGAGCAATCTCAACGGACGATCTGAACCGCCGTAAACGTGAACTGAGTCAGTTGCGTTATGGCATGGAAGCTGAAAATAGCCAACGTGAACAACGGATCAAGGAGCAGCAAAATCGCATTCTCTCCAGACAGGAAGAGATCGAACGTACAAGCCTGATTCGTGCACCGATTAGTGGATGCGTGGTAGATCGCGGCGTGCATCAAGGCGAGGTGGTGCAACCGGGCTCGACCTTATTCACACTGCAACGAAACAACAGTAACGATGTGCTGGAAAGCCTCGTCTTTTTCCCTGCCAAAGACGGGAAACGGCTGGTGCAGGGGCAACGCGTGCGCATCAGCCCCAGCACAACAAAACAACAACGCCACGGTGGAATCGAAGGCGAGATCCTCACGGTTCGAATGCTGCCTGTACGCGACGAAGCCATTGTCAAGCGGCTCGGTGTGCAGTCATTGCTGGAATCCGTACGGGGAGGACAATCCGATCCTCTGATCGAAGCCAGCACAAGCCTGAGACGAAGTCCAGATACGCCAAGTGGGTACGACTGGGGAGGAAGCTCAGGACCCAAGATCACACTCACTGCTGGAACCACCACCAATGTGCGCGTCTTGGTGGAGGAGCGGCGACCGATCAGTTATGTGATCCCAATCCTGCGTGATCTGACAGGGATTTATTAAGACCATGGCCAGCATGATGATCAAGCCCCTACAACAATCCTGGGACGAAGCGAGAGCCAAAATGCAGGGGCGTTGGGTACAAACACCAACACGACTGCAGATGGAGAGCACCGAATGTGGTGCCGCTGCCCTAGGGATCATCCTGCAGCACTACGGGCGGTATGTGCCACTCACCCAATTACGAGAGCGTTGCGGTGTCTCCCGAGATGGAAGCGATGCAGCCAATCTAATTCTCGCAGCCAAAAGCTATGGACTCAATGGCAAAGGCTTTAAAAAGGGAATAAAAGCCCTTGAGGGCGTAACAGCACCAGCCATCTTATTTTGGGAATTCAATCACTTTCTCGTCTTCGAAGGATTTATTGGCGATAAAGTCGCTCTCAACGATCCAGCACTCGGACCAAGAAAAGTCAGCCTGGAAGAATTTGAAACAAGCTATACGGGCATCGTTCTAACTTTAACGCCAAACGAAGAGTTTTCCCGGGAGGGGAAGGCCCCGAGTGTGTGGCCGATCGTCTGGAGACGGCTGTTCAGCGAACCCGGCGGCGCATTGTTCATCCTGCTGAGCGGTCTTCTGCTGATCCTCCCCCAGCTGGTGATGCCGATCTTCTCGCAGATCTACATCGACGAGGTAATTGGCAATGGCCTCGAGAGCTGGTTGAAGCCAATGCTCTGGGCAATGGCACTAACAATCTGCCTGCAAACACTGCTGCAATATCTACAACTACTCGGCACACGAACCCTGGAGCGACGACTAACACGCCGCTTTGCCGTGAACTTCGAACATCAAATGTTGGCGCTACCCGAACGCTTTTACAGCCAACGGTACGCCTCAGATATTGCCGACCGGATGAAAGCGAATGCAAGTATCGCCGAATTCATCGGGGGTCGGCTGATTCCGATGACAACATCCATCGTCTTACTGATTTTTTATTTAATTCTCACACTGCTGTACAGCCCCTGGCTCGGGCTCTTGGTGATCACAACAACTGCCATTAATGCAGGCGTTGTCAAAGCCAATTTGAGAATGCAAAAAGATGCCAGCCTCACTCTTCAGAAGGATGGAGCGAAGGCAGTCGGCGTGACAATTGCAGCGATGGGGAATATTGAAACAGTCAAAGCAGCAGCCCTAGAAGATGATATTTTTCGGCGATATTCAGGCTACCAAAGCAGACTCCTCAACACATACCAACGGCTGCAACTACGAAACGCCCGGCTACGGGTGATCCCCAATGCCCTCACCACGTTCAACGAAGTTGCCATTTTCGTACTTGGGTTCTTCCTCGTGATTCGAGGTGAACTCACTCTTGGCATGCTGCTCGCCGCCCAAACAATCGCCCTAGCACTGAAAACACAGGTCGATAGCGTGATCAGTTTCGTCCAGCAACTGCCAACCTTTGAAGCCGAAGTCCTGCGATTGGAAGACGTTCTCGAACAAACACGCGACCCGCTACTTCGAAACGAAAGAGGCAATAGTCAAGCAGCCGCTCCCAACAATCGCCTGAGCGGCAAGATCGACCTCAAGAACGTCAGCTTTGGCTTTGTCGCGATCAAAGAGCCATTAATCAACAATCTCAATCTGACGATCCATCCTGGGCAAAGAATCGCCTTGGTAGGTGGCAGTGGCAGTGGCAAGAGCACCCTGGCCAAGCTCATTGCCGGGCTTCATCAACCAAGCGATGGAGAGATTCTCTTCGATGGATCATCCCTGATTGACACACCGAGGGCCGTCAGTACCAATTCACTGGCCATGGTTCAACAGGATATTCAAATCTACGGATGCTCCGTGCGCGAAAACCTCTCCCTTTGGAATCCATCCATCAGCACAACCGACTTGCATCGTGCCTGCAAAGATGCCGAAATCTATGATGTGATCCAAGGATTACCAGAAGGAATTGAATCCGTCTTGAGCGAAGGCGGAAAGAACCTCTCCGGCGGACAACAACAACGTCTGGAACTTGCTCGCGCCCTGGTCAGGGATCCAAGCATTCTGGTGATGGATGAAGCCACCTCAGCCCTTGATGCCGAAACCGAACGCAAAGTGATCGACAACCTCAGCCATCGGGGATGCACCCAGGTGATTGTGGCCCATCGACTCAGCACGATTCGTGATGCCGACCTGATTCTTGTGATGGACCAAGGACAGGTGGTCCAACAAGGACGGCACGACACCATGATTCAAGATCCCGAGGGACCCTACGCCCAATTGCTGCAAGAAAGCGCCTAAGACATCGCCACGGACAGCATCGTGAGGTCGAGGTCGCGATTCTCGATCTCAAACCAACGATCACACACAGGCTGGAATTGCTTGCAGATCCAGTGATGCAACTGCGGATTAGTTGGGTGAGAAATAAAACAGCCCCTCGGGATCACAGCTCCATCCGCATTGAAATGAGCTGAACGCATCACGTCGGCCAACAACGCCAATGGAGCTCCAGATTTTTCCCAGCCTGGATCCACCCAAAACTTGGCGTAACGCAAACAATCGGAAGATACAAAATGGGTGATCAACCAGCCAACAATTTCACCATCGGCAAGCAGTAGTCGACTGTATTGAGTTGCAGGGGTCCACTGACTATCAGCATCATCTGGGTCCCATGGTGCAGCAACCTCTCCAT
This sequence comes from Synechococcus sp., assembly GCA_049619435.1. Classification (GTDB taxonomy): domain Bacteria; phylum Cyanobacteriota; class Cyanobacteriia; order PCC-6307; family Cyanobiaceae; genus Parasynechococcus. Next base: position 10,886 of record JBMZMY010000045.1, read on the forward strand.
CAACAGCACGCTGAATGCGTTGCTGCAGCGATGCAGTCTGGTAGCTCGGAAAAGGAGCAATCGTCCAACGAGAGCATCGGGCCTGATACCCCGCTGCCCTCTCAAGCCGCACCAACAACCGCTCAACAGCGGGATTGATGGACAAGGTCACGACCACTTTTCCGGGCGACCGCGACCAACCCAATTCTGGAGCTGTCAATCTCTGCAGTGCCGCAGAAGCACGCGATGGAACCGGCACCGGACATCGCAACAAGTCCAACCCCTGGCGGCACGCCCAATCTTGCAGGCACGTCAACAGTTGCCGCGCATACCCTTGCCGTCGACATGTTTGTTGCACAGCCACACTGAGCACCCTCACACCAGTGGATGGGCCAAAACCCGCTCGAAAAAGCTCAACGCGTTCAGCAAGCAGCAAACCGATGGATTGAGCCGCTTCAGACTCCGGACTCACATCTTCAATGCCGAAGGCGACCAAGCCTGCTGCTTGAGCTTGGCTCTCTGATGGCTGATTGGCAGACGACTGGACCATCGTGCTGACATAGTCACGCAGCATCGGAGACATCAGATGCAACCAAGGCTGCAACGCAGCAGTGCTCAACTGCAAGCAGCGAATAGAACTGTCCCCGGCTGTTACCAAGGGGCACCCATCAAAGAAATACCCGCCCAATAAAAGGGATTTTTGAGACCTTGACTCACCCGACGCTGCTGCGAAGGGGTGAGCTCAGTCAGCAATGGTTGATCGTCGGGGCCAAGCAATTGATCATCGACGAGCCGAACTTGTCCACGCAAGAAAGCCTGGCGGGTCAGCTGCATCGCATCGGCCTTGGGTACACCCTGATCGAGGTAGCGATACATCAAAACGAAGTACGCCGATGTAGCGACGTCATCGACGTACCAGAGGGTTCCGACAGCACTGCGAGCACCGGCCTGCAACGCAAGGCCACTAAAACCCAATTCTGCATCCGAATCGCCAAGAGCAGTCCGGCAGGCGCTGAACACCACCAGATCCAGAGGGACACCTTGACGCTTCTTACGCAAACGGGCCAACTCCTTCATCGAGACCGGGCCAACGCCTGAGTGCAGTTGGGATGAGGCCGGGCCACCAGGCTTGAATTCAGCGTGGGTCGCCACATGGAGTTTGTCGTAACGGGGTTCCCCACCCTTATCCAACAAAGCATCCAAGGTGAATTCTTGATTGAGGAAGAGATCTTTCTTCTCCGCATCACCAATCCGACGGATTTCCTGCGGAACCAACGGCAACTCCGCCAGCCCCTTGAACTCTGAGGCACCCAACGCCAGCATCCGATCTTGGTTGACGGGTTGCGTTTCAAAATCCATCAGTGCCAGAGATGGCGTGATCGCAAAGGCATAGCGATCACCGAAGTACCGCTGACCATCACTTAAGGCAGCAAAGGGAACCGCTTGAAGACCGCGATCAGCTGAAATCAATAAGGTTGTGATTTGTTCCCGCTGAATAACGTCGGCCAGGCCACCAAAAATCAACTCATACAGCTGACGCGATGGTGCGGAAGGATCCTCGATCCGCAGGGACTCCAGACGAGATAACTGCTTGTACAACCTGGCCAATTGCTGGCGGAAATCAGCAGTAGACAACTCAGCACGAACACCCTCAACAGCACCTGATGCAGGGATCAAGGTGAGATCAAGGAACGCATCGGTTTCGTCCGAGGTCGTGCGGCCTTCTGCAGGCGTGAAACGAACATGCAGAACGGCTGGGTTGTAGCGACTGGAATCAAAGGACGCACGCTGGGCGTGGGCCGGAGCGAGACCACAACCCACAGCCAGGAGAGCCAGCAGCAAGGATTTGCATCGCCGGCGTTTGTTGAATAAAAAGCGACGCCATGATCGGGCCTGAGTGCGTTGTTGGATGTTGATCGAGCTCATAAGAACAGATGCAGAAAGTACAGAAGAGATCACCACGGCACTAAGGATTCGCGACCTGCTGTCTGAGCTGTTGAAGGAAGCCGGAAATGCTCTGGACACTGGGAGTTGAGCGCCCGGACAACTCAGGAAGATTCAAGCCCTGAACGGCCCGTTGGGTGGACACCGCATCACCGGCCGCAAGGTTGCGGGATGCTTGTTCAGCGCTGACACGGGTCACAGCAACTACTGGGGAGCGGGGTTGATCAGCATCGGCCGTTGTGCTGGCCGAGCCGTCATCGCTCTCCTCACCACCATCGCCCTCGGATTCAGCATCGGCGGCCGTCTCCTCGTTATCGGCTTGGGCCTCAGCGTTTGAGTCCTCACTCTCCTCTTGAGCCTCTGCTGTGGCCTCTTCGCTGTCGGCAACGGCCTCATCCCCTGCATCCGACGACACCTCACCATCCTGAG
>JBMZMY010000046.1:0-13012 GCA_049619435.1 Synechococcus sp.
CTGCCGGGTGGTTGGACTGCCGGCGCGGTTCGTGAGTGGGTATCAATTGCTCGATCCTGCGCCCGCGCACTACGACCTCCATGCCTGGGCTGAGGTGTACTTGCCAGGGGCAGGATGGCGGGTCTTCGACCCCAGTGCCGGCAGCGACGTAAATGAACGCGATGTGGTGCTCGCCTCCTCATCCCAACCGGATCTGACGGCAGCCATCAGCGGCAGTTTCAGCGGACCGGCCAACATTCACAACACCTTGGATTGGTGCATCAGCGTGGTCGAGGAGGACTGCCTTCCAGCCACCCCTGGACGACACCTTCAAGCCGCCTGAAGAATGGGCTCCACGCCATGGAGCCATGGCTTCGGTGCCTCCGTCGACGTGGCCGCCATCAAGGCTGGAATCTCCGCACTGTTGTACACCCGGAATTCACGCCCAAGCGACGCTCCCTCCGCCCGCACCGCCTGGTTCAGCACCACCGATCCATCGGGATCAGAAATCGAACGATGAAAGGTGCCCGGTGGGATGCGCAGGATGTCGCCACCACTCTCTAAGCGAACGATGTGGAACGGCTGCTCCCAGGCCAGGTTCACCAGAAAAAAGGTGCGACCACCGCTAGCGGCAAGGAGATTGTCCTCCTGATGGGGATGCAGATAAAACTGCCAGGCTCCGCTATCCGCCGCATCGGGCGGACTAACCGCTGGTCCGCTGTGGATCACCAAATCCCGGGCATTCGACGTCTCGACGGTGACATCGAAAAACCGCACCGACGGGGTATCTCGAAAGCGTTCGTAGGGGAGCAGCTCAAACATCACCGATGGGTCAGATCAAAACCCGAATGCTGGCCCGGTTGTACCGGGGTTTTGGCAGCGAAACGGTGGCACCTGCAACGATTTAGCCGCCTAAGTACGCCATTTCTGCATGCGATTGAGCCGATGACATCTCGGCCCGCTCTTCGCTGTAGCGATCGATCCGATCGCGCCAAAGGCCAACCAGACACTGCCGGAGCTGATCGTCCGTATGGAGATGCGGTCGGACATCCAGCCCGCTGGAGCCAAACAAGCAGGTGAAGGCCTGACCATCGGCGGTCACACGCAGGCGATTGCAATCCCCGCAGAACGGCTCCGTGATCGACGCGATCACAGCGATGACGCCGCCTCCATCACGGAAGCGCCAACGATGCGACGTACCACCGACACTGCGGCCGATCGGCTCAAGCGGCCAGCGTGTGTGGATGCGCTGGATCATCTCCGCCGCAGGCACCACCTGCTCAAGGCTCCAACCATTGCGGTTGCCCACATCCATGTATTCGATCAAGCGCAGTTCCACCTGGCGCTGTCGCGCTAGGTCCACCAAAGGCAGGAGCTGGTCGTCGTTAACGCCGCGCTGGACCACCGCATTGAGCTTCAGGGCACCGGAACGCGGGTCAAAGCCCGCGGCACGGGCCGCCTCCAACCCCGCCAGCACCTGTGCAACAAGACGCCGACCAGCCTCGACGCCCCCACGCAGACCAGCCATCCGTGCTGCCAACAGCCCGTCCACGGCATCCAGGCTGATCGTGATCCGGTCCAGACCAGCGGCCGAGAGAGCGCTGGCCCGTGCGTCGTTTAAAAGCACTCCGTTCGTGGTTAGGGCCACGTCACGCAATCCCTGAAAAGGGTGAGCAGGCGTGGCACGTCCTTCAGCCAACCGCTGCAGAAGCGGCAGCAAACGGGGGCTAAGCAACGGTTCACCACCGGTCAACCGCAGGGTGTGAACGCCGAGGTCACACCCAACACGAATCAGCCGAAGCTGCTGCTCAAGGGTCAGGAGGTCCGGCGGGTCAGCGTCATCGGGGCAGCAGTACGGACACGACAGATTGCATCGCCCCGTCAAGGACAGTCGCAGAACCCCCAAGGGCCGCCGATGCCGGTCGGCCAGCGATGACGCAGTGCTCATGGATTCAACGCTGCCAGATCTCGAGGTCGGTTGACATTCCGGAGGGCCTCGGCTGGCAAAGTCACCCGCTGGTACGGCACCTGCTCCAACCAAGTGAGCCATCGGCGCTCCCCCGACTCCACACAGCGTTGCAGGATCGGCTGAAACGGAGCGCCAGAGGGAATGATCGCCAGCAACGGTTGCAGGCGCACGCCATCGTCGGCCACCGCCACAGTATGGGGCTGAGTGACCCATGCCTCGATCAGGATCTGAAGGATCGGCGCGGTCAACTGGGGCATGTCAACCGGACAGACCAGCAAGGGCGCGTCCGCCCGCTCCGACAGGACCTTCGACAAGGCCAGCAACGGCCCCTCCCAGGGCTCCGGCTCCAGCACCAAACCGACATCGCGGCGATCAGCCAACAGAGCGACATGGGTGGAATGACGGGTCAGCACCGTCACCGGAAGACCCATCTGCTGCAACACCTGCACGACTGCCGTCAGCCACACCCCACCGCTGGAATGGGCAAGCAAGGCTTTATCCCGCCCCATGCGCCGGCTGATCCCCCCAGCCAAAACCAAGGCTTGAAGGCAGTGCGGGAATGACCGATCTCCATGGACATTCATCAGCAGTCAGCGGATTGGAGCGGAGTAACGATCACTACCAACCAGGACAGAGCCATTTTTTCTAATCACAGCCATTAGACCGATTAATGCTTACCAGAGCACAAACCAGCTGTTTTTAGTAACAGCGATGACGAAAAGAAGCAGCGTGAACGCTTTGAGTGTTTTGGTTAGCGGCCTTACTTTTTGACCGCCCAGATCCACCCCCAGGCAAAGCACATTTTTGAACCTCGGGGCGCTCACTCACTTTAGAAATGCTTGGCGATCTTTGGTCGTTCCAAGGGAGATATCGAACGCTTCATCTCACTTGGATCGCCTTCTTCCTCACCTTTGTTGTTTGGTTCAACCTCGCTCCCTTAGCGACCACCGTTAAAGCGGATCTGGGCCTGGATGTCGGTCAAATCCGTACCGTAGCCATCTGCAATGTGGCCCTCACCATTCCAGCGCGCGTGCTGATCGGCATGCTCCTGGACAAATTCGGACCCCGGATCACCTACTCCTCGATCCTGGTGTTCTCGGCGATTCCCTGCCTGCTGTTTGCATCCGCTCAGGATTTCAACCAGTTGGTGGTGGCCCGTCTGCTGCTCTCCATCGTCGGCGCCGGCTTCGTGATCGGCATCCGCATGGTGGCCGAGTGGTTCCCGCCCAAGGAAATCGGCCTGGCTGAAGGCATCTACGGCGGCTGGGGCAACTTCGGCTCCGCCTTCTCCGCCCTCACCATGGTGGCCCTCGCCGGCTTCCTCTCCTTCTCCGGTGGCTTCGAACTGCCCACCGGCGCTGTTCTGAACTGGCGCGGTGCCATCGCTCTGACCGGCATCGTCTCCGCCGTCTACGGCCTCTTCTACTTCTTTAACGTCACCGACACTCCCCCCGGCAAGACGTACCAGCGCCCGGCGAAATCCGCCGGCCTGGAAGTCACCTCCATGCGCGACTTCTGGGGTCTGCTGGGCATGAACGTGCCCTTCGCAGCCATCCTCTGCGTGCTCTGCTGGCGCCTCTCCAAGGTGGGCTTCCTCACCGCAAGCACCTACCCCCTGGCCCTCGCTGCCGTCGCCGTCTGGTTTGCCTTCCAAACCTGGGGAATCATTCGCACCAACCGCGACCTGATCCTCGGCAACAAGGTCTATCCCAAGGAAGACCGCTACGAGTTCCGCCAGGTAGCGATCCTCGAGCTCACCTACATCGTGAACTTCGGCTCCGAACTGGCCGTGGTTTCGATGCTGCCCACCTTCTTTGAAACCACCTTCGATCTGCCGAAGGCCACCGCCGGAATCCTGGCGTCCTGCTTCGCTTTCGTGAACCTGATCGCCCGCCCTGCCGGCGGTCTGATCTCCGACCGCGTCGGCAGCCGCAAGAACACCATGGGCTTCCTCACCGCCGGCCTCGGCGTGGGCTACCTGGTGATGAGCATGATCAAGCCGGGCACCTTCTCCGGCACCACAGGCATTGCCGTTGCTGTGGTGATCACCATGCTCGCCTCCTTCTTCGTGCAGTCCGGTGAAGGCGCCACCTTCGCGCTGGTGCCGCTGGTCAAGCGTCGCGTCACCGGTCAGGTGGCCGGCCTGGTGGGTGCCTACGGCAACGTTGGTGCTGTGACCTACCTGACCATCTTCAGCCTCCTGCCGATGTGGATGGGCGGCGGCGGCGAGCCCACCCCCGAGGTGATCGCAGCTTCCAACAGTGCCTTCTTCCAGATCCTGGGCGTGGCTGGTCTGATCGTGGCCTTCTTCTGCTTCTTCTTCCTGAAGGAGCCCAAGGGGTCCTTCGCAGACCTGCACGAAGGCGAAACCGCCTGATTCATCACCCTCCGCAGCACCCTGTCGCTGCACAACGACCCGGAGCTTCGGCTCCGGGTTTTGTTCTTTCTTTCGTTCCTGCATGACCAACTCACCCCGCAGCGTGCGCAGCCAGTGCCCCTACTGCGGTGTGGGCTGCGGTCTGGAACTGTTGCCACCAGCCGTCAAGGGCGAGGCCGTCAAACGGGATGCAGAGGGCAACCCGATGTGGACCGCCCGCGGCGATCGCACCCACCCCTCCAGCCTGGGCCAGGTCTGCATCAAGGGCGCCACCGTCGGCGAAACCCTGGCCCGAGGGCGCCTGCGCCAACCCCTGTTCCGCCAGACCCTCGAGGACGACTTCACGCCGATCAGCTGGGACGACGCCCTCGACAAAATCACCGGTCAGATCCAGGCGAGTCTGGCCCGGCGCGGCAACGCCGATGCCATTGCCATGTACGGCTCCGGTCAGTTCCATACCGAGGATTACTACCTGGCCCAGAAACTGCTGAAAGGCGCCCTGGGCACCAACAATTTCGACGCCAACTCGCGGCTGTGCATGAGCTCAGCCGTGGCGGGTTACACCCGCAGCCTTGGTTCCGATGGTCCCCCCTGCAGCTACGAGGACCTCGACCACTGCACGGTGGCGTTTCTGATTGGCACCAACACCGCCGAGTGCCATCCGGTGCTGTTCCAACGGCTGCTGAAGCGAAAACGCAAGAACCCAGGCAGCGTCACGATCGTGGTGGTTGATCCACGCCGGACCGACACCGCCAAAGCCGCTGACATCCACCTGCCGATTGCCCCGGGCAGCGACCTGGCGCTGCTGCACGGCATTGCCCACCTGATCCTGCGCGAGAACGGCCAGGACCCCGCCTTCATCGACGACCACACCGAGAACTACGACGCATTCTTTGATGTGGCGGCGCGCTGGACGCCCAGACGGGTGGCGTTGTTCTGCAACATCCCCGAAAAACGCCTGCGGGACGTGGCGGCTCTGTTCCACCGGCGCGAGAAGGTGCTCAGCCTCTGGTCGATGGGCGTGAACCAACGCCGTGAAGGAACGGCCGTGGTGCAGGGGTTGATCAACCTGCATCTGCTCACCGGCCAAATCGGCAAGGAAGGAGCGGGCCCGTTTTCCCTCACGGGCCAACCCAACGCCATGGGTGGACGCGAAGCCGGCGGGCTCGCCCATCTGCTGCCCGGGTATCGCGTTGTCACCAATGCGGAGCAACGAGCCGAGCTGGAACAGGCCTGGCAGCTCCCAGCTGGCCGCATCGCCTCCACCCCGGGCCTCGCCGCCTGGCAACAGGTGGAAGCCATGGAGCGGGGGGAGCTCGATCTCTGGTGGGTGGCGGCCACCAACCCGCTGGTGAGCATGCCGGACCTGGATCGGGTCAAGAAAGCAATGGCCAACTGCCCTCTCGTGGTGGTGAGCGAGGCCTACGCCGATTCAGAAACCTCCCACTACGCCCACCTGCTGCTGCCGGCGGCCCAGTGGAGCGAAAAGGACGGAGCCATGACCAACTCCGAACGGCGCGTCACCTATTGCCCCGCCTACCGGAGGCCGTTCGGCGACAGCCGACCGGACTGGGCCGTCTTCGCCGAGGTGGGGCGCCGTCTGGGGCACACCGAGCAATTCAGCTTCAGCTCCGCGGCGGAGGTCTACGCCGAGTTCACCCAATTGACCCGGGGACGACTCTGCGACGTCAGCGGCCTCAGCCACGCACTTCTCCATGCGGAAGGTCCGCAGCAATGGCCGTATCCCAGCGGCAGCACGCCGGACACAGCAGCCAAACGGCTGTACACCGACCACCACTTCGCCACACCCAGCGGTCGGGCACGCTTCAGCACCGACCAGCCGCTCGGCCTCGCGGAACCGCCCTGCGACACGTACCCGCTGGTGCTCACGGTGGGCCGATACCTGGGCCAATGGCACACGATGACCCGCACCGGGAAAGTGGAACGCCTGATGAAGCAGCATCCCGAACCGCTGCTGGAAATTCATCCCAGCGATGCCCAGGAGCTCAAGCTGAACCATGGCGAACTGGCCGCCATCAGCTCCCGCCGCGGCCATCTCACCGCCACGGTGAAGGTGACGGACCGCATCCGGCGGGGGTCGGTGTTCCTGCCCATGCACTGGGGTTTCACCCAGGACAAGGCCTGCGAAGCCAACACCCTGATGCACGACGAGGCCTGTCCGGTCTCGAAGCAACCGGAGCTGAAAGCCTGTGCTGTGATCGTGGCACCGGCCGTCTCGGTGGTTAAACCAGCGGAACAGGAAAAAGGACGCCTGAACGCGCTGCGACGGCTGCTCACCCCAGCACTTCGCTGAAGGCGGCCTCCAGGTTGTGGTGGTCGTGTCCGGGGCGCACCAGCTTGCAAAAGGCGAAGCGCTCGAGCTCGGTCATCGACGCCCAGCGCTGGAGAGTCAACGCCACGCCATGCAGCTGAGCGGCTGATGCAATGGCGTCCGGAACACACTCCACCTGTTGCCATGCCGCGTCCACCGCAGGGGGGAGGTCAGCGGCCATCCCATCGGCCATCGCCGCCGTGCAGCGACGGAGATGGTCGCCGAGCTGAGCCAAGGCAGCAGCATCATCACCCCAGTCAACGAGCTCCTGTCGCTGCACCTGACTGAGGGCCAACCAATGACTCAGTTTCAGCTTCAAGCCGATCAGATCGAGCTTGCGTCGAACACAGAGTGGAATGCACCGCCAGGTGCCAATGAAATCCTGTTCAAAGGCAAAACAATGACGCGCGACATCGGATTGAAGAACCATCTTGTTCACGCCTCCATCCAGAACAAAACCAGTTTGAAGCTTGGTGCCTTTGGCAACAAAAAAAATGTCCATCGCCGCCGAAATTATCTCTACCAAAGCAATACGTCGTGCGCTTCGCTCTTTCTCTGGGAATGCTTCTGGGGTTCTCACACGGCTGGGTTGTTTCTGAAAGCCGTGCCTCAGAGAACGATCCAGGAATCGGATTCGTAAAAACTGTTAAATCCGCGACAGGATTCAACCCCTTCGGTAGCAATTCACACCATTCGTTTCCATACTGATTGTCGATTCATCGGCATCAGTCGTGACCCATAGCGTTTCTTCAGCGGGCCGCAGCCCCATTACCATCGCCGCCGGTTTTCTGGGCGCCTTCATTGTGGGATCCCTCGCGGTTCAGCTGGTTAACAGCCAAACCAAGGGTCAACAAACACCCACAGCCAACGTCGAACCCGTGATTGCCGGCCAAGCGGCCATGTGGTCGGCCCTCGGCGATCGCGACCTGAGCACGCAGATTTCTGTGGCAGCTACTCCGGCACCCCGTGCCAACGTCGAGCCGGTCGTCGGCTCCGAAGCCACGCTGTGGTCCACCCTGGGCGACCGCTAAAACTTCCCAGCCAACACCGCCCCGTGTTCAACCGCCGCTCGTTTCTGCTCGGTTGCGGCCTGACAGCCACGGGGCTGCTGGGATACCAACCATCGGCCGCAGCCGCGGCGGTTGATCTGCGCTCCTGCCATCCAGCGGATCCACTCAAGGCCCTTCAACAGGGGAACGCACGGTTTGCTGCGGCCTGGCAAGCCAGCAATGCCGCAGTCGATGCCGATGGGCGCACGCGCGCCATGGCAGCGCTTTGGCGCGATAACTGCGTCCTGCCGTCCAGTGCGCTCAAAACCGGACAAGCCCCATGGGCATCGGTGCTCTGTTGTGCCGATTCCCGTGTCGCACCGGAATGGATCTTTGATGCCGTCCCCTCCGACCTGTTCGTGATCCGCAGCGCGGGCAACACCGCCTTCAATGAAGCGATTGCCTCCCTGGAATACGCCGTCAGCATCCTGAAGACCCCTCTGATCCTGGTGATGGGCCACAGCGGCTGCGGTGCCGTGACAGCCGCCCGCAGCAGCACTCCCCTGACACCACTCCTGGACGAGCTCTTGGCACCGATCCGGGCCAATGGCCCAGCGGAACAAAGCCTCGACGCAGCGATCCGCACCAACGCCCGCCGCAGCGCCGAGCAGCTGACCGAGCGCAGTGCACTGTTGGCTGAGGCCGTGGAGGCCGAAGCGGTGGTGATTCGCTCGGCCTATTTCGACATCGGCAGCGGCACCGTGACCATGATCTGAACATGAGCAACAACCTCAGTCACCTCAACCAAGCCGGTGAGGTGCACATGGTCGAGGTGGGTGACCGCCCGAGCACCCGACGCGAAGCCCATGCCCAGGGCAACATCAGCATGCAGGCCGACACGCTTGAACTGATCCGACGCGGGGAGACGCCAAAGGGTGATCTGTTGGCTACCGCGCGCATTGCCGCCATCCAAGCGGCGAAACGGACGTGGGAACTGATCCCGCTGTGTCACCCGCTGCCACTCAGCGGCATGGACGTCAGCATCGAGATCGACGCCTCCCTCCCGGGACTGGTGCTCAGCTGCCGTTGCCGAACCACAGGGCGCACGGGCGTGGAAATGGAAGCGATGACAGCCGTCTCTGTCGGCCTTCTCACCCTTTACGACATGCTCAAAGCCATCGATCCCGGCATGACGATCGGTGCCATTCAGTTGATGCACAAAGAAGGGGGTCGCAACGGTGTCTGGTCACGCTGAGCCCTACGGGCGGGAAGGCCTGCCGCTGCAGAACGCACGCGAACAGGTGCTGGCAAGCATCGAGCCGCTTCAGGGCACAGAGCCCTTGCCACTGGCTGAAGCCCTGGGACGCGTCAGTGCCACCGCGGTGCACGCAGCGGATGCCGTGCCTGGCTTCCGAGCCTCGATCATGGACGGCTACGCCTTGGGCCAAGCCAACCAACCCAACCGTGGTGACCGCTGGGTGTTGATCGGCCGCTCCGCTGCAGGCCAGCCCTTCTCTGGCGCGCTCACGGCCGGCGAAGCGATTCGCATCCTCACCGGCGCCGCACTTCCAGACGGTGCCGGTTGGGTGTTGCCCCAGGAACTGATGCAGGTCGAAGGCACCAAGCTCACCCTGGTGAAGGACGCCTCGGATCGGCCCTGGATCCGTGGCGAAGACGACGAGTGCGGCCGCGGTGATCTGCTGCTACAACCGGGGCAACGGCTGGGGCCGGCGGATCTGGCGCGCCTGGCGGGATGCGGAATCGCTGAGCTGCTGGTGTACCGCCAGCCCAGGATTGGCCTGCTGATCAGCGGAGATGAGCTGGTTCCCGCAGGCAGTCCACGGCCCCCGGGCGCGATCTGGGAAAGCAACAGCACCCTGCTGGAGACGATGCTTCGCTCTCTCGGACAAACGGTGAGCGAGCGGAGGGTCGTGGCCGATCAACCCGACGCTCTGTCCGCAGCATTGCAATCCCTTGCCGACAGCTGTGACGTGGTGGTGAGCACCGGAGGGGTCTCGGCAGGCGACAGCGATTGGATCCGCCCCCTGGTGGCTGAACTCGGCGAGGTGGCGTTCTGGAAATTGTTCCTGCGTCCGGGTCGCCCGTTCGCCTTCGGTCGACTGGGCCAGGCCGTTCCCTTTTTTGGCCTTCCGGGCAATCCGGTCGCCGCCGCGATCACCGCCCTGCAACTGCTCTGGCCAGCTCTGCAACGTCTGGAAGGCCAGACCACCCCGGAGCTGTTCCCCAGGTTGCAGGTGGTGCTGGCCGATCGGCTCACCCGACGGCCGGGACGGCCCGAACTGGCCCGGGCCAGGCTGGAGACCAGCGACCAGGGCGTGCTGCTCGCCCGGATTGACGGCTCCCAGGCCTCATCACGGATCGGCTCGCTGCAACAGGCGGATCTGCTGCTCGAGATTCCTGCGGACGCAGGAACCCTCGAGCCCGGCACATCGTTGTGGGCTCAACTGATCCGTCAGCGTCTGTTCTGAACCGGGTGTGCGTTGAAGCCAGACGTTGGCGTCAGGCCGACGGCGGCTGAAAGCGCCGACGTTCCCAGCAGGTCAGCTGCCCTGCTGCATTGACTTGAATGCTGATCTGCTGAAACAGGTCCGGAGCCAGCAGAGCCCCAATCTCCAGCTGAAAGGGCCCCTCCGGCAACCGTTCAGGAATAGAGGCGACCAGACCATCGGGGAAGACCGCCGAACAGGGGTGGCGCAAGAACGACTCAGGCGCGAAGACCACCGGCTGCGCTGCAGTGACCTGGCCCGCAGCACCAGGCGTTGGCACAACGCTCTGAAGGGTGCCTGTCCATCCCCGCAACGGGGCCAGCAGTGCCTCAGGTGTCCCGCACGTGGGACGGTCAGGGTCCCGTGCGGCGGCATGGCGACAGCGGAACGCCACCGCTCCCACCCGCTGCAGTGACCAGGAGGCTCCATCCGGTTCCCAGAGCAGCACCAGCATCGAGCGGGAGCGCCCCTGAAACAGATTGATCTCGTGGCCGAAGCGACGGCCCTGGCGATCCCAGATCAGGCTCGACTGGCCTCCGGCACCGGGGAACTGCCAACAGCCGCCACCGGCGTTGTAGCTGGAGCGGCTGATCGCGTAGGTCGCCTTTCCACCCGGCGCGAAGAACAGGCCAGAGCCATCCCACACCCCGGTGTCCGGATCGCTGAAGCTGATCGCATAGGTCGTGGGGTCGATCACCTGCATCGGCGACGTCAAATCAAGAACACCATCTGCATCGCGTCCAAACCATGAGGCACGGCCCTGCCAGCAGCCTTCGAAATTGAGCCGGTTCAAGGTCCACTGATCCGTCATGACCGCTCCCCCATCAGCACCCTGATCCCGCTCTCCCTAGGGTCGAGCCTTCGTCCGGAAGGGCCATGACACTGACGATCGTCGGATGCGGCTATGTCGGCACGGCACTGGCCCAACGCCTGCAGACCCGACGCGCGCAATGGCCCCTGTGCCTGACCACAACCCGGAGCGAACGGCTCGGCGAGCTGCAGACCTTGGCCGACTCCGCGGTGATCTGTGACGCGACGGACCCCGACCAGCTGATGGCTGCACTGAAGAACAGCCGCGTCGTCGTCGTCAGCCTGGGACCGAAGGGGAATCGTCAAGTCGATGCCGATGGTTACCGCAGCACCTTCGTCGACAGCCTGGCCTGCCTGACGTCGCTGTTGCCACGGTTGCCCGATCTCGAACAGATCCTCTACACCAGCAGCTGCGCGGTGTACGGCGATGCCAACGGCGGCTGGGTGGACGAAACAACACCTCCGGATCCGGGCCCTGGCCATGGGGCGGTGCTGCTGGACAGTGAGCGGATCCTGGCTGGCATCACCGACCGACGGGTCTGCATCCTTCGACTCGGCGCCCTGCATGGACCTGGCCGGGTCATCGATGATCGGTTGAAAGGTCTGGCAGGCAGCAAACAACCCGGGGAAGGACAGCACTACAGCAACTGGGTGCATGTGGAGGATGCCGCTGGAGCGTTGCTGGCCGCGATCGATGGCGGCTGGACCGGCGTGGTGAATGTGGTGAATGACGAACCGATCCGACTGAGGGACTTGATCCACCGGAGCCTGAGCGGACAAAACCTGGCCCCGGTGCGCTGGAGCGGTGGATCCACACCTCAGGTTTGCAGTCGTCGGATCCGCAACGACCGACTCAAAGCGCTCAACTACCGGTTACTGCACCCCAGGACGGACACTCACAGTGGGGTGTTGCCGGTCAGCCAAGTCCCCTGATCAGCACACCATTCCCGCTTCCAAAACGGTGCATGGTGCTTCAACTCCTCGAGCAGAGCCGAACAACAGCGTTGGGCCGCACCACGACGGTCCGCCTGCACGGCCACCAGCACGATCGGCTCACCGGGCAGCAACCGACCCACGCGGTGCAACACCAGCACCGGACCAGCCGCATGCTCCTGCTGCAACCGCTCGACCATCGCCTGAATCCATTTTTCGCACATCCCCGGAGCGTGTTCCAGCTCGAGGGCCTGCAACGGCCGGCCATCCATGGCCGTCCCACGCACACGACCCACGAACAGCGCGCAGGCCGGGGCATCACCCTGCCAACGACCCAGCTCCAGCCATGGATCAAACGCACTGGAGCGCACCTCGACCCATCGATTCCCCCGGAGCTGATCCACCGTTCGACCGTCCCGTTCAACCACCCGTGAACGGTGGCAGAAAGGCGAGCTCGTCACCAGGCTGCAGCAGCTGATCGGCGCCCACCAGCTCCTGATTCACAGCAACGCTGATGCCCTCCATCGAGCCCAGGTCCAGCTGACGCCACAACTGCGCAGCTGAGATCGCACCCGAACCAAGCGGAACCGAGCGTTCGCCCCAACCAGCCCGGTCGCGCAACGAGGCAAACAGCAGCACCCGCAGCATCCCAGCGTCCCGTCTGCGATGGTTCTAGCGTCCTGGCCATCAGCGGTCGTGCCGTGACCCTCGCCATCGCTCTGCTCACCATCTCGGACACGCGAACCCTGGCGGACGATGCAAGCGGAGATCAACTCCAAACCAGCCTTCAGGCGGCCGGCCATCAGCTCCGGGAGCGCGCCTTATGCCCGGATGATCGCTACCGCATCCGAGCTGAGCTGAGCCGCTGGATCGCCGACCCGACGGTCGACGTGGTGATCACCAGTGGGGGAACGGGGCTCACCGGACGCGACGGCACACCGGAAGCGGTGGCCCCTTTGCTTGACAAGACGATCGACGGCTTCGGTGAACTGTTCCGGGTGTTGTCGTTCGAGAGCATCGGCACAAGCACGTTGCAGAGCCGCTGTTTAGCGGGTGTCGCCAACGGAACCTTCGTCTTTGTTCTGCCGGGATCCCTGGATGCCGTCAGCACCGCCT
>JBMZMY010000047.1:0-12974 GCA_049619435.1 Synechococcus sp.
GTGTGCCGGCCGAGGATCCCGAGGGTAGTGGCGATGTGGTGGTACGCCGGGCCGATGGGTTTGTGGCCTATCAACTGGCCACGGTGTTGGACGACCTGCGCTCCGGCATCACCGATGTCGTTCGTGGAGAGGATCTTCGCGAAGCGGAAGCCCCTCAGCGCAGTGTGTTTGCTGCCTTGAATGCGGCGCCGCCCAGGTTCCACTACGCGCCGTTGGTCACTGATGACGCGGGGCAGAAGTTGTCCAAGCGGGACAGCCGTGAAGGCCTGCAGCCCTGGATCGATCGGGGTGCCGATGCGGCGGATGTGATCGGTCTGTTGGCCGCTGGCCTGGGCCTGGTGCCCTCGGGGACCCGGTGCTCAGCGCGGGCCGTTTTGCACGAATTGACCTGATTGAGAGGCTAAGCGCCCCATTCTTAAGGATGGTTTTGGGATTGTTGTGTGCAACTCCCAGCACACTGAAGACATCTTTCACACCCTCTCCGATGTCCACCTGCACCATCTGTGGGGGCAGCGGCACACAGCGCGTGAGCAATCAGCGTTTTCGCACCTGCCTCACCTGCCTCGGCCATGGACAGATTCCCTCTGCGGTCATCCCGGCGTCAGCGCGACCATGGGCCACGTTCACGCCAGGACTGGCCCGCTCGGTCGAATTAACCAAGCCGGCCCATTGAGCCTGTGGGTGATCCGCTGGGTTGTTCAGCTCAGCGGTGCTTTCTGCTTGTTGCGCAGCACGAAGAATGTGGCTGTGCTCACAACGACCAACAGGGGGACAGCTGTGAACAGCAGAAGAGCAATTGCGGTCCAGTCGGTGTACACAGAAGTTCAGTCGGGCTACGGCATCATCTCAGCAAATCAGAACCTCGCGTTGTGTGGCGGCTGAGCCCGATGTTCCTTGTCATGGTTGTCCGCATCGCAGGGCTGCCCACAGCCGCCATGGCCCAGTCCCTGGTTGGGGTCGAGCAGCAGTCCAGGCAGTGTTTGCAGGGTGGTTCACGCTCTGGGTGCAGCCTCGCGCTGCGTCAGGCGGAGCAATTGCAGGAGCGGGCGGCTGAGCTCCAGGCCTTTCCGTGTCAGACGTTGTTGCTCGGTTTGCAAGCCGATTTGATCATGGAGCGCGATGGTCAGGGCCGGGGTGCTGAGGCGATCGCTGACCTCCCCGGCATTCTCAGGGGATGTGTGGGGACGGGGCTGTAGGCAGCCCTCTTGAATCGGCTCAGGCAACGTTCATGCGCCGCTGTTTCCGCCCTCAGTCTCGAGCCGATGGTTCCCGGTTGACTGACAGCAGCTGAAGAGATGGAAATGCGCTGTCAGCATTACCAACAAGCCAGCTGGTGCTCATCCCAGTGCGCCAGGCATATGGCGGAGACCTTCCTGGGGGCGGGGATTGCCGATGGGACTGTTCAGGAGTACTGCCCCCGTGTTGGCGATCTCCCGGATACCAGGAGCGTCACCGCGATGGAGATCCCCGTTCACGCGCGGGTCCCCTGACGGTTCGTCTGTGTCGCCTGCTTCAGGTCGTGCGGGTGCTTTCGCGGTGCATCCAGCTGATCCAGTCCGCTGAGATCTGCCTGGGGCAGGAGCGCACAGACCGGGGTCTTGCCGCTCTTGCGGAGATCCGGCGTGATTGCATTGGTCTGTGAAGGCAGCGGCATGGGCTGGCGTTGAGGCCACGGTCTATGGAGTGGCCTTCTGAATTTCAACGCTGGTGGGCAGGGGGATTTCGATGCCATGGGCGGCAAAGCTGGCAAGGATGTCTCGATTCACTCGGGCCAGGGCATTCAGTAAGTCGCCGATGTTCCCGTAGCTGGACTCCACCAACACAATGAAATCGATGCTGTAGTCCGAGATGGCGCTCAACCGGCAGACGTTGAGGCTCAGACCGTCGTTGCGATTCACCACCTCGGCAATCAACGCCGGTACGCGGTCGATCAGGGTGAGGGGGGTGTCGCGGGCAATGCTGATCGATTGCTTCAGTTTTCCGACAAAGGCGATGATCCGTTTGATATCGCTGAGGATCGATTGCTTGATGCTCAGGTACTCCTCCCAGCTGGAGATGTGCACTTCCGCCAGCACAGTCAGGCTGATCACTCCATTGGGGTTTTCGTGATAGCTGGCTGAATGGGTGGAGACGTCGTCCAATGCCTCCAGATAGGCGGAACATCGTTCTGTGATGGCATTCAGCTGTCCAATTCCGAGATCACTGGGCAACCTCAGGTCGAAGTCAATCGAGAGGATGGGGCGCTCCTCACCGGACTGAGAGCGAAGGGTGCGGCGCGTGAAATTGACAATGGTGGTGTCATCCACCTTGTTGTTGGGAATGGTGACGTTGGCTGACAGCGTCGAGAGTTCAATCGAGCGCAGGCCGATGCGTTTGACGAAGCCGAGTTTGTCGCCCACCTGGCAGAACTCACCCACCCGGACCGGTCGATCGGATTGGATCGAAATGCCGGCGAAGATGTTGCCCAGCAGCTTCGAGGCCCCGAGGCCGATCGCCAGGCCCGGCACGGCTGAAAAGGCCAGCACCGTGCTGCTGGGCATGCCCAGCCGCAGCAGCAATTGATAGATCACGATCACGGCCGTCATGGCCCCAAGGAACCGGCAAAACGGCAGCAGCAGGTTCTCGATTCGCTTGCGCTCCAGGGCGGAACTGCTGCGCCGGAAGTTGAGAACCCAGTGGGATCCGGTGCGTCCCAGGGCTTCACACAGAAGGACGACCATGGCCCCGAAGGCGATGTAAGCCAACAGGTCAAAGCAGAAGTCGATCTGGCGGAGCCACCAGCCCGTGATGTTGATCTTGTTGTCGATCAGATTGGTGCTGATAATCGATAGCGGTGCAATCGGGGCGATCAGCAGGAAACGCCTCCATGCTGTGTTCTCCTGACGCCAGAACAGCCCTTTGCGTTGCTTGATCCCAGCGTTGTTGTAGCGAAGCGTGTTGAGGAAGTGGGTCAGCAGAAAACCGACAATCGGCCCATAGATCCCAAGCACGATCAGGGTCAGGACCACCTGCAGAAGGCTCTGCTCTCCGAGGGGGAATTCCAGGAAGGTCTGAATGTGCTGGGGCAGCTTCAGATAGACCTTGGGAGGAACCAGATACCCCGGCGTGTAGGTGTAGGTGGCGTATCCCCGAGGAGTGACAAATGGATTCGCATCGCTGGGGTCCAGCTGGTCCCGGTTCTCCAGGACAAAGCGGTAGACCTCATCGACATTGTCGAGGGTGCGTTGTGTGAATTGGTAATAGGGAATATCGGCTCCGTCCTCAAGTTTTGACGCCAGGGCAATCACGGATCCTGGCAGTCGCCAGAACCCATTTTCGGTTTTGATCGGGATCTCGATCGGTGCTTCGGAGTGATCGAGCACGTAGTCGAGGATTTCCTTCAGCTTGAGTGCCGCTTCCTCCCGCGCGTTTTCGCGAATGCTCTCCGGTAATTCAGAGGCATCAATGGTCTCGACGGCCGACTGGAACAGTCGTTCCGCTTCTTGGATCTTGCGGCGGGATTGGGCACTCCAACGCCAGCCCGGTTCGCTGGTGGCGTTCTGCTCAACACTGCGCACCAACTCGCCGGTGCGGGCCATGGCCGAATAAAACTTGAGCAGGCTTGCGCGGGGATTGGTGTCCACAACCTGCCCGAGAAAGCCCCTCTCCCATCGGTCTCGCCAGGCTTCGAGTTCCGCATAGAACGGTTGATCCTTCAGCCTGACTTCGGCCGTTCTGGGGCCTGCCGTCAAACGTTGCTCGGCAACGATGACGTCAGTGGCCCGACCTGGAACGGCGCTGAGGCCGATCCAGACCCAGAGGCTCATTAGCGCCAGCAATCCGAACAGGGTTCGTTTCAGTTGACGTCTGAGTCGTCCAGAAGCCATGGGGCTGCTCGCTGTGACCTTGTTGAAATTAGGGGAGATCCCCCGACTTAGTTCCGACGTTCCCGGTGCATCCAGCTGATCCAGTCGGCGGAGATCTCCTGCGGGCAGACCGCTTCGCATTCGAGATGGCTGCTGCAACTGCCGAAGCCTTCCTCGTGCATCCGTTCCTGCATCGCCCTGGCACGCTGGGCCCGTTCCGGCTGACCCTGGGGCAGCTGGCCAAGGTGAGCCAGCTTGGCGGCGACGAACAGGCTGGCTGAGGCATTGCGGCAGCTGGCCACACAGGCGCCGCAGCCGATGCAGGTGGCCGTTGTGAAGGCGCTGCTGGCCTGATCACGGCCCACCGGCAGCGCGTTGCCATCGGGGGCCTGGCCGGTTCCCGTGGAGCAGTAGCCCCCTGCCGCCACGAGGCGGTCCAGCGCTGAACGATCCACCATCAGATCCTGAATCAGGGGGAAGGCGTTGGCGCGCCAGGGCTCCAGCCTGAGGCTGTCTCCATCCTTGAACTCCCGGAGATAGAGCTGGCAGACCGAGGTGGCTGTTCTGGGGCCATGGGCCTGGCCGTTTACCAGAAAGCCACAGCTGCCGCAGATGCCTTCCCGGCAGTCGTGCTCGAAGCTCACCGGCCGTTCCCCGGCACTGATCAGGCGTTCATTGAGTTGATCGAGGGCTTCCAGCAGCGATAGGTCGGCCGAGACCCGGTCCAGCTCGTGGCGTTCAAAGCGGCCCGGCTGCTCGGGGGAGAGCTGCCGCCAGATGTCGAGGGTGAGCTTCATGTGTAGCGGCGGGTGCTGGGTTGAAGGCGGGTGAACTGCAGTGGTTCGCTGTGGCGGATCGGATCGCCGTCGGGGTTGAACTCCCAGGCGGCGATGTGGGCGAAGTGGGCGTCATCGCGCAGGGCTTCGCCGTCTGCGCTCTGGTGTTCCTCGCGGAAGTGGGCTCCGCAGGACTCTTCACGGGCCAGGGCATCACGCAGCATCAGCTGGGCCAACCCGAAGAAATCAGCCACGCGCAGGGCTTTCTCGAGTTCGGGGTTGGGGCCTTCGGCCGCCCCTGGCACGCGCAGATCGCTCCTAAATTGTTGCTCCAGCGCCGCCACCGCCCCCAGGCCATCGCGGAGACCGCCAGCATCTCGGCTGATGCCGCAGCGGTCGATCATCACGCTGCCGAGCTGGCGGTGGAAGGCATCCACTGGTGTATTGCCCTGGATGTCTAGCAGTTGCGCGATGCGGGTTTTGGCGCTGTGCAGTGCCTCACGGCAACTGGGGTGCTCGGCATCGACCGAGGGCTGGGGGGTGGCGGCCAGCCAGGCCGTGACCGTGCTTGGGGCGATGAAATAGCCGTCGGCCAACCCCTGCATCAAGGCGCTGGCCCCCAGGCGGTTGGCTCCGTGTTCGGAATAGTTGGCCTCTCCCAGCACGAACAGCCCGGGGATCGAACTCATCAGTTGATAGTCCACCCAGAGACCGCCCATCGTGTAGTGCGGGGCTGGATAGATCCGCATGGGTGTGCGGTAAGGGTCGTCCCCGCTGATGCGCTCATACATCTCCATCAAATTGCCGTAGCGGGCGGCGATCGCGTCCTTGCCCTCGCGTTCGATCGCTGCGGTGAGATCGAGGTACACCGAGCGGCCGCCGGGACCGACGCCGTGGCCGTCGTTGCAGAGCTCCCGAGCCCGCCGGGAGGCCACGTCGCGCGGCGTCATGTTCCCGTAGGTGGGATACATCCGCTCGAGGAAGTAATCCCTCTCCTGTTCAGGGATCTGTTCGGCAGGCCGTCGATCACCCGCCTGTTTGGGCAGCCAGATGCGTCCGTCATTGCGGAGGCTCTCGCTCATCAGCGTCAGCTTGCTCTGAAAGGCATCACCGCTGGGAATGCAGGTGGGGTGGATTTGGGTGAAACAGGGATTGGCGAACAGGGCCCCCTTGCGGTGGGCGCGCCAGAGGGCACTGGCGTTGGATTTCAGCGCATTCGTCGAGAGGAAATAGACGTTGCTGTACCCGCCGGTGCAGAGCAGGACGGCCGAGGCGGTGTGCACCTCCAGCGCTCCGCTGAGACCGTGGCGTGTGACCACACCGCGGGCGACCCCATCGACGGTGATCAACTCCACCAGGTCCCGCCGGGTGAGCAGGCGCACCTTGCCCAACTCCACCTGGCGCATCATCGCTTGATAGGCGCCGTACAGCAGCTGCTGACCGGTCTGGCCCCGGGCGTAAAAGGTTCGGCTGACCAGAGCTCCACCGAAGCTGCGGGTGGCCAGGCTGCCGCCGTATTCCCGGGCGAACGGCACGCCCTGGGCCACGCACTGGTCAATGATGCCGCTGCTGATTTCCGCCAGGCGTTGGCAGCCGGCCTCCCGGGCCCTGAAATCACCACCCTTAAGGGTGTCGGCAAACAAGCGCTGCACGCTGTCGCCATCGACGGCGACGGGCCGCGCGGCATTAATGCCCCCTTGGGCGGCCACGGAATGGGCGCGCCTGGGGCTGTCGTGATAAGTCAGCACGGTCACGCGGTAGCCCTGTTCCGCCAACGTGGCCGCCGCTGAGGCCCCGGCCAGGCCGCTGCCCACCACCAGAATCTCGATCTGGCGTTTGCGCAGGGGACTGATCAAAGGCAGTTGTTCGCGTTCGCGCTGCCAGGCGCCCGCGATCGGTCCTGTGGGAATCCGTGGGTCGGGCAGGCCGCTCATGCCGCTCCCTCCAAGGCCAATCCCAGGCTGATCAGGACAAAGCCACCACTGAGCAGCAGGGCCAGCCAACGCCCGTTACGGCGGAGTTCGGCTCCGTTGGCTGGGGTGAGTGCGCCGATGCTGCGGTGGGCTGCTTCATGGCCATGCAGCAAGTGCAGGCCAATCGCCAGGGCACCGGCGACGTACAAGGCCAGGGTCAGTGGGTTCTGCAGCAGCTGAACCATCAGCTGCCGTTCGAGGCCATCGGCGGGCCGTGCCCAGCGCAGTTGGTTGAGGTGAACGATCAGAAAGCCCAGGCTGATCACCCCCGCCACGGCTTTGCCCCTCGCGGCCAGCGCTCCGATGCCATCCCCGCGGCGGCTGCTCAGTTGTGCCCCATTGCCGGCCTGGCGGTTGGCGATGACCTTGATCGCTGTGAGGCCAAGATGGATGACAACGGTCAGCAACAGGCCGATTTCAAGCGCCGGCAGCCAGCTGCTGTGGTGCAAGCCAGTGGCATAGCTCTCGAACTGGCTCGGTGCCGTGAGGCTGGGGATCAGCCCGGCGAGGTGAACCACAAGAAAGAGCACCAGCAGCAGGCCACTGATGGCGGCTCCGCGCCGGATCGCTGTTATGGGCACCACCACGGCGTCGACTGGGCCGATCGTATGCAGTGGTGGTCGGATTCGCCCGTCGCTGCCACCGTGGGGCTGCCTGGTCCGATGCCTTGTCTTGCCAGCAGGTCAGTGCCGTCGCGGTTGGATCCGAGCCCTGGCTCTGGCGTTGTCCAGCGCGTTGTTGGTGATCGCTCTGCAATGGCCCGCGATCGCGACCCTCCAGCGGCCCCAGCCAGCACAGCTCCCATCATCCGTCGAGATCAGCCAGGGACCTGCGTCTGAGCAGCTCAAGCTTGGCGGCTACCTCACCAACCTCAGTGACCTCGACCTGCTCGAAAACCGCTTTTCTGCGGAGCTTCTGCTCTGGTCGCTCTGGACGGGGCCGCCCGAGGCCAACCCCAGTGATGACCTGGTGGTGCTGAATGGCATCTACGACGGAGATCTGCAGCGCTTTGAACGGGTCGGTCGCCAGAGCGTTGCTGAGGGCGAGTGGAGTCTTTACAGGGTGCGCAGCCAGATCGTGCAGCGTTGGGAACTGTCGCGGTATCCCTTTGATGCACAGGTGCTGCGGCTCGAAGTGGGCCTGAACAATCCGTTGAAGCCCGTGGGTTTGGGCGTTGGCAACGACGCAGCCTTTCCCAACAATCCCGGTCTGATCCTGCCCGGATGGCAGCTCCATGAGAGCAGTGCTTTCGTGTCAGAGCGCACGTTGATGAGTGATCTGGGCATGGCGAAGGCCCCGGGCCTCTCCCTGCATCGGCAACCCACGGTGGTGTTTCAGATTCCGATTGAGCGGCTGAGTTTGTTGGCGTTCGTCCCCGACTTTCTCGGTTACATCCTTGCGGTGGGTTTGTGCTGCCTGTCCCTGTTGATCACCCGCAGTCGCGACGATCTGATTCTGGCTGCGGTGGTGTCCGCTGGCGGCAACTACGTGTTCATCGCCAGCAAGCTGCCCGTGACAGCAATGAGTGGCTTCATCGGCAATCTGCAGCTGATCGTCTTCCTCGGTGTGTTGTACGTCGTCGGGGCCGACGAATTAATTGATAACCACCTTTGTAACTACACCCCCCGGGTCTCCAACCTGTTGCGTCTGGGTCTGCTGCCCAGTTACTTGGCCTTCACGCTGTTTGGTATTTACCTGATCATTCCCTGATGTCGCCACCGCCCTCACCTCCACAGCCCTCACCTCCACAGCGGTCCCCGCATTTCGGTGATCGCACCGTGCTGTCGTTGCTGATCAGTGCTCTTGTCCTTCTGGTTGCGTTGATCGCGATGCGGCCCAGGTTTTCCCAGGGGCGGCTGTTGGTGGACCAGCTCCATGACCTCACGGCCGAGGAGGTGAGCCTGTTGCCCGAAGGCACGATTCCGGTGGTGCTTGGACGGGCGGGCGGGGAGACCAACACCAATTTCAAGATTCAGCTGCTGCGGTTGGTGATGCAGCGCAGCGGTGTTCCCCATGCCATCGGACTCACCTCCTCTGCGCTGACCCAGGATGCGGCGGTGGATGCCTTGGCCACTGGAGCCATCGGCGGTGTTGAGAATCCTCAGGCCATCACGGTGGGCGTCTACGGAGCTGGCCCAGCGTTGAATGCTCGACTGCGGGCCATCCCGATTCCGATCACCGGCGGCTTGCTTGGGCTGCGGGTGGGTTGGACCCATCGCAATCGGCTGGCTGCTCTTGCGGTTGTGCAGAACCGGGACGACCTCAGCCGGCTCACCTTGCTGCAGGGACAGGGGTGGAGTGAGCTCGAGATTTTTGATCAGGCTGGCTTGCGCACCTTTGCGTCGCCATTACCGAATCTGTTCCGACTGGTGTCTGAACAGCGCGTGGATTTGTTTCCCCAGGGTGTTGCCGATGTTCAGTCCCAGGAGGGCACGGCCAAGACCTGGTCCAAGAGCCTCGTGATGGATCCTCACCTTCTGATTGCCTATCCGTTCGCTGGATTTTTTTACGTCAATCAGGGCAATGAGGCTCTGGCCGTGGCGATTGAGCGCGGCTTTGAGCGAGCGCTCGCCGATGGCTCGTATCAGGAGTTGTTGGAACGGGTCGTGATCACCCCTTGGCTCAAGGAGCGGCTCAATCTCACGCAGAGGACCGTCATTGTTCTGCCGAATCCCGATGCTGCTGAGCTGCTGGCGCAGGTTCAATCCAGCCATTGGATCGTGCCCTGGGATGACCTCGTCGATGGTCGGGTCCGAGCGGGCGAGCAGTTGTGTGAGCTGCAACAGATCCAAGCACTCTGTCCATGACTTACCTGCGTCGGCTCTGAATCAGGGGGTAAAGAATCTGATTGACCATGATGTAAAACAAAATCATCATGCCTGCTGGAACCATCGGTTCGCTTTGACCTTGTGTGACGATTTCGGGGACCCAGTGATAAAGAACAAAGCCTAAAAAGCAAATGGCGCGCCAGCGTGTTCCGATTTCCAGGACGCGAAGGGCTGTAGCAGTAGTACTCCCCGTGGGCTGATCCTTGCGGCTGTAGCGTGCCAGTAAGGACATCAAGAGAAACATCACTGCGACCATCACGAAGGTTCCGAGCGACATCTCGAGATGAACGTTGACCCAGTCTTTGAATAGTTGGTGCTGATCAACGTTGCGCTGAAAATCTTCCAGGGCAACGGCTGTTTTTGCTTTCAGGATCAGGATGATGTTTCCTGCGCCTAGGCATGTGAGCGCAAGAATCACACTGTTGATCAGGTTTTGAGCGAGGCGTTTGATGCCACCGAGTCTGACAATGCTTTTGTGGTAGGCCCAGATCTCATAGAGTAAAAGAAACGTGGCGGTGTAGGCGACGAATTCATAGATGGTGACGACGTTAAGGAATGAGCCGGATTCGGTATCTTTTAGGCTGGCTTCGTAGAGGCTTTTAATTAATTCAGGAAGTTCAATTGCAATGAGTGTCATTGCAATTGCATAGACGCCGTCGAGCAATCCAAGCCAGGACTCTCCTCCATCTTTGTTGAGATGGTGGATCGGATGATTATTGACAAACATCACGCCAAATGGGCGAATCGCTATTTCCCCTGTTTAAGGAGAATCGACGCCATTGCAGTGGCAGGCAATGATTTCTTAAGCCGATGACCTGACTTGAACAGGCGACCCACGCTTTACGAAAGCGTTGCTCTACCAGCTGAGCTACATCGGCGAAGCAACTAATTTAACATTTGCGGAACACGGGTCCGCTGTCTTGAACCAATCTCAGAAGCCGAAACAGGGACTCGACCCGGCCATGCGGGAGCGTCTGCTCCAGGAGTCACGCACCCCCTGGCGGAGCTTCAGGCGGGTTCTCTGGTTCGCTCTCGGAGCCTCCGCTGGGCTGGGGCTCTTCACCATGGCGTTCCGTCTCTCCGCTGGGGACAGCGTCGAGCTCAGTGACCTGGGTATCCAAGCTGGCGCCCTCGCTCTCTTCGGCAGCTTGATCTGGTTCGATCGAAACCGCAGTGGCGACTGACGGGTCAGCCTCAGCGATCTCGGCATCCAGGTCGGTGCCTTTGTTCTCTTCGCCAGCCTGATCTGGTTCGGCTGTCACCGCAGTGCTGACTGACGGGTCGTCTGGTTGGGATGTGCTGGATCGGGACACCGGATCCGGCCAGCTCAGAGGCTGCAGCTCCAGCACTTGGAGGCCAAAACTGCTCCGCTTCTGCGTGAGTTCACTGGCGCTGAATCTGCTCCCATCTCCATCGGACTGGATCTGATCAGTGATCAGCCAGGTACAGGCCTGAACCAGTTGCTGCACCTGCCAGACGATGACGGCGAGCAGTGGTGTGCTCAGTAGCAGGGTGACCAGGCGACTCTGGCTGGAAACCGGAGAGAATTCACCCACCAGAACGGCGGAATCGTCCAGCCACCACAGCAGGGGAAGAAGCACCACGGCTGCCGTCACAGCACCGAAGCCGCTGAGCCGATTGCTCTGAGCGCTGCTGAGTTGTTGCTGCTCTGCCCCTCGTCCGTTGGTGGGGCGGCGCACCAACAACAGTGACCCCCAATCGGCCGGTCGTTTCCAGAGCGCGACAGCGGGGGCCACGACACCGACCCCCCAGAGCAGCAGGCGTTCGATTCCCGGGACGGGGCCAGGATCGGCGCCCGCCAGCAGCAACCTGATCAGCAGGAGCTCCAGTGGAATGGCCCCGAGGGCCAGGCACTGGAGCCAGAGCAGGGGCTCGCGACGGGGTGACACAGCGGGAATCTGCCTCAGGTGGTGAGTTTGCGGCGCTGGGTGACCATCTTGTAAGCCTCAATCCGGTCACCGTCTTCCCAGTTCGCGAAGCGATCGGTTCCGACACCACATTCGAAGCCGGTGGCCACTTCCTTGACGTCGTCCTTGTTGCGACGCAGGGAATCGAGGTCGCCCTCGAACACGATCTGCTTGCCGCGATGGACGCGGACCCGGCAATTGCGATGCAGTTTGCCGCTGGTGACGTAGCAACCGGCCACAGCGCTCTTGCCGATGGTGAACACGGCACGCACCTCGGCTTCGCCGAGAGCTTCTTCCACCAGTTCGGGCTCGAGCAGACCTTCCATTGCCAGCTGGATGTCCTCCAGCAGCTTGTAGATCACGTCGTAATCGCGCACATCCACACCTGTTGCATCCGCGGCCTTCTTGGCACCGGAGGCCATTGAGGTGTTGAAGCCCACAATCACGGCACCGGAGGCGGCTGCCAGGTCCACGTCCGTTTCGGTCACTTCGCCCGGGGCCGAGAGCAGCACCCTGACCTGAACTTCGTCCTTCGGCAGCTGTTCCAGGGAGCCAAGAATGGCTTCCACGGAACCTTGGACGTCTGCCTTGAGGATCAGATTCAGTTCCTTGAGTTCACCTTCATTGGCCTGGCCAGACATCGCGGTCAGCGACACCCGGCGTGAGGCCATCTGTTGGGCCAGGCGGGTGGCACGGGCATCGGAGGCACGATCGCCGACAACCGCCCGAGCGGATTTCTCATCCGGGTAGACCTCGAATTCGTCACCCGCCGTAGGTACCTCACTGAAGCCCAGTGCCTCGACGGCACAGGACGGGCCGGCCTCTTTCAGACGCTGACGGTTGTCATCCACCATGGCCCGAACCTTGCCGAGGACGGGGCCAGCGGCGACCACGTCGCCGGTTTTGAGGGTGCCGTTCTGCACCAGCAGGGTGGCGACAGGGCCTTTGGCCTTGTCGAGGTGTGCTTCGATCACGGTGCCGCGGGCCATGCGATCGGGGTTGGCCTGGAGGTCTTCCACCTCGGTGACCAGCAGAAGCATCTCCAGCAGTTTGTCGATGTTCTCGCCCTTGATGGCGCTGACGGGAACCATCACGACGTCACCGCCCCATTCCTCCGCCAGCAGGTTCTGTTCCGACAGCTCCTGTTTGACGCGATCGGGGGAGGCGCCTTCCTTATCGATCTTGTTGATCGCCACCACGATCGGCACCTCAGCGGCCCGGGCGTGACTGATGGCTTCCAGGGTCTGAGGACGCACACCGTCATCGGCGGCAACCACCAGCACGGCGACGTCGGTCACCTTGGTGCCACGAGCCCGCATGGCGGTGAAGGCTTCGTGACCTGGGGTGTCCAGGAAGGTGAGCTTGCGGGGCTCGTTGTTGTGTTGCACTTCGACCTGATAGGCGCCGATGTGCTGGGTGATGCCCCCGGCCTCGCCTGCCGCAACTCGCGCCTGGCGAATCGCATCGAGCAAGCTGGTTTTGCCGTGGTCGACGTGACCCATCACGGTGACCACAGGTGGACGACGGATCAGGTGCTTGAGGTCCTGCTCCTCGATCATTTCCACGGTCTTCTTGGCCGCTTCTTCGACGTCGTCCTGGAGGACAGGAACGCCGAATTCCTGTG
>JBMZMY010000048.1:0-12928 GCA_049619435.1 Synechococcus sp.
TGGGGTTCGCAGCAAGGACTGGATTCTGTCGTGCTCGGTCGCTGTGAGTAGGCCCGTGCGATCAGCCAGTCGTTGGGCTGCGTCGAACTCACCCAGGACGATGTGATCAGCGAAGAGTTCGCTGATGTCTTCGGGATGGGGCGGCTGATCTTGGGCTGCCAGTCGAGTCGAGATCGCCCGTGCCTTGCGGCGAAACCCGCCTGAGCGCAGGAGTTTCCGGCATTGAATCCGACTCTCCCGGCTGGGATGTCGCTTCAGCAGGGTGTTGAGGGTGTCTCGGGCTCTGGAGCGCTCCCCTCGGGCCAGAAGGGCGTCTGCAATTTGGAGTACAAGTCGCAGCAGGTCGGCGTTGTCTGGATGCTGATCAAGGCCTGCATTCGCCACGGTCTCAGCGTCGTTGAAGGTGCCGAGGCTGATCAGGTCCTGGCAGGCACGGATAAACCCCAGTGGATCCTCGGGAGTGAGGTCCATCAGTGCTTTTGCATGCGTCAGCGCGCGCCGATGGTCGCTCTGGGCGCGAAATGCCTTCAGGGCAATCAGATGCAGGGACGGGTGGTGATCGCCGCTAGAGGCGAGCCCTTGCAACGCCTCGTCAGCGGCCTCCTCCATGCGGTTGAGATTGAGCAGATCCTGTCCGGCTCGGTAATAGCCGATGGGGTCGTTGGGTCGCAGTTTGGCCAGGTTGTGGTCGTGGACCAGGGCCTCGGCAAAGGCGCTACGGCTGCGAAACACCGTGCTGGCCAGCTTGTGAAAGGGTGGGCTCGGCTGGCCGTTCAGAGACCGCGTCCGTCGAATGATGGCCTCACAGGTGTCTAAGTCCCCGGAGTCATACGCCTGTTGCAGCTGTTCGAGAGGCGTGGCCATGCGCGGTTCTTTCAGGATTGCGGGGGCGAAAAGCTGGGTCCAGAAGCGGACAGTTGCCTGCGCTTGGCCGCGATCAGCACAACGAGTGCCGAAATGGCAACGCCGCCGCCGAGTGGGTTGGCATGCAGGCCTCCGGGTCCGACCAGCCAGGACGGGGCGTCCTCTGAGATCTGCAACAGGTCGGACTGAAGCACGAACCAACCTGCGACCAATTCGCCATGCAGGCCAATGCTTCCCCACAGTGAGTTGTCATCGACGCGGCGTTGGAGTCCCAGCAGCAAG
This sequence comes from Synechococcus sp., assembly GCA_049619435.1. GTDB lineage: Bacteria > Cyanobacteriota > Cyanobacteriia > PCC-6307 > Cyanobiaceae > Parasynechococcus. The sequence goes on from JBMZMY010000048.1 coordinate 1,147, forward strand.
CCCAGCAAAAACAGGCCAACCAACAAGCCGAGCATGGCGAAGAGTCCCAGGTTGAAGCGGGTATGCACCAGGCTGAAGATCAGCGCCTGGCCCACAAAAGCCCGCCCGGGTCCCCAGAACAGCGTCAGTTCGCTCTGCAGCCAGCCGCGAAAAATCAGTTCTTCTGCCAGCCCGACCAGCAGGCCAAGGGCGATGGCATTGCTCACCGTCGTGATGGACAGAGTGCCTCGCCAGCTGGCCCAGCCGTTGAGCAACAACGGAACGGCGATCAGGGCAAGCAGGACAACTGCCAAGAGGCTGCCACGAATCAGCAGAATCAAATTAGGTGTGACCTGATGACGTTGTCGCATCAGGCCAAGGTGTTGGAAGGGTTTGGATTCGTTCCAGCGAACGCGAGCCCATAGCGGCATCAGCACCACCAGCTGAGCAAAGCTCAGCAGTGTTCCCACCAGTGAGATCTGGTTTCCGGGGAGTCCAAAGGGGATCAGCACAACAGCTTCCAACCATCCAATGGCGTAGAGGATGGGAAAGACCAACACTGTTGCGATCCAACGGGGCCGCCACGTCAGGATTCTGGAGAGCAGATCCAAGGTGACAATCAGCTTTCGGGCTCGATGGTGCTGGTGAGACCTTTGCTTTTCAGGGTTTCGCAGTAAAACTCAGCGGGTTCAATGTCACAGACAATCACCAGTCCCACTCCGGTGTTGTGGGCTTCGAGCATCACTGCCATGGCGTCTTGTTCGCTGAGTTGTGGAACAACTTGCCGCAAGGTGGTCACCACGTACTCCATCGAATTGACGGGGTCGTTGTGCAGCAGAACTTTGTAGCGCGGTGACTGTTTGCGCACGCGTTCCGGCGCTTTCTCCAGCACCGCAGCCCCTCCAGGGCTGGATGGAGGGCTTTCAGTGGCCATGACCATGGTGATGCCGTGGCTTTGGTTGGAAGGGAGAGAGATGTCCATCTGGGGTGTGCTCAGAGTGACTTGATGCGGGCCATTGCAGCGTCAACATTGCTGCGACTGTTGAATGCGGAGAGGCGGAAATAGCCCTCACCGGCAGCCCCGAATCCACTGCCCGGCGTGCCGACGACGTTGGCCTTGTTGAGCAGATGATCGAAGAATCCCCAGGAATCCATGCCATCGGGGGTCTTGATCCAGACATATGGCGCATGCTCACCGCCATAGATGGTGAGACCGGCCTCGCTCAATTCACGGCGAATGATGGCCGCGTTGTCCATATAGAAGTTGACCAGGGCCTTCACTTCTTTCTGACCGGCTTCGGAATACACCGCTTCGGCTCCGCGTTGAATGATGTAACTCACACCGTTGAACTTGGTGCTTTGGCGACGGTTCCAAAGACTCCAGAGTTCGACCTCGGTTCCATCTGCAGCCTTCCCTTTGAGGCCTTTGGGCACAACGGTGAAGGCACAACGTGTTCCGGTGAAGCCGGCGTTCTTGGAAAAGGAGCGGAATTCGATGGCGCAGTCCCGAGCACCCTCGATTTCAAAAATTGAATGGGGCAGATCCGGGTTCTGGATGAACGCCTCGTAGGCCGCATCAAACAGGATCAGGGCACCGTGCTGACGGGCGTAATCAACCCAGGCTTGCAGCTGTGCCTTGGTGGCGACGGCTCCCGTGGGGTTGTTGGGGAAGCAGAGATAGATCAGGTCAACCGGCTCGCTTGGAATCTGTGCCGTGAAGTCATTGGCGGCACTGATCGGCAGGTAACTCAATCCGGCATAACGGCCTTCGTCGCCGGCGTCGCCGGTGCGGCCAGCCATCACATTGCTGTCCACATAGACGGGATACACCGGATCGGTGACGGCAACCCGGTTACCTTCCCCCAGGATGTCGAGGATGTTGCTGCTGTCGCACTTCGAGCCATCGGAGACGAAGATCTCGTCGGCGCTGATGGCGCAGCCCCGCGCTTGGAAGTCATGGCTGGCGATGGCCTCACGCAGCCAGCCGTAACCCTGCTCTGGGCCGTAGCCGTGAAATCCTTCGGCGGTTCCCATTTCATCAATGGCCTGCTTCATCGCCTCACGGCAGGCCAGAGGAAGAGGTTCGGTGACATCACCAATACCCAGGCGAATCAGAGCGGCATCGGGGTTGGCGCTGCTGAATGCTTTGACGCGGCGTGCGATTTCCGGGAACAGGTAGCCAGCTTTGAGCTTCAGATAGTTGCCGTTGACCTGCACCACGGGGTTATCGAGAGGATGTCTGCGGGGGCATCCTGCCCTGTCGAGCGTGCCAACCGCTGCTCCATACGATGAACTGACGATGGATGTCGCGGGTGGCTGTCATGTCTGCTGTGGATGCGCCGGTTGATTTCCACGCGCTGGTTGATAGCTCGATCAATAAGCCGGCCCGATACATGGGCCATGAGCTGGGCGTTCAAGATCGCGATTGGTCCGCGGCTCAGGTGCGTTGGGCGCTGACCTATCCAGAGATTTACGAGGTGGGTTCAAGCAACCTCGGTCACATCATTCTGTATTCCATCCTCAATGCGATCCCCGGGCAGCTCTGCGATCGCGCCTATCTGCCGGCTGCTGATCTCGCAGGGCGCTTGCGGGAGCGTCAGCAGGCCCTGTTCGCGGTGGAAAGCCGCCGCCCGTTGCCGGCCTTCGACATCCTTGGATTCAGCCTGAGCTACGAGCTTGGCGCCACCAACATCCTCGAGATGCTGGATCTTTGCCGGGTTCCGATTCGGGCCACGGAGCGCGGCGATCGTCCCCTCAGCGATCCCGCGTCCCCTCCGTTGATTTTTGCGGGAGGACCAACGGCCACCAGTAATCCAGAGCCCTATGCCGCGTTTTTCGATTTCATTGCCCTCGGCGACGGCGAGGAACTGCTTCCGGAGATCGGTTTGGTGGTGGCGGAGGCCAAGGCCTCAGGACTGACGCGTTCGGCTCTCCTGCGCGATCTGGCTCAAGTGCCGGGGGTGTACGTGCCCGCGCTGTATCAGCCGGGGGGCGATGGCGTCAGCCTTGAACCTGTCGATCCGGAGTTGCCGCGTCAGGTTCTGCGCCGGGTTGCGACTCCAATGCCCCACTACGCGATGGGGCTGGTGCCCCATGTGGAGACGGTCCATGACCGACTGACGGTGGAAATCCGTCGGGGCTGCACCCGGGGGTGTCGCTTCTGTCAGCCAGGGATGCTGACGCGCCCCGCCAGGGATGTGGAGCCCGAAGCGGTCATTGAGGCCGTGGAGACCGGGATGAAACAAACCGGGTACAGCGATTTTTCGCTGCTGTCGCTCAGTTGCAGTGACTATCTGGCCCTGCCGGCGGTGGGTGTGGAACTGCGCAACCGTCTCGCTGATCAGAACGTCACCCTGCAGTTGCCCAGTCAGCGGGTGGATCGTTTTGACGACGACATCGCTCACATCCTTGGCGGTACCCGTCAGGCGGGGCTCACCTTCGCCCCGGAGGCCGGAACCCAGCGCCTGCGGGACATCGTCAACAAGGGGCTCACCGATGACGATCTCCTCAATGGCATCCGAACAGCGATGCAGAACGGCTATCGCAAAGTGAAGCTGTATTTCATGATCGGCTTGCCAGGGGAGACGGATGCCGACGTGCTCGGCATCGCTGAAACCTGCGTGATGCTTCAGCAGCGCTGCCGTGATCTTGGGCGACTGAACCTCAACATCACTATCAGTAATTTCACGCCGAAGCCGCACACCCCCTTCCAGTGGCACAGCGTGTCGACCGAGGAGTTTCAGCGTCGCCAGGAGTTGCTGCGCACTGCCTTCAAGCGTTTGCGGGGTCTGAAGGTGAATTTCACCGACGTTCGCCTGTCGGCGATGGAGGACTTTGTCGGTCGCGGTGACCGCCGCCTCGCTCCGGTGATCGAGGCGGCCTGGCGTGCCGGTGCTGGCATGGATGCCTGGTTCGAGTCGCTGGACCGCACCTTTGCCGCCTGGACCGGCGCGATTGCCGCCGCCGGCCTTGAGGGGCGTTATCGGGCGATGGAGCTGGGGGGCTGGAGTGCTGTTGAAGCCCTGGACCGCGATGACCTCGACGCCTTCTGTCGTCAGCCTCTGCCCTGGGATCACATCGAAACCGGCATCGATAAGCGCTGGCTGGCGGAGGATCTTCAGCGGGCCTTAGCGGCTGCGACGGTGCCGGACTGCTCGTTTGATGGGTGCAGCAGTTGCGGGGTCTGTGGCCCCGACCTGGGTCACAACGTGGTGGTGCCGGCGCCGGAGATTCCACAGCAGGTGCCGATGCAGGCACCTCCCAGCGATCGGGTGTGCCGTCTGCGACTTCAGTTTTCCAAGCGTGGCTCCATGGCCTTGCTCAGCCACCTTGATTTGATGCGGATGCTGGAACGCGCGCTGCGCCGCAGTGGTTTGCCGATCAGTTACACGGGAGGATTCCATCCCCTGCCGCGGATTCAAATCGCCCTGGCCCTGCCGCTCGGTTGTGAGGCCATGGGCGAGTGGATGGATCTGGAATTCACAGCGCCGCTTGAGTCGACCACGCTGATTGAGACCCTCCAGCCCCTGCTCCCGGAGGGCCTTTGCCTGCACTCGGCCAGCGATGTGCCCGTGGGGGGACGCAGTCTGTCCCAGGAGATCAGTGGTGCGGTGTGGAGTTTTGATCTGGCGCTGAGTGAGGGAGGCAGCGCCGATTGGGACGCGGCCCTCAGGGCGCTCCTGGCGTGCGACACCTTGGTTTGGCATGACACCGATAAGAAAGGGCGACCGCGTCAGCGCGACTGTCGTCCATCCGTTCGCAAGTTGGAGCGCGTCGATTGTCCCCGGGGCATCGGGATTCGTCTCTGTCTGGATGCGGCGGTGGATGAGATGGGCCGCAGCGTGCGACCAGGGCAGATTCAGCACTGGCTCTCGGAGCAGCTCAGTCAGCCGCTGTCGGTCGAGAACGTCTGCCGGGACGCGTTGGTGCTTGCACGATGCTAATTTGAACCCATGTCAGGTACATGCTGAAGAGCATGGTTACTGACTCGGTCGTCACCGTTTCGGTTGAATCGACCATCCGTCCGCTGAATGGTTCGTTCGTCCATTCCGCCGCGACAGCATCAAGGGAGTTTTACTCCACATCATTTCAGTCCACTTTTGATATCCACCCCGAATCCGATGGCGATTGCCGGGGATTGAGCCCTGCATGGGCTTCTGCTTTGTTCATCCATGCCCCAACAAATTGTCATTGCTGAGCAACTGCGGATTGCCGCTGTGCTCACTGATGAGCGCGTCGATGAGCTGATCGTTGCCCAAGGTCGTTACCAGATCGGCGACGTTTATCTCGGCACCGTTGAGAATGTTCTTCCCGGCATTGATGCAGCGTTCGTCAACATCGGCGAAAGCGAAAAGAATGGTTTTATTCATGTCACTGACCTTGGACCGCTTCGGCTGAAGAAAGGGGCGGCGGGGATCACTGAGTTGTTGGAACCGCGCCAGAAGGTGCTGGTTCAGGTGATGAAGGAACCCACCGGAACCAAAGGGCCTCGTCTCACCGGAAATCTGGCGCTCCCCGGTCGTTATCTGGTGCTTCAGCCCCATGGGCAGGGCGTCAATATTTCTCGCCGGATCAGTGCTGAATCGGAGCGCAATCGACTGAGGGCCCTGGGTGTTCTGATCAAACCACCATCCGCGGGTTTGCTGATAAGAACGGAAGCTGAGGGCATCAGTGAAGACCTCCTGATTGATGACCTCGAAACGCTGCTGCGGCAGTGGGAAGCGATTCAGCAGGCCGCTGAATCCGCTGCTCCTCCCGTGTTGCTCAACCGGGATGAGGACTTCATTCACCGCATCCTGCGTGATCACATGGGGCCGGATCTGGTCCGGGTCGTGGTGGACGAGGCCTCAGCTGTTGATCGGGTGAGTGATTTTCTGGGGGCGGAAGGCTCCCATGTGCTGGTGGAAGCCCATGCCGAGCCCGGTGAGCTTCTGGAGCACTACAAGGTCAATGCCGCGATCCGTGATGCGCTGAAGCCTCGGGTCGACCTGCCCTCCGGTGGTTACGTGATCATCGAGCCGACCGAAGCCCTCACGGTCATTGACGTGAACTCCGGTTCGTTCACGCGATCGGCCAATGCTCGGGAAACCGTGCTGTGGACCAATTGCGAGGCGGCGATTGAAATTGCCCGTCAGCTGAAGCTGCGCAATATCGGCGGCGTGATCATCATCGATTTCATCGATATGGACTCGCGGCGTGATCAGCTGCAGTTGCTGGAGCATTTCACCTCTGCGGTCCGAGATGACAGCGCCCGACCCCAGATTGCTCAACTTACGGAGCTGGGTCTGGTGGAACTCACCCGCAAACGGCAGGGCCAGAACATCTATGAATTGTTCGGTCGGGCCTGTCCGAGCTGCGGTGGTCTTGGGCATGTGGCGGTCTTGCCCGGAAAAGATCTTCTCCAGCCATTGGCGACGGCGACTGGGCTGGTGCGGTCTGCCGCTTCAGCGCGTGCGGAAGTGTCGTCCCCGCTCGAGAGTGGTAACGGATCCGGTCGTCGTCGCCGGGGTGGCGGTCGTGTGCGGGTGGGTGCGGACGCTGAGCCCACGCCCACTGGCCTTGAGACACCGGGTACAACCTCGGCAGAGGCGATTGCTCCGGCGGAACCCTCCGCTGGTGGCGGTGGCCGGCGGTCTGAACCTCAGTTGGTGGCTGTGCCGATGACGGAGGACCAACAGCAGCTGTATGGCTGGCTGGGTCTCAGTCCCGCGTTGCTGCTGGACGAGCTCCCCGAAACCGACAACGTCATGGTGCGCGTGGTTCGTCCGGGTGACGATGCCGACGCTGTTCTGGAAGAAGCCCGTCAACAACTGGCGGCCAATGCCAACCGTCGCCGCCGCCGCGGTCGTGGTGGGCGCGGTGCTGGACGCAATGGCAACGGGTCTTCAACCCCGGATTCGCCGACACCAGTGGCGGCCACGTCGGTCCCGGCAGAGCCACAGGTGCCTCTGATGGTGGAGATCACTCCCTTGGAAGTGACGTCTCCGGTGGAGAGCGCTCCTTCGGCAAGCACTCCGGTTGTGCTGGATCCGGTCCCTGTGGCTGCGACCCCAGCGACGACATCCTCGGAGGAGGATCCTGAAGAGCCGCGTCGCCGGCGGCGTCGCTCGTCGGCGGCCACGGTCTAGATCCATCGTTGTTTGAACGATGACCGTGCAGTACCCCTGTGCCTCCTCGGTGGCAGGGGTTGATGAAGTTGGGCGCGGCTGTCTGTTCGGGCCGGTGTTTGCGGCTGCCGTCGTGCTGGAACCAGCGGCTGCCGCACGGCTGCGGTCTGCCGGTCTCACCGATAGCAAGAAGCTCACAGCCCGGCGGCGCGAGCGCTTGGTCCCGATGATTGAGGCGCTGGCGGTCCATTGGGCTCTGGGCCAGGCGTCTGCGCGTGAAATTGATGACCAGGGCATCCGGCGTGCCACCGAGCTGGCCATGCTGCGTGCCTTACAGCGTCTTCCGCAACGGCCTGAACTGGTGCTGGTGGATGGCAATTTGCCCTTGCGCCTCTGGAGTGGACCCCAGCAGACGGTGGTGTCCGGGGACCTGCATGTGCATGCGATTGCCGCGGCAAGTGTGTTGGCGAAACAGAGCCGTGATCACTTGATGCAGCGCCTGGCAGAGACGTACCCCGGCTATGGGCTGGAACGCCATGCCGGCTATGGAACCAAGGCGCACCGCGAAGCGTTGCTGGCTTCAGGACCGACAGTTCTGCATCGCCGTAGTTTTCTCCGTCGTTTCCCGTTCTGATTCCGAACACCAGCTGTTGAAGTCAGTGATCAACTGCTGCCCCACGCGTCCCTTGATGCCGAGCAGGATGCCGCTGAGAATCGACTCGCCGGTGCTTTCAAGCATCGCTTTGGGGATCAACCGCAGCAGAGGGGGTTGGCTGACCTGAACGGTCAGCGATGCGGTGCCACTCAGGCCATCGGGGTCAGCCTGCAGTCGTGCTTCCAGGGTGAGATCAAAGTCTTCGACGATGCCGAGCCCTTCCAGTTCGCAATCGAGAGCTCGCATCAACACCGTGTCTCCCTCGTGCACGACCTCGAGGCAGACAATCGGCTTCACATGCAGCTGAAACACCTGAAGGCTGGTGACTACATAGCGATAACGACCAGCCTCCAGGCGGGTGAGTTGGCGGGAATCCAGAAGCGCTGCAACCAGCCGATCGTCCTCGCGCAGGTAAGCCGGAAGTCGATCGGCATCCCGCTGGACGTGAAGGGCGAGATGCTGACTGGCACTGAAGGCCAGAGGCATGAGCATCACCTGACGCATCATGATCTTATCGAGTCCACAGGCTTCGCCTTGATGGTCAGTCGCATTGCCTTCCTTGGACCAGCCGGTACCTATGGCGAGCAGGCCACCCGGGCCCTGATTGCCCTGGAGTCGATGCCATCGCCTGATCTGGTCCCCTGCACGGGTCTCCGCGCTGTGGTCGACCATTTGGCCCATGGCCACTGCGACGCGGCGGTGGTGCCCGTGGAAAATTCCGTGGAGGGTGGAGTCACCGCCACGCTGGATGCCCTGTGGCTGCACCGCGACCTCTGCATTCGACGGGCCCTGGTGCTTCCCATCCGCCATGCCCTTCTGGGTGATGGACCACGCGAAGGCATCACCGAGGTGCTCTCTCACCCCCAGGCCCTGGCGCAATGCAGTGGTTGGCTGGCCCAGCATCTTCCCCAGGCGCTGCAACTGCCGACGTCATCGACAGCGGAGGCGGCACGCATGGTGCGGGGGAGTCGTTTTCGAGCAGCGATTGCGTCCCGAGCCGCAGCTGTCGAACATGCTCTGACGGAGTTGGCCTTCCCGATCAATGATGTGTCGGCCAACTGCACCCGTTTCCTGCTGTTGCAGCGCGGCGAGCGCAGTCACAAGGGTGATGTCGCCAGCCTGGCGTTTTCCTTGCATCGCAATGCTCCGGGGGCACTGCTGGACGCCTTGGCCTGTCTGGCTCGACGCGGGCTGAACATGAGTCGAATCGAATCCCGGCCATCGAAACGTGAGTTGGGGGAATATGTCTTCTTCATCGACGTGGAACTGACCTCGGTCGAGGACAGCTCGCTGGCGCTGACGGAGTTGATCGAGGATCTTCAGCCGTTCTGTGAACATCTCGCTCATTTCGGTGCTTACCCCAGCACCGAAGCAATCAGCGTCTGACCGTCAGCGCTGCATGCGGAAGACCCCGAATTGCATGAGACCGGTGGCGAAGGCCCAGTGCATCAACAGCAGGGTGGGTGTTTCGCGCAGACCTTGAAGCACGGCCCTGGGGCCGAGGCTGAGAACGGCGCCCGGGCGGCGCACGCCCTCAACGATCGAGTCGATCCAGGATGGCAGGGTTGCGTCGGTCCAATCGTCGGTTGTGATCGCACCCTGGTTGTGGGCGCTACCCATGAGATTGGCCTGAAAGCCACGAATGCTGGCGAATTCAGGATGGGCCCACTGGTTCAGCAGTTGGCGCATCACCCAACGTTCGGTGCGGTTCATCGCTCCGTCAACGGGATCACGGCGGTTCCAGTCCGCGACGGCCAGGAGGCCACCGGGTTTGAGCACCCGCAGTAATTCGTCGGCGTAGCGCTGTTTATCCGGCATGTGGGGGCCGGCTTCCACACTCCACACGGCATCAAAGCTCTGGTCCGGCAATTGCAGATCCAGTGCGTCCATGACGGTGAAGTGGCAGCTGAGTCCCTCAGGGGTCAGCTCGGTGGCCCGCCGGATTTGGGCGGGGCTGATGCTGATGCCGACAACATCCAGGCCGTAATCCCGGGCCAGGATGCGCGCGCTCCCGCCGATGCCGCAGCCCACATCGAGTACCCGTGAGCCGCGGGGGAGCTGATCGAGTCCGCTCCAGCGCACCAGTTCGTGGACGAAGGACGCCTTGGCGGCGCGGAAATCGGTCCGCCGCGGCGGGCGGCCGTAGTGGCCGAGGTGGACGTGATCCCCCCACAGGCGTTCCAGCAGACGATCGTCTGTCCAGGCGTCATAGGCCGCAGCAACGCTTTCAGAGGATTCGTAGCGGCGATCGCGTCGCACCCAGATCAGGTAGGCGGTGGCCCCGACGGCACCGGTGACGAGGAGCAATCCAGCAAGCATTTAGTTCTCCGCGCTGTCTGCGCTGTTCAGGGTGTCTTTGAGTACGGTCCGCGCGGCCAGCTGTCGACGGGTGTGGTCGAGCATGTCGAACTGGCGTTGCAGCCGCTCCCGTGTGTCCGTGAGCTCCAAGAGCGCCTGTTGTTCTCCGGCCGCTCGCGTATCGAGATGGGCTCCAATCCAATAGGAGAGTTCCCTGGGCAGGTCAGGCAGATCCTCTGGCAGGGAGACCTCTTGCCCCTGGAGCTTTCCGGTCAGGGTGACCACATCGTTTAAGGCCTCTGACACGCTTCGGCTCAGGGCATTGAGGTCGTCGGGATCGTCAACCGCCTCATCTTCGATCCAACTCACCATGCCGGTGCGGAACGGTGTCTCCCGGGCAATGTTCAGCAGGCGGAACCGCTGTTGTCCGAGCGTGACGATGTAACTGCGACCATCCTCCGTGGTTTGGTGTTGGAGCACTTCGGCACAGCAGCCGATGTCGGCCATATCGCCAGTATTCGGGTCGATCCGGACGATGCCGAAGCGTTGATCGGTCTCCAGTACCGACTGGAGCAACATCCGATAACGCGATTCAAAAATGTGCAGCGGCAGGAGTTGCTGCGGGAAAAGGACGACGTCCGGCAGGGGAAACAGGGGAAGCTCCCTGACGGAGTAATCGGACACGGACGTCGTCCTAAACGTTGCTAGATCCTAAGAAGTGAGACCTCGAAGCGAGGCGATCAGAGCTTCACCTCGATGTCCACACCACTGGGCAGATCCAGCTTCATCAGGGCATCGATCGTCTTGGCAGACGGGCTGTAGATGTCAATGATGCGGCGGTGGGTCCGAGTCTCGAAGTGTTCGCGGGAGTCTTTGTCCACGTGGGGCGAACGCAGGACGCAGTAAATCTTGCGCTTCGTGGGAAGGGGGATCGGGCCGATCGCTGTCGCAGCGGTGTTATCAGCCGTCTCAATGATTTTGTCGCAGGACAGATCCAGCATGCGGCGGTCAAACGCCTTCAGGCGGATGCGGATCTTCTGCTGAGCAATGGCAGTGGACATAGGAAGCGCAAACGTTGTCCCGAGGGGACAAAAGAGGGTGAATTGTCGAGGTTCAAAAAGGTGCTGGAGCTCTGCCCGCAGCACCAAAGAGTTTAGAAGACGGAGAGACCCGAAGATCTCCCCGTTTCAGCCATCAAGAGATGACGATCACTCGATGATCTTGGACACCACACCAGCACCGATGGTGCGGCCACCTTCGCGGATGGCGAAGCGCATGCCTTGCTCGATGGCGACGGGGCAGATCAGCTCGCCGGTCATCTGGATGTTGTCACCAGGCATGACCATTTCCACGTTGGAGCCGTCTTCCGCGGTGAAGGCAGTGATCTGGCCGGTCACGTCCGTTGTACGGATGTAGAACTGAGGGCGATAGCCAGCGAAGAAGGGGGTGTGGCGGCCGCCTTCTTCCTTCTTCAGCACGTACACCTGACCCTCGAACTTGGTGTGAGGGGTGATGGAGCCGGGCTTGACGAGCACCATGCCGCGCTCGATGTCTTCCTTCTGGATGCCGCGGAGCAGCAGACCGACGTTGTCGCCAGCCATGCCCTCGTCGAGCAGCTTGCGGAACATCTCCACACCGGTGACGGTGGTTTTGCGGGTGTCCTTGATGCCGACGATTTCGATCTCTTCGCCAACCTTGACGATGCCGCGCTCGATCCGGCCGGTGGCCACGGTGCCGCGACCGG
>JBMZMY010000049.1:0-256 GCA_049619435.1 Synechococcus sp.
GGGGAGTTCCTTGGGTTTATTGCACTCCACGTAGTTCACCTGCGCTCCTGCTTGTTTGCCGAACAGACTCATCTGTTGGAAACACGCTGGACAACGCCAGGAGCCGTAGAACCGTGCGCCTGCTTGTCGTAACTGGACGACGAGTGCCAGAGCGTCTTCCGTTGAATCGCGCAGTGGCTCTCCAATGGTTCCCGTCCACTCCTTGGCGTGAAGGTTTTGACCTCCCACGGCCATTCCAATCCCGATCGCCACCAGC
>JBMZMY010000049.1:266-12590 GCA_049619435.1 Synechococcus sp.
GGTTGTCATGGGTTGATTCGCCACTGGGCTTGTGATGACGCTAGGCCTTGTCAGCGCGTACGGGCATCCCCCCATGGCGTCCCTGTCATCGATCTGTCTGCCCTGAAAGACTCGGAAGTCTCTGCAGTGCGCTTGTTACACCATGGCCGGCGGTGGTTACAAGGATTATTTCCAGGTCCTGGGTGTCCAGCGCTCTGATGACACGGACACCATTAAGCGCACATTCCGAAAGCTTGCTCGTCAATACCACCCTGATGTGAACCCAGGTGATCGGGCCGCTGAGGCCAAATTTAAGGAAATCAGCGAGGCCTATGAGGTCTTATCCGACCCGGAGAAACGTCGCAAATACGAGCAGTTCGGTCAGTACTGGAACCAGGCCGGAGGCATGGGTGGGGCAGGCGTCCCTGGCATGGATGTGGACTTTGGCCGCTATGGAAACTTCGACGATTTCATTAATGACCTTCTCGGTCGATTTGGAGGCCCCGGTGGGGCGAGTGGCTTCCAAGCGGGCGGATTTCCTGGAGGTGGCTTCCCGGGGGGCTTTTCTCGAAGTTCTTCCGGGTCACGTCCCCCTGTGAACCTCGATGCTGAAGCAACGGTGACTGTGTCCTTTGCGGAGGCGTTCCGTGGTGCTGAACGGACGCTCTCTGTGAATGATGAGCGGGTCCAGGTGCGCATTCCCGCTGGTGTGAAGTCGGGGTCGCGACTTCGGCTCAAGGGCAAGGGCAACTTGCAACCCGGTACGGGGCGCCGTGGTGACCTGTACCTCAACCTCACGGTGCAGAGCCATCCGGTCTGGCGACTTGACGGTGATCAATTGCGGGCAGACCTTCCCGTGAGCCTGGATGAGCTGGCCTTGGGTGGGGCTGTGAGTGTCATGACTCCCGATGGTGAGGCTCAGGTGTCGATCCCGGCTGGGACCAGTCCGGGTCGCAGTTTGCGTCTGAAGGGAAAAGGTTGGCCTGGACGCGGAGGGCGTGGTGATTTGCTGCTCACATTGTCGTTGCGGCTGCCGTCCACGTGGTCGGATGATGAGCGTCGACTTTTGGAACAGCTTCGCTCCCATCGTCAGGAAAGCCCGCGCCAAGACTGGCTTCGTTCCGCCGCCCTCTGAGTGTCTCTCGCATTACGATCGGCAGCTCATACCAGGGATTGATGGAGCTCACGTACCGCCCCCGCCGTCTGCGGCGTACCCCGGCCCTTAGGGGGATGGTTCGTGAGCACAACCTCTCAGCTGCCGATTTCATCTATCCACTGTTCGTGCATGAAGGTGCCGATGTGGAGGCGATCGGTGCCATGCCTGGTGCCAGCCGCTGGAGTTTGTCGGCGCTCACCGCTGAGGTTCAGCGTGCGTGGGATCTCGGCATTCGCTGCATCGTTCTGTTCCCGAAGGTGGCCGAAGGCCTGAAAACAGAGGATGGAGCCGAGTGTTACAACGAAAACGGCTTGATTCCAAGGGCGATTCGTCAGCTCAAGCGTGATGTGCCGGAGATGGCGATCATGACTGACGTGGCGCTCGATCCCTATTCCTGTGATGGCCACGACGGAATCGTCAGTGATGACGGTGTCGTACTCAACGATGAAACGATTGAACTGCTCTGCCGCCAGGCTGTTGTTCAGGCTCGTGCTGGCGCCGATCTGATCGGCCCCAGCGACATGATGGATGGCCGAGTCGGGGCGATTCGTGAGGCGCTTGACGACGAGGGCTTCGAGCACGTCGGCATCATCAGCTACACCGCCAAGTACTCCTCTGCCTATTACGGCCCGTTTCGTGAGGCTCTGGACTCAGCCCCGCGCGCTGCTGGAACCAAACCGATCCCTACGAACAAGGACACTTATCAAATGGATCCCGCGAATGCACGGGAAGCCATCACGGAGGCTCAGCTGGATGAGCAAGAAGGTGCCGACATCATGATGGTGAAGCCCGGACTGGCTTACCTCGACATCATCCACCGTCTGCGCGAGGAGTCTGAGCTCCCAATCGCGGCTTACAACGTGAGTGGCGAGTATTCCATGGTTAAAGCGGCAGCTGAACGGGGGTGGATTGATGAGCGGGCCGTTGTGCTGGAAACCCTGCTTTGTTTCAAGCGTGCCGGTGCCGATCTGATCCTGACGTATCACGCTTGTGACGCTGCCACGTGGTTGCGAGAGGGTTGATCGATGGCATCCGTTGACCGACTTGGACACGTCGCCATTCGTGTTCAGGATGTGAAACGTGCGGTGGCCTTCTACACCGGGCTCGGCATGCGCCTGGTTTGGGAGGCCGCTGATTGGTGCTACCTCGAGGCAGGGCCGGGCCGTGATGGCCTAGCCCTGCTGGGCCCTGATTACAAAGCGGCTGGGCCCCACTTCGCTTTTCATTTCACCGACCGTGCGGATGTGGATACCGTGCACGCCAAGTTGAAAGCCGATGGTGTTCATGTGGGCGCTGTTCATGACCACCGGGATGGCACGGCTTCTTTTTATTTGAAGGACCCCGACGGCAATTGGCTGGAAATGTTGTATGAACCTCCCGGTGGTATCCCTTCCAATCACGGCTGAGGCTCCACAGAGTCGTGCGCAGGCGGAGCGGGAAACGCTCGAGTTGCTGGAGTGGCCTCGGGTTTGCCAGAACCTTGCTGATTTCGCCAGCACCCGCATGGGAGTGGAGGCGGCTCGCTCGTTGCCGCTCCCGCCTACCTTGGCGGCGAGTCAGACCATGCTTGCGCGCACCGTTGAGATGGCGGTGCTGGATGACCTCAGCGAGGGAGGGCTGAGCTTTCGCGGAGTGCAAGACCTCACGTCTGTGTTGCTCCGTTGCACGAAAGGTGGTGTGGCGTCGGGTGAGGAGTTGTTGGGGGTCGCCGACACCCAAGCCGCTGCCCGGCGACTGCGCCGTCAGATCGATGACGCGGAGCTACGGCCAGCGTGCACGGCCTTGATGCAGGGGATGGTGACCTTGCCAGAGCTGGAGCAACGGCTCAAATTTGCGATTGAAGACGGTGGTCGTGTGGCCGATCGGGCCAGTGGGCCGTTGGCAGGACTGCGTCAGCAATGGCATGGCCTGCGCCAGGAGCGTCGCGACACTTTGCAGGGGCTCCTCCGCCGCTTGGCTCCCTTCCTTCAGGACACCGTTGTGGCGGAGCGTCATGGTCGTCCTGTGCTGGCGGTGAAGGCCGGGGCTGTGGGGCAAGTGCCTGGTCAGGTTCACGACAGCTCGGCCTCCGGAAGCACGGTGTTCGTGGAACCGCGCTCGGTGCTCGCGATTGGCAACAAGCTCACCGAACTCGATGCCCGGATCCGTGAGGAAGAACTGCGTGTTTTGGCGGAGTTGAGTGCAGCTGTGGCGGAGGACGCCGACGCTCTCAGCGTGCTGGTTGACGTCTTGCTGCAGTTGGATCTTGCTTTGGCCCGTGGCCGCTACGGCCGTTGGTTGGGTGGCACGCCGCCTCAGTTGGACTCCGACCCTGAGGCACCGTTTCGCTTGAAGGATTTGCGCCATCCCTTGCTGGTCTGGCAGCAACAACGCAGCGGTGGCCCGGGGGTTGTTCCAATCAGCGTGGACGTTGCTCCTGAACTGAGGGTGGTCGCCATCACCGGGCCCAACACGGGTGGTAAGACCGTCACCTTGAAAAGTATCGGCCTTGCGGCCCTGATGGCCCGAGCTGGAATGCTGCTTCCGTGTTCCGGGCAGCCGTCCCTGCCGTGGTGTGCCCAGGTGCTCGCTGACATCGGTGACGAGCAGTCGCTGCAGCAGAGCCTGTCCACCTTTAGTGGTCACATCAAGCGGATCGGTCGCATCCTCGATGCGCTGAAGCAGGGACCTGTGCCGGCATTGGTTCTGCTGGATGAGGTGGGTGCAGGGACCGATCCCAGTGAGGGCACCGCGTTGGCCACAGCGTTGCTCAAAGCCCTGGCGGATCGGGCGCGACTCACCATTGCCACCACCCATTTCGGTGAATTGAAGGCGCTCAAATACAACGACGATCGTTTTGAAAACGCCTCAGTGGCCTTCAACGCCGACACGTTGTCTCCCACCTACGACTTGTTGTGGGGCATCCCGGGGCGCAGTAATGCCCTGGCGATCGCCACACGTCTCGGACTCGATGGACAGGTGCTTGAGCGGGCCCGTGAGCTCTTGGCACCAGCCGGTGATGGCGAGGTCAATAGCGTGATTCGTGGTTTGGAAGAGCAGCGGCAACGTCAGCAGTCGGCCGCTGAAGACGCCGCTGCATTGTTGGCTCGGACGGAATTGCTGCACGATGAATTGCTGCAGCGTTGGCAGAAGCAAAAGCAGCAGACCGCGGAGCGGCAGGAACAGGGGCGGCAACGGCTGGAACGATCGATTCGAGAAGGTCAGAAGGAAGTGCGTTCGCTGATTCGTCGCTTGCGCGATCAGCGGGCTGATGGGGAAACCGCTCGCCAGGCCGGGCAACGCCTGCGCAGCCTTGAGGGCAGTCATCGCCCGGCCCCCGAACGGCGTCAGCCAAAACCTGGCTGGCACCCTGCGATCGGTGATCGCATCCGGTTGTTGGCCCTCGGCAAAGCGGCTGAGGTGTTGGCCATCTCCGACGATGGTTTGCAGCTCACCGTGCGTTGCGGCGTGATGCGGACCACCGTTGACCTCACAGCGGTGGAAAGCCTTGATGGCCGAAAACCGCAGGCTCCGACTCCTGTGGTCAAGGTCAAGGCTCGGGTGGCCTCCGGCGGAGCCCAGGTTCGCACCAGTCGCAATACGCTCGATGTGCGCGGCATGAGGGTCCACGAAGCGGAAGCAGCCGTGGAGGAGCAGCTGCGTGGGGCCACTGGTCCCGTTTGGGTGATTCATGGCATTGGCACCGGAAAGCTCAAACGCGGATTGCGTCAGTGGCTCGACACGGTGCCGTACGTGGAGCGTGTCACCGATGCAGAGCAAGGGGATGGTGGCCCTGGTTGCAGTGTGGTGTGGGTTCGTTAAGGCAGCGCTGGTAGTTGAGGGCCCTCGTCTTCTGAGTTCGGCTCAGGGATGGGGATGGCCTCTCCATCGGCTTCAAAGAAGCGCCAGCCGCATGGATCCGGATCCAGATGCAGGGTGTCGCCCACGGCGATGCATCGGTCAGCCGCTGAACGGACCTGAACGAGATGTCCACCGGATCTCAGCCGGCAGGTGACGAGTTGTTCGTTGCCCAGCACTTCGCAATGGCAGACCTCAGCATCCACATTGCGGTTGGTGGCAGGTCCAAGACGCCAGTGTTCCGCCCGCAGGCCTGCACTGAGGGCGTCACCGTCCCGGGTGGCCAGGGCTCGAGCCAGTGGCCCTTCCACGGGAAGACGTCGATCACCAAGAACCACCGTGCTGCCAGGGCCGATGCGGATCGGCAGCACGGTCATCGGCGGGGTCCCAATGAATTGCGCCACAAAGAGATTGGAGGGCCATTGGTAGAGCTCCATGGGCGTGCCAAGTTGCTGGAGCTTTCCCTGGTTCAGCACAGCAATGCGATGACCCATGGTCATGGCTTCCACCTGGTCATGGGTGACATACAGCGTTGTTGTTCCCAGTTCACGCTGCAGTTCGACGATGCGGGCTCTGGTGCTATTCCGAAGCTTGGCGTCGAGGTTGCTGAGAGGTTCATCCATTAAGAACACGGCTGGCTGCCGCGCCATGGCTCGGCCCAAGGCCACCCGTTGTTTCTGCCCTCCGGACAACTCTTTGGGGAGTCGATCCAGTAAAGGTTCGAGTTCCAGCGCTTGGGCCACGGCGTTCACCCGCGTGGCGATCTGCTCCTCCCGTGGAGAACGCAGCTGAAGCCCCTGGGGGCAACGTTCGGTGAGCTGATGCAATTGATCTTGAAGGTGCTGCATCACGCTGCGCTTGCGGCTCCTCCGGAGGCCGAAGCTGAGGTTGTTTCTAACCGTGAGATGGGGGTAGAGCGCGTAGCTCTGAAACACCATCGCCACATCGCGTTGGGCCGGGCGTAAACGACTGATCGGTTGCGCGCCGATCACAATTTCTCCTGAGCTGGGTTGATCCAGTCCAGCCAGCAACCGCAGCAAGGTGCTTTTGCCACAGCCGGATGGACCGACCAGCACTAAAAATTCGCCGTCTTCAATTTCAAGATCCAGCGAGCGGATGACATCCACCGCTGCCCCACCTCTGCGGCCTGGATAGGACTTGCTCAGGGCTTCGAAGCGGACGCCAGCCAAGCGAATGTGTGCAGCAGTGAAATCTTAGGGTTGATGGCTGGATCCATTCGGCAGCGCCGTGCAGTTCATTGATCAGGCACGCATCACTGTGCGAGGCGGCCGTGGTGGCGATGGCATCGCAGCCTTTCGCCGAGAGAAATATGTGCCTGCCGGCGGACCGTCAGGTGGGGATGGTGGACATGGCGGTCACGTGGTTCTCGAGGCCGACGGCAATCTGCAGACGTTGTTGGATTTCAAATACAAGCGCTTGTTTGCTGCGGATGACGGACGTCGCGGTGGGCCGAACAAGTGCACGGGAGCCTCGGGCCAGGACCTGGTGATCAAGGTGCCCTGTGGCACGGAAGTCCGACATCTCAAGTCAGGGATTCTTCTGGGCGACCTCACCAAGGGCGGTGAGCAGCTGGTTGTTGCCTTTGGTGGTCGTGGAGGCCTGGGCAATGCTCACTACCTGAGCAATCGAAATCGTGCTCCCGAGAAGTTCACCGAAGGGCGTGATGGCGAGGAGTGGCCCGTTCAGCTCGAACTGAAGTTGCTAGCCGAGGTCGGGATCATCGGTTTGCCGAATGCTGGCAAAAGCACCTTGATCGCCGTGCTGTCAGCTGCTCGCCCCAAGATTGCCGACTATCCCTTTACAACGTTGATCCCGAACCTCGGTGTGGTGCGTCGTCCGAGCGGCGATGGCACGGTGTTCGCCGACATCCCCGGTTTGATTGCTGGAGCGGCTCAGGGCGCGGGTCTCGGTCACGACTTCCTGCGTCATATCGAGCGGACGCGGTTGCTGATCCATCTTGTGGATGCAGGTTCAGAGGACCCGGTGAAGGATCTGCGAATTGTTGAACAGGAACTGGAGGCGTATGGCCACGGTCTGGTGGATCGTCCTCGCTTGCTTGTGCTCAACAAACAAGAGCTTGTGCCTGACGATCTCTTGCCTGAGGTGATCCGTGATCTGGAGTCGGCAAGTGATGGCCGTCCTGTGATGACGGTGTCTGCTGCGATGGGGCGAGGGCTGGACACGATGCTGGATGCGGTCTGGACCAGCCTTGGAATCTGAAGATCCTCGGTAGAGACGTCGCGACGGTTGTTGCCCACCCCAGACGACGCCATAACTAGGGAAACAGACCCGTCGTTGAGTCATGACGTATTACACCTGTTTCGATCAAGGCGGAGCGGTCATCGCCCGCTGCCAAACCGAGGAAGACATCGCCGTGCTGCGCCGCATGGGGCGTCCCATTTCCACAATTCAGAAAATGCGGCAGGAGGAAGCTGTCGTTTGCTCTCTGACCGGCAGCCCTGCTGAATACGACGAAGAACTCTGATCACCCTCCTCAGTAGCAGCGTTGTTCACTGCTACTGAGGTCGTCAGGCTTCAGTCGTCGTAGACGCGGCACTCGTCAGCGTCGGGATTCGCATCGCAATAAAGCTCCAGCGGAGTGGGGTCGTGCTTGTCCTCGGGGTTGTGCTCCTTGTACTCCTCGAGGGACTTGAGTTCCTCAGTGAAATGACGGACTTTGGCCTGATCACCAGCCGCTTTGGCCGCTTCAATCTCGCTCTGGTCTTTTTTGATGTGTTCGTCGATGGATTTCATCTGATCAGTCAAAAAACCGGCGCGAATACTAGAGCGGAAGTGACCGCATGAGCCGGCTGAGGCGCACGGTTTAGATCGGATCCCCGACCGTCATCGGGGACGGCTAAGGATCAAGTTCGCTGAGTTCCAGCCAGCGTTCCTCCGCGCGTTCAATGGTGGAGATCAGCTCGGCCAGCTCCAGGCTCAGTTGGGCGATATCGGCTCCATTCCCGCTGATGGCCTGCTCCAGTTGCTGCTTGCGCCCCTCTAATTCGGGCAACTCGTGATCGAGATGTTCCAGCTCGCGCGTTTCTTTGAAGCTGCGTCGTTTGCGAGCTGGCGTCGGGCTGGGTTTGCGTTTGGTGGCGGGTTTCGCTGCGGTTCCAGTGCTGGAGCCAGTCGACTGGGCTTTGTCCGCTTGCCGTTGGGCGTCGAGAAACTCGCTGTAGTTGCCTTCGAAGCGCTGAAGTCGGCCGTTCTCGAAACAGAACAGACGATCCACTGTTCTGTCGAGGAAGTAGCGATCGTGCGAGACGACGATCACACAACCCCGGAAATCCTCGAGGAAATCCTCAAGGACACTGAGTGTCTGGATGTCGAGGTCATTGGTCGGTTCATCAAGAAGCAGCACATTGGGCGCTTGGATCAGCATCCGACAAAGGGTGAGCCGCCGCCGCTCTCCTCCGGAAAGTTTCGCCAGAGGACTGTGCTGCTGGGCGGGGGGAAAGAGAAAGCGTTCCAAGAGTTGAGAGGCGGTCACCTGCTCGCCACCCAGGTCGATTCGGCTGGCGGCTTCCTCGACAAAATCGATCACCTTGCGATCCAGTCCTTTGCCTTCGAGGAAGGCTTCGGTGTGCTGGTCGAGATAGCCGATATGGACGGTTTCCCCGAGCCGCAGCGTTCCATGGGTCACGCTGCGGCGTCCCGCAATCAAATCCAGAACGCTGGACTTGCCGCTGCCGTTGGGACCGATGATGCCGATTCGGTCTTCTGGACTGAAGCTGTAGGTGAAGTCTTGGAGGAGTGATCGGCCGTCGGCCTGGCCATCGGCGGTCACCCCAAGCGCTTCTGCTTCAATCACTTGCTTGCCGATGCGGCGGCTGACACTGGCCATGGCCAAGGTGGCCTTGGCTTGGGATGGCTTCTCGTTGCGCATGGCTTCAATCCGCTGCAGCCGGGCTTTCTGTTTGGTGCTGCGCGCCTTCGGCCCTTGCCGAAGCCAGGCCAGTTCCCGCCTCAGCACGCCGCGGAACTTGGCGGCTGAGGCGGCCTCCGAGGCGTCTTCGTCGGCCTTGTGTTGGAGATAGGTGCTGTAGTTGCCCTGATAGGTCCGAGCCCGCCCGCGGTCGACTTCGACCATGCGTCTGGTCACGCGGTCGAGGACATAGCGGTCGTGGGTGACCAGCACCAGCGCGCCTGGATAGCGATCGAGCCAGTTCTGCAGCCATTCCACGGCGGCCGCATCGAGGTGGTTTGTGGGCTCATCCAGCAGCAGCACATCTGGACTTGCCACCAGGGCTGAAGCCAGACCGACGCGTTTGCGATACCCGCCGGATAGAGCTTCGACCGGCCGTTGCAGATCGCTGATGCCCAGTTTCTGCAGCACTTCCCGACATTGCTGTTCCAGGCTCCAGGCCTCTTCCTCATCCATGCGCTGACTGAGAACGCCCAGCTCTGCCAGCAAAGTTTCATCGTCGGGGTTGGCCGCGATGGCGTCGCTCAGGGCGTTGAAGCGCAGCAGTAGATCACGCTTGGGTCCGCACCCCTCCAGAACCTGTTCCAGCACCGTGAGCCCCGGTGTGACCTGGCTGTCTTGGCCGACCAAGGCAACGCGGAGACGAGGGGAGCAGCGCCGTTCTCCTTGCCCCAATGGTTCGGTGCCGGCCAGAACTTTCAGCAGCGTGGATTTGCCAGCTCCATTGGGACCGATCAATCCGAGGCGTTCGCCCTCGCTGATGTGCAGATCCAGATCGGCGAACAGAGTGCGGATTCCAAAGTCCTTGGCCGCACCCACCAGACTGATCAAACTCACGGGGCGTCGTCGGACACTTGGCTGTCCAGATAAGCAAAGACACTCTTATCCCCCACATCGGCCGCGGCATCGGTTCCGAATTTGCGCAGGGCCAGCACCACGAGCAGCCCAGCAGAGGTCAGCAATAAGCCCAGGCAGGCTGCGGGATGGATCCACTGCAGTAAACGTCCCAGTAGGGCAATCGGAAGGAGCAGCGTCAGACCGATGGCTTCAACCCGGCGAAAGCAGAAAAATTCCTTGAATCCGATTCCTGCCATGGCTGCGAACAGGGGTCCGATGGCGAGGATCCACAGGGGTTGTTCGGCAACCTGGTTCAAGCTTTGAGTGGGCCCCGTCAGGGTGAGCACGCTGACCCAGCCCAGACAGCCCATCAGCCAGAACAGCTGCAGCAAACGATGCAACGGCCGGAGGTAGATGTGAATCGTCTGCAGCGCGACCCCGAGACCTGCGCAGAGTGGAACCAACCAAATCCAGGCCCACTCTCCCCCTATGGACCACCACTGCGACAGCCCAGCGGTGAAGGCCAGCCCGCTGATCAATAACGCGACGCGGTAACGCTGAACGTCCTGACGGTCTGAAGCGGTGATTGTGTACGGGCCATAAACGCCTTCGAACCGGGGGTCTACTGCGCTGGTCATTGCGGGATCGGGCCTGTGACCAGTCTGGTCAACTCCGGTGCCGACGGAACAATTCCCCCTGGATTCAATGGAAACAAGGCTCCGAAGTAATCCTGTCGCCAGGCCGAGGCATCGCAGGTGTCCTTCACGCCAGGTTGTTCAAAAAATCGACGCCTCCAGTCCCAGAGCTGCGGGAACTGCCACAACGGTGTCCGACTGCAGCCAAACAGCGGTGCGTAGACCGTTTCCCAGCGGATCAAGGTTGGAAATAAACGCACATCGGCCAGGGTTAAGCGTTCGCCGCAAAGCCAGGGTCCACCGTCGCGCAAGCTGTTTTCCACGCGCTCTAGTGCGGCGAACAGGGCGGACTCGGCTCGATTGAAGGCGGCTTGGTTGCGAGCGAATCCACAGCGATACACCCCATCGTTCACGGCGGGTTGCAACAGGGTTTGCCAGGTTTGGATGCTTGCCTGACGGTCCGGGGGGTTCAGCTCATCCGCTGCTCCGTTAGGCCATTGGCTGAGCAACTCCACCATCGGAGCGCTGTCGTTGCAGAGGATGCGTGGGTGGATTGGATCCACCAGCACCGGAACTGTGGCGCGGTAGGAGGGGGGGGCACCGCAGTGGCGATACAGATCCAACAGCGTGGTGCAGTGGTTCCATGGCGGGTCAAGAACCCAACGGCCACCTTGATGGTCAGCCCTGGCCATCACCAGGTTGATGGTGCCGTTCAGCTCTCGCAAGTTGTGGAGCAGCCAGCTGCGATGGGCCCATGGACAGCTGCGCCCGAGGATCAGCAGGGGGCGTTCATGGACGCTGCGGGCCTCGAGGTCGGCCCGTTCCGGCACCTCAGCGCTGAGGTGATCACTGATCGGTCGTTGGTAATTGCCGTCGGCATCCGCAGGCCCCAGTCCACCCATCAGGCGTTGCCACTGCCAATGCCAGCCAAAGCGTGCGGTCTGGACCACAACGGGCGGGATCGTCATCGCGCAGCTGTTGAGCTCCTCCCACACTGCCGCCCATGCTTCAGTCAGGCAGCGTTCGACGAACCACGATGGTGACGGCTTCGGTGCTGGTGGTTGCCGGAACCCATGGCAACGAAGTGAATGCCCCCTGGCTCCTCGAGCAATGGCAGCAGGATCCTTCCCTGATGGAGACCTCTGAGCTCAATGTTCATCCGGTGATCGGCAACCCAGCAGCTCGCGCAGCGGGACGTCGGTACATCGACCGTGATCTCAATCGAAGTTTCCGTTCGGATCTGCTGGAGTGTGATGGTACGGGGCCTGAGGTCCCAGTGGAGGTTGACCGGGCTCGCGCTCTGCTGGCGACCCATGGTCCTCAGGGCAGCACTCCGTGTGTGATCGCCCTGGATCTCCACAGCACGACCGCCGCGATGGGGAGTTGTCTTGTGGTGTACGGCAGGAGAGCACCCGATCTAGCGCTTGCTGCTCTGGTGCAAGCCGACTTGGGCTTGCCGATTTACCTCCATGAGGCGGATCAGGCGCAGACAGGGTTTCTGGTGGAGTCGTGGCCCTGCGGTGTGGTGATTGAAGTGGGTCCCGTGGCACAGGGTGTTTTTGATGCGCGCATCGTGCGCCAGACCCGTCTGGCTCTGGAAAGCTGCCTCGCCAGCATGGCCGCCGCCGCCGAAGGACGCGTTCGTCTTCCCAGACAGCTGGTGGTGCATCGTCACCTGCGCAGTGTTGATCTGCCTCGGGATCGCGCCGACAGGCCCAGTGCGCTGCTCGATGGGACGCTGCTGGGAACAGACTGGCAGCCCCTGGAGATGGGCCCCCCCTCGTTTGACCATGGGTCTGCGGCTTTCTCCGCGACAGCCCAGCCACCAGGGGCGGCTGGATTGGTCCCTGTTTTTATCAATGAAGCCGCTTACGTCGAGAAGCGAATCGCCTTCTCGCTCACCCAACGGGAGGTGTGGCCCGTTCAACCGA
>JBMZMY010000050.1:0-12467 GCA_049619435.1 Synechococcus sp.
ACCGTTCTTATCTTGTTCGTCTTTGAAGTAAACACCAGGACTACGGACGATCTGGTTAACGATTACCCGCTCAGCGCCGTTGATGATGAACGTGCCACGTTCGGTCATCAACGGGAGTTCGCCAATAAAGACCTCCTGCTCCTTGATCTCACCGGTCTCCTTGTTGACCAGGCGGCAGGTCACATACATCTGTGACGCGAAGGTCGCATCACGGCGCTTGGCCTCTTCCACATCGTGGCGAGGACGCTTTAACCGGTACTCGCTGCCGATGAAGTGCAGCTCAAGCTTGCCCGTGTAATCGGTGATCGGGGAAAAGCTTTCCAGCTCCTCGATCAGGCCCTTATCCAGAAACCACTTGAAGCTCGCCCGCTGAACCTCCACCAGATCGGGGAGGTAAGTGGCGGTCTTGGCGACCTGAATCGCGCTGCTGCTCATGCGGGGACCGGCAGAGAGGACGAAAGGAACAGAAAGGCCTGTGAACGAACGACAACAACCAGGAACCGATCAGGATTCGAGCCAGCAAAAGCGGCGGCCGCCGCACCTCAATGAGGAGCAGCGGCACCGCTCGTGAGCTCAAAAATCTCGGGCCAGATCAGCTGACGTCGACAAGTGCACCAGAAGGGAATGGACGCTTCGGGCTCCAAACAACTGACGAAACAATTGAATGGGCAGGCCAATACAACATCTTACATCTTGGCTGGACGCCTAGCCGCATTCATGCTTGGGCTCAAGGCAAACGGAACAGACGCCTCGCATTGGCCGTGCTGCTGCTCGCGACGGCATCGAGGTCGCAACCTCGAAGCTCAGCCACTCGTGTGGCCACAGAGGCCACAAAAGCGGGCTCATTGCGTTTGCCGCGCCGCGGAACGGGAGCCAGGAACGGACAATCGGTCTCCACCAAGAAGCGATCCTCTGGCACCTGACGGGCACAGTCGTGGGTGTCGGTGGCCTTCGGAAAGGTCACCGTGCCGCTGAAACTGATGTAAAAGCCGAGATCCAGGAAGGCTGCCATTTCGTCGGGGGTTCCTCCCCAGCAATGCATCACACCTGAGGGACAGCGTCCATCGGCATGGCGCGCCCGAAGCTCCTCCAGCATGGGAGCCGCTGCATCACGGCAGTGAACGATGATCGGCAGGCCGAGTTCCACCGCAAGATCCAATTGCGGTCGCAAGACGGCGAGCTGCTCCTCGAGATTGTTGTCGCGGAAGAGATCCAGCCCGAGTTCACCTATCGCCACGACGCGCTCGTCCTCCAGCGCTGCACGTCGAAGCACGGCAACGGTGTCGTCAGACCAGTGCTTGGTGTCGAGCGGATGCACACCAACGGAGTAGCGCATCTCTGGGAAACGATCGGCCAAGGCTCGAATCGCAGGAATTTCTGACGGTTCCACACAGGCATGAAGCAAGGACTGAACTCCCGCTTCCCGCCATCGGGACGCCACTTCATCCAGGTCATCGTCAAAGTTCCTGAAGACGATGTGGCAGTGGCTATCGATCAGGGTCGGCAGTGACGTCAAAGGGTCCGAAACGCGCCTTCGGACCCATTCTGCCGGTTGCCGGATTCAGCTGGAGGGCTCAAGCACCTTGCGGACAGCAGCGCTCAGACGTGCTTTCTGATTGGCTCCGTTGTTGCGGTGGAGGACGCCGACTTTGACCGCCTTGTCGATGCGGCTGAATGCTGCGCTGATGGAGGCCTGGACCGTCGCCTTGGCATCGTCGCCGGGCTGTGCTGTGTAGGCATCACAAGCGTTGAAGCAGCGCTTCATCAGCGTGCGCAGGGACGACTTGTAGGTGCGATTGCGCAGACGGTTGCGCTCGGCAATCTCAACACGCTTCTTCGACGACTTGTTATTGGCCACTTAGGCGAAAACAACACGAACAATCCAAGACAATACTCCTTGACCTCTGGCCGTGACGGGGGACTTAGCTTGAGGATTGAACTCCCCTTGCAGCTCCTTGCCCGAGAGCCGATCAGCGGAATTAATCGAACCAGCGGCATTCCCGATCCGATGCATCCGGGACCGTCACCAGGCGGAGGAACAGCTCGATCATCTGGCGAGCCGCACCGTCAATGACCAACAGCGCGAAGCCCGGCAGCGGGTGGATGGAATTCTGGATGACGTCCGCGCGCGAGGGGACGCCGCAGTGCGGGACTACACCCAGCGCTTCGACGGATTCCTGCCAGATCCGATCGCAGTGGACCCCGCCGCCCTGGAGCAGGCCTGGAGCAACCTCTCCAAAGATCTGCGCGACGCCCTCGACCTCGCCCATCGACGCATTCAGGATTTCCATCAGCGGCAGCGGCCGGCTGACCTGGCGATGCAGGGCGTGCATGGCGAACAGCTCGGCCGACGCTGGAGACCGGTAAAGCGGGCGGGGCTGTACGTCCCCGGCGGACGGGCCGCCTACCCCAGCACGGTGCTGATGAATGCCGTCCCAGCGCGGGTCGCCGGGGTTGAACAGATCGTGATCGCCTCCCCCGCTGGCGCCGATGGTGAGGTCAATCCGGTGGTCCTCGCCGCGGCCCATCTCGCCGGAATTCGCACCGTCTTCCGGATTGGTGGGGCCCAAGCCATTGCGGCGATGGCCTTCGGGACGGCCAGCGTGCCGAAGGTGGATGTGATCAGCGGGCCAGGCAACGTCTACGTCACCCTGGCCAAACAAGCCGTTTACGGGACGGTGGGCATCGATTCCTTGGCTGGCCCCAGTGAGGTGTTGGTGATTGCGGATCAGAGCGCCAACCCAGCCCACGTCGCCGCCGACCTCCTGGCGCAGGCAGAACACGATCCATTGGCAGCAGCCGTTCTGCTCACCACCGATGCGGCGTTGGCCGAGAAGATTGGTGCCGAACTGAGCCGGCAACTCGACGGTCACCCCAGGCGAGACATTTGCGAAGCCTCACTGTCGAACTGGGGGCTCGTGGTGGTGTGCGACGACTTGGAACAGTGCGCCGAGTTAAGCGACCGCTTTGCACCAGAGCACCTTGAGTTGCTGGTGGAACGGCCTGAAGCACTGGCGGAACGGATCCAGAATGCCGGGGCAATCTTCATCGGTGGGTACACCCCGGAAGCGGTCGGCGACTATCTGGCCGGCCCGAATCACACCCTGCCGACCTGCGGGTCAGCGCGCTTCAGTGGTGCCCTGAGTGTGGAGACCTTCATGCGCCATACCTCGATGATCAGCTTCAACAAAGCTGCCCTGGAGGCCACGGGGTCGGCTGTCCGTGAACTCGCTCGCAGCGAAGGACTCCACAGCCATGCGGAGTCCGTTCGCCTTCGGCTCAGCTGACGCGATCGAGACTGCGTGCACCGGCCACGCCGTCCTTGATCTCACCGACGAGAACCTCGTCAGTGAGATTCACAAACAGGCCGTTCTCCAAGACACCCGGAATGTTGTTGATCGTGCGCTCCAACGCCGCTGGATCCTGAATTCCACCGTTCATCTTGACGTCCAGCACCAGATTGCCCTGATCCGTCACAACCGGACCGGCCTTGCGTTGGGCCATGCGTAACTCGGCCACACCACCGAGCTCAGCCAGCTGAGCTTGCACCTGACGCCATGCTCCGGGGAGAACCTCAACGGGGAGCAGAAAACCCAGGTTGAGACGATCCACGAGTTTGGTGGAATCCACCACCACAACAAAGCGTTCTGCGCGGGCCGCCACCAGCTTTTCCTGCACGTGGCAAGCACCACCGCCTTTGATCAGCTGGAACCCAGGGTCGACTTCATCGGCACCATCGATCGCCAGATCGATGCGCTCAACCGCATTCAGGCTCAACAGGGGGATCTTGAGCTGTGAGGCCAGCACCTCCCCTTGAAAGGAGGTGGTCACACCGACGATGTCTTTCAGGGCACCGGAAGCGAGCTTGGCTCCCAGGGCTTCGATCATGAGGGCTGCTGTGGAACCAGAGCCCAGGCCGAGAACCATCCCGTCTTTGATCTGCTCGACCGCGGCATCCGCCACGGCCTGCTTCATCTGGGTCTGGAGATCCACTGGGGGCTGATTGAAGATCGGCGCGACCGTAGCAAGACTTTCAGCCCGCGCCTGGCAGTGCGGCCGGGCGCACTGCCAGCTCCTGCTCATGGCCCTGGCGTAACACCTTCAATGGGAGCGGATCACCGAGGGCTGAGGCCTCGACCTGTTCCAGTAGGGCCTGAGGATCCTTCACCGGTTGCGAACCGGCCTCAATCACCAGGTCACCGCGGCGCAGACCAGCCGCTTCGGCGGGGCTGCCTTGCACGACGCTCTGCACCAGGGCCCCACTGCGCTCAGGTAATTGCAACAGGGCATTGGGGTCCCGGTTGTGCTCGCGGGCGATCTTCGCGGTGAGCGGAACCAACTGCAAGCCGATGTAGGGATGCACCACTTCGCCATCGGCCAGGAGTTGATCAGCCACACCACGGGCGAGGTTGATTGGGATGGCAAAGCCAAGGCCAGCTCCGGGACCGGAGCGCACCAGGGTGTTGATTCCGATCACGTCACCGTCTCCATTAACTAGCGGACCGCCGGAATTACCGGGATTGATCGCAGCATCGGTCTGAATCAAGTCCAGGCGTTTATCAGAGAAGCCAAGGCTGTTGATGTTGCGGTGCAGGCTGCTGACGATGCCGAGGGTGACTGTGCGCTCCAGCCCGAATGGCGTCCCCAGCGCAATCGCCCAATCACCCACCTCGAGCGCCTCTGAATCGCCAAGGGGCGCTGGGGGTGGCAGGGCCTGGCCCTTGAGGCGGACCAAGGCCAAATCCGTCACCGGATCAACGCCAACCACGGTTCCATCGAGCTGATCCCCATCCGCCAGGGTGACCGTGACTGATTCCACCCGTTCCACGACGTGGGCATTGGTGAGAACCAGTCCCTTGGCATCCATCACGATTCCGGATCCCTGGCCGCGCTCCCGCTCGGGTCCTGTTGGCGGATCACCCAGCAAGTCGCGAAGCAGGGGATCGATCAGCGTGGGATCGAACGGCTGCCGCTCAACGGTTCGCTCGGTATCGATCCGAACGACCGCTGGAGCGACCCGACGCACGGCATCGGCGACAAAACTGTGATCCAGGGCCTGCGCAGCAGCGCTGAACACCAGCCCTGCCACCAGCGTCACAACCAGTGGAAGCAACGAACAACGAACGAATCTCAACAACGGCGGGCCTCTTCAGATGCTCTTTTTTATCTGACTTCGCACGCCACTGAGGTGGTCCAAATCGGACAATTTTCATCGTTCACTGCAACAAGCTCGATCAAGTCAGAGTTTCACCGCTAAAAAAATGGAACTGGATGTGTGTCCATGCGTGCTCATCTGGCTCCTGCAGCAGCCATCGTCCTAGCCCTCGCGGCACCTCTGGCTGCCCCGAGCGCTGCCACAGCCCAAAGTCGAACGCTGAAAGCGGTCATTTTTGATGATCTCAAACCGCTATACGAAAAAACGGACAACGGCTACGCCGGTCTCGGCGTCGATCTTCTCGAACAAATCCGCACCCAGGCCGGACGTCGACGGGTCGACTACAGGCTCGCCACCTCTGTGAAAGACGGCCTCAATGCCGTGATCACCGGCAAAGCCGACATTGCCTGCGGTGTCGCCTTCACCTGGGGACGCGCAACGCAGGTCAGTTACAGCCTTCCCTTCGGCATCGGCGGCACCCGTCTGCTGACGGCCCACAACACCACCATCGATGGAACCCCTCAGTCCCTGGAAGGGCAAACCGTCGGGGTCGTCAAGGATTCCGCCTCCGCCAAGGTGCTCAAGAGTGTGATCCCTGGGGTCACCCTCAAGCGATACGACACCCCCACGCAAGCGCTGAACGCGTTCAACAGCGGTGACGTGCCCATCCTTGGTGGTGGAACGCTCTGGCTGGCCGCCAACAGCAGCCCGGATGACACAGCCCTGCTGCCGTTCCGCCCCTACGGACGCTCAGGGATCGGCTGCATCGTCGGCCAAAACAACGGCCGACTTCTCTCAGCCACCAACGTGGCCATCGGCCAGATGATGCAGGCCTACATGGACGGGGATGCCGGCACGCGTCGCATGGTGGACCGCTGGATTGGCCCGGGCAGCAGCGTCGGCCTGACCCGCGAAGGGATCACTGCGCTGTACGGCTTAATCCTGACCACGACTGCTGAGATCTCCACCTCAGTTGATCCAGGACGTTGATCCAAACCTGACTTCACCCACCCATTCCACTGATCCAGACAACCCATGAAGCGTTCACTGATTGCCTTCCAGGCCCTGCTTGCCACCAGTGCCGTCCTCTGCCAAACCGCAGAGGCCAGTTCCACCTATGTGGCTCCGGACCATCTCCATAACAGCCTGGAATCACGGATTGATGCCGCCCGCCAAGGCGACTGGAGCACCCTGCTGAATCCCGGTCAAAGCGAAGGAGATCTGGTCGCCAAGAGCAAATGGGGCAACGGCAACGGCCATAAATTCAGCAACAGCTACGGCTCCGGCAAATGGGGCAATGGCAAGAGCGGCAATAAGTGGAGCAACAGCCGCCCCGCCTGGGGGAATGGTGGCTACCACGGTGGCTGGCGCAATGGCGGTGGCGCCTGGGGCAATGGCGGTGGCGGCAGTTGGGGCAATGGCGGCAGCAGCCGGGGATTCGTGAACTGGTGATCGTGTCGACCCCCCGGCCTACAGGTCCGGACCTCAACCGGTTCGGGCCGATTCAACTGGTGGTGGTGCAGGCCACCTCCCTCTGCAATCTCGATTGCTCGTACTGCTACCTGCCCGACCGGCAAAAGCGCCGGGTCTTCGACCTGGACCTTTTGCCTTTGCTCGTGCGTCGAATTCTCGAAAGCCCCTATGCAGGGCCAGAATTCGACTTGGTCTGGCATGCCGGGGAGCCCCTTACCCTGCCAACCGAGTGGTACGACCAAGCCACAGCCCAGCTGGAGCGCAGCTTGTCTGAGCTTGGAGCCGAGGGTCTGGAGCTGACCCAGCACGTCCAGACCAATGCCACCCTGATCAACGACAGCTGGTGCGATTGCTTCCGTCGCAATCGCATCGTGGTGGGTATCAGCGTCGATGGTCCCGAGGAGATCCACGATGCCCATCGACGCTTCCGCAACGGACGCGGCTCCCATGCTCTGGCGATGAAGGGCATCGACGCGCTCCATCGCAACGAGGTTCCCTTCCATTGCATTTCCGTGCTGACAGCGGAAGCGATGGAACAGCCCGAACGGATGTATCGCTTCTACCGGGACAACGGCATCCGCGAGGTGGGCTTCAACGTTGAAGAGCAGGAGGGGATCAACACCAGCTCCTCGATGCAGGGCCTCGAAATGGAGACCAAGTACCGCGATTTTCTACGGGTGTTCTGGCGTTTAAGCGAAGAGGATGGCTACCCAGTGGTGCTCCGGGAGTTCAAGCAGGTGATCAGCCTGATCCAGGGTGATCAACGCATGACCCAGAACGAACT
This sequence comes from Synechococcus sp., assembly GCA_049619435.1. GTDB lineage: Bacteria > Cyanobacteriota > Cyanobacteriia > PCC-6307 > Cyanobiaceae > Parasynechococcus. Next base: position 7,413 of record JBMZMY010000050.1, read on the forward strand.
CAACCGTCCGTTCTCGATTCTCAGCGTTGATTCCCAGGGCAATTTCTCCACCTTCGATCCGGAACTGCTATCCGTCGCCAGTGACCGCTACGGCAGCTTCAATCTCGGGAACATCCAAGATCTGAGCCTGGAAGCATCAACCCACACCGACCGGTTCCGGCACCTGCTCAACGACATGGGCCGCGGTGTCGACGGCTGCCAGCGCAGCTGTGAATACTTCGGCCTCTGTGGCGGTGGCAACGGCAGCAACAAATTCTGGGAGCACGGCACCCTGGCCTCCACCGAAACCAATGCCTGCCGCTTTGGCACACAGATCCCTGTTCAAGTGTTGTTGGAACGCTTTGAAGAAGGGCCCCCTCAAGCGGCCATAACAGCAGCCCCCCCTCTCCCTATCGCGCAATGACCGCTCGCACCCTGCTGATCGCTGGCGCTGGCCTGCTGATGGGTCTTCCAACCTCAGCCCAGGCGGCCTGCTCCTTCCTGATGCCATTGGGAGGAAACGGCAACGGGCCAGCCCCTCACATCGTCAAGAAACAGGTTGAACGTCCCAAGGGGCTGATCGGTAATGCCATTGGACGCACCAACTGGAACACCGATTTCGTCGTTGATCGCCCCTACCGGTCGTTCAAGCTTTTTTTCACCGCTGACTCGACCGATGCCCAACCAGGGACGTACCCGGTGGAAGCGTTCCTGAAGTTCACCGATGGAAGCAGCCTCAAGGTGGTCGACCAGGCCATGAAACCTCCGACAGGGACGGGGGCACAGTTCGGTCCTTTTTCTGCACCGAATGGCCGATCCGTCGCTCAGGTCAATTTCAAAGTTGGGGCGAACAAAGATGCCAGAGCCACGGGCTTCAGCTATCGGATCTCCGTTCAGGGCTGCAACTAAGGCGGTCACCAACGGCGATCACTGACCGAAAGGAAACCCTTTATGTTTCCGACACCCCGTTGGACCTTCACCGTGACCGCATCCAGCCCACAGGCCGAGGTTCAGCGCTGCCCGCTTTGCCAGGTTGAGATTGAGACCTGCCCAGGCCGGCCAGACAAGGTGATTTTCAGTCAAGGCACCCCAGGCACCCGCAGCAAGCTCTGGAGCCGCGTCTGCCAATTCCTCAAAACACCTGAACAAACTGCTGCCTGCATCAATCAAGATCCCGAGCGACGCGGCTCACAACAGGTTGGGGATGCCTTCCCGGACGCACCGACGATCGACCTGGGGGCCTCGTAGGGCGGTCCTTTAGATTGCATTGGTGTCCGACGGGCATCTCCCCCGGGAGACAGGTCACAACTGAACGCCGGTCGGGCCGATGCCTGACCTGACCTCCGTCTTGCCGCATCCTCTTCTCCCCGATCTTGAGCGCCTCAGTGCGGATGTTGCAGCTTCCCATGGCTTCAACATCTGTTCGATTCAGCTGCTGACGCATCTGAATCCGATGACCCTCGAGGTTCAGATCCGCCACTGCAGCGGAGCTGACGTGAACTTGGACGACTGCGCCCGGTTCAGTGCCGTGCTCGGCGATGCGCTCGAGAGCAGCGATGTTCTCCCTGAGGCGTATGTTCTGGAAGTTAGTAGTCCTGGAATCGGTGAGGTTCTGAACAGCGATCGCGACTTCCAGACGTTTCGTGGATTTCCCATTGAGGTGGAGTATCGCGATTCCAAGGATCTCGAGACTCGTCTGGAGGGTCTGCTGCTCGAACGCAATGACGCGGAGCTTCAGGTGAACATCCGGGGGCGCATCAAACGCCTGCCCAGGGATCGGGTGATCCAGGTGCGACTCACCTCCCCAAGCAGCTGAACGACTGCCTCTTTCCGTCTTCTTCTTTCCTTTAACACCACCCGATGGCTCTTGTTCTTCTCCCCGGCCTCAGCAACCTGATCGATGACATCAGTGAAGAAAAGAAGCTGCCCCCGCAAGTTGTTGAAGCTGCTCTGAGAGAGGCCCTGCTCAAGGGCTATGAGCGGTATCGAAAGACGCTTTACCTCGGGATCAACGACGATCCTTTTGATGAGGACTACTTCAGCAATTTCGACGTTGGCCTCGACCTCGAAGAAGAGGGCTATCGGGTTCTGGCCAGCAAAATCATTGTTGAAGAAGTCGAAAGCGACGACCACCAGATCGCTCTAGCTGAGGTGATGCAGGTGGCCGATGACGCCCAGGTTGGCGACACGGTTGTGCTGGACGTCACACCGGAAAAAGAGGATTTCGGCCGCATGGCGGCAGCCACGACCAAGCAGGTGTTGGCGCAGAAACTGCGCGATCAGCAACGCCGGATGATTCAGGAGGAATTCGCTGATCTGGAAGATCCCGTGCTGACGGCTCGGGTGATTCGATTCGAGCGTCAGTCGGTGATCATGGCCGTGAGTTCAGGCCTCGGCCGGCCGGAAGTAGAAGCGGAACTGCCCCGCCGCGACCAGCTTCCGAATGACAACTACCGCGCGAACGCCACTTTCAAAGTCTTTCTCAAAGAAGTGAGTGAGGTCCCCCGTCGGGGACCGCAGCTGTTCGTCAGCCGCTCCAACGCGGGTTTGGTGGTGTATCTCTTCGAAAACGAGGTGCCCGAAATCCAGGAAGGCTCCGTTCGCATCGTGGCCGTGGCCCGGGAAGCCAATCCCCCCTCACGCTCGGTTGGTCCGCGCACCAAGGTCGCCGTCGACAGCATTGAACGCGAGGTTGATCCGGTGGGTGCCTGCATCGGTGCTCGCGGTTCGCGCATTCAGCAGGTCGTCAATGAACTGCGGGGCGAAAAGATCGACGTCATCCGCTGGTCGCAGGATCCCGGCCAGTACATCGCCAACTCCCTCAGTCCTGCACGGGTTGAGATGGTTCGTCTGGTGGATCCGGCTGGTCAGCATGCCCACGTGCTGGTTCCGCCCGATCAATTGAGCTTGGCCATTGGTCGCGAAGGTCAGAACGTCCGTCTGGCGGCCCGACTGACCGGCTGGAAAATTGACATCAAGAACTCCACCGAATACGACCAGGCCGCTGAAGACGCCGTGGTGTCCGAGCTGATCAGCCAACGGGAACAGGAGGAGGCTCAGCAGCGCGAAGCCGAGGAACGACTGGCCGCTGAACAAGCTGCCCGTGCCGAAGAAGATGCACGTCTGCGTGAGCTGTATCCGCTGCCCGAGGACGACGAGGATTATTACGTCGAGGGAGAAGGCGCCGATCAAGAGGTCGGCGACGAGGACGGCGCCGCTGTTGTTGGCGACGAACCGACCGAGGAAGTGGCCACCGCCACAACCGTCGCCGAGGCCTCTGCAGACGCTGACGTTGTCGACGACGGTGAAGCTGCCGACGACGGTGAGGTTGCCCGGTGACGTCACGGCCCATCCTTCGACGCTGCGTGGCCTGCCGCCAGCTGCTGGATCGCAGCCAGTTCTGGCGGGTGATCCGAGATCACAAGGATGGGATCCTTCTCGACTCAGGCCTGGGGCGATCCGCCTACCTGTGTCCGACGGAGGACTGTTTTGAGGAGGCGCGCAAACGCAAACGCCTGCAGAAAGCCCTGCGTTGTCAGGTGCCCGATGCGGTGTTGGAGGCGCTGAAACAGCGACTCAGTTCCACCAAGGCTGAATCCGCTGAGGCAAACTGAACATTGGTGCCACTGATGTGGTGCCTCCGTGGCACACCGTGCCCGGCCCGACCGGAGATCCCCACTGAATGACCAGCAGCGGAAAAGTCAGAATTTACGAGCTGTCCAAGGACCTCGGCCTTGAGAACAAGGACGTCCTGGATGCTGCGGAGAAGCTTTCCATTGCAGCGAAAAGCCACAGCAGCTCCATCAGTGATGACGAGGCTGGTCGCATTCGTTCGATGCTCGGCAAGGGTGGAGCAACAGCCAGCGCTGTTCCAGCAAAACCCGCTCCAGGCAAAGCCATCTTGTCGGTGAAAAAGGCGGACGCCCCGGCGGCTCCCCAGAAACCAGCGGCAACCAAACCGGCCCCAGCCAAACCGGTGGCAGCAACACCCGCCAAACCTGCAGCGCCGAGCAAACCGGTCGCAGCCCCTCAGGTGGTGGCCAAACCACAAAGCCCACCGGCTCGTCCCGCGGCTGCATCGGCTCCGGTCAAACCCGCTGCTCCCGCCAAACCCGCCGCTCCGGCCAAGCCAGCCGCCGCTGCTCCCGCCGCCAAGCCCAGCAGCCCGCGCCCCCAGGCCACTCCGACGCCCAAGCCGGTCTCAGCCAAGCCTGCGGCCAAACCCGAGGTGGTGAGCAAGACCCAGGCCTCCAAACCGGTCGCTCCACCACCGCGGCCGAGTGCACCCGCCGCAGCGGCCAAGCCAGCGCCATCCAGGCCCACGCCACGGCCGTCGGCCCCCACGCCACGGCCTGCAGTCGGTGGACAACCCGGTCGTCCTCAGATCGTCTCGCGACCATCGGGTCAAACCCCGACCCCCAGGCCAGCAAGCCCCCGTCCCGGAGCACCGGCCCGTCCTGGCGCTCCCATCAAGGCAGGAAGTCCCACGCGTCCGACACCCCGGCCGGAACTGGTCGGCAAACCTCAGCCACGTCGCCCTGGTGCCACCGGCAGCGGAGCCGGCGGTCAGCGCCCTGCGATGCCAACGCGGGCAGGAGCACCCACACGCCCTGGGGCTCCGGTGAAAGCGGGAAGCCCAGCGCGCCCAAGTCGTCCTGGTGCTCCCAGCCGTCCGGCTGGTGCACCGACACCTCGCAACACCCTGGAGCTGGTCGGTAAACCCATTCGCCGTGATGGCAGCAGCACCGGTGGCCAGCGACCAGGTCGCCCGGGCGCTCCGACACGGCCCGGCTTGCCCGGAGGCATGCGCAAACCGGTGGCTCCCGGTGAGCTGATGCAGCTGCAGAAGCCCGTGGGTCGTCCCGTGGCACCGGCACCGCGGCGCCCCGACGCCCCGGCCAAACCCGGCGACAGCCCGCAGGCCACACCCCCCGTGGCGCGGCCCGCTGCCCCCTCAGCTCCCCGCCGTCCTGGCTTCCGCCCTGGAGCCGGTGCAGGCGGATACCGCCGGCCCGGTCGACCCGACTGGGACGACAGCGCCAAGCTGGAAGCCCTGCGGAGTCGCTCGCCGCAGAA
>JBMZMY010000051.1:0-11969 GCA_049619435.1 Synechococcus sp.
AGGCCTTTACCCCACCAACTAGCTAATCAGACGCGAGCTCATCCTCAGGCGAAATTCATTTCACCTCGCGGCATATGGGGTATTAGCGGCCGTTTCCAGCCGTTATCCCCCTCCTGAGGGCAGATTCTCACGCGTTACTCACCCGTCCGCCACTAACCCGAAGGTTCGTTCGACTTGCATGTGTTAAGCACGCCGCCAGCGTTCATCCTGAGCCAGGATCAAACTCTCCGTTGTAGATCATTTCCTCTTAGACGTTCTCACGTCCTCAAAATGATTTGCTTCACCCACAATCCAGTAAAAACTGATCGCAGTTGTCGCCTCCTTTCAGCTGACACAAAAAGGGTTCTTAAGAGTGCACGTTTAGATCTCTCTATTCATGACTTTCCAGGATCTCAGATCCGGTTGTCGCTCCACTCATGCGCACACCGGCAACAAATAAGCTTCGTGAAAAACTTACTCATTGCAGCGCATTCGCTTCAACGCAACAAATAAAATTTTGACGGGACCTCACACCTTTATCGCACTTTCATTCAGCTGCTCACTTCAACCTCGCGGTCTCAGCTCGCAAACCGAACGCGATAAAAGCGTCAGTTCCTAAACTTTTCAATTGTCCAGGTTCTGCCTCCGCGCTCCCTTGCAGAAGCGGTTCAGCGGCGCGGCCTCGTCGGCCGCTTAGAAAACTTACATCACCGCGGGATCGCTCCCTTCAGTTCCGTAAGTCACCACAGACACCAAAACAAGCTCTCGCTTCCAGGCGGTGTGGCCCGCGCTTCTCCCTTCCGGGTTCCGCGCAGAACAAAGAACATAACACCCCTCATCCCCCTTCGCGCAACCCTGTGTGAATTAATCCTGCGTCAATCGGCGCTCCGGCGTGCCAGACAGGCGTTCACGAAGGGTGCGAAGAATCGCTGGAATCCTGTCAGCCCAAGGGCTTTGCCCCAGTACAGCCAGCAGCTCCGCTTCACTCACCCCATCGTCGAGGCCATCGGCATTTGCCCCTGGGAACCAATGACCGCCTTGACCGAGCAAGCGGTACCGGGCTTGGGCAAAACTCTGCAAATCCCAGGCCTCAAGCAGATTGTGCAGCCAAAGCAACACCGGAAGGTTGATCTGGCCCGGTGTGTCTTGCCAAGACGGCAAGCCCACATGCCAACTGTCCGACCAAGGCGCTCCCAACGCCTCGCGAGCGGCAGCCCGTAAACGCGCATCGATGGGATCCACAAGAGCACGGGCCTCTGGCAGCCGTTCAAGGGCCTCAAGATGCAGATCAAAATCCGACGGACGGGCCGCTCCGACACTGATGGTGTGCACCCTCGGGTCACTCAGGCAGAACAGATCGTTGAAGACGATCGGATGCAATGGCGCACACAGGTCCAGCAGGCGATCCGATGGACTGTGCAGATGACCACCTTTGTCCGTTGGGCTGATGATGAACACACCCATGTCCTGCTGACGGGCTTGCTCCAGAGCAGGGTCGTTGTCCTGCCGGATGTAATACCAGTGCAGATTCACGTAGTCGAAGGCCCCGGACGCACAGCTTTCGGCAATCAGATCGGTGGGCCCATGGGTCGAAAAGCCGACGTGACCGACACGACCGTCGCGCTGCCAACGGCGCACAACCTCCATGCATCCCCCGGGCCGAAGCGTCTGCTCCAGATGCTCAGGAAGATTGATGCCGTGAATGGCAAGAAGATCGAGCCGCTCTGACCCCAACCGTGAGCAGCTCAGTTCCAGCTCCTGTTCAAAGGCCGCAGGGTCCTCCCGCGGCGGCACCTTGCTTTGCAGGATGCGCTGGGGATCCGGTTGCTTGGGCAGTGCCCACCCCAGCTGTCGCTCTGACGTGCCGTAATGCCGAGCGGTTTCAACGTGGTGGAAGCCAAGCCGGACCCCGCGCTCAAGGGTGACATTGAGATTCTGCTGCGACTCCTGGGTGATCGCGTCAGCTGACAGATCACTCCAACTCTGCTGAAAGCGCATGCCTCCCAACGACAACACCGGCATCGCCAGTTCCGTCCGTCCGAATCGACGTGTCGGAAGACCGTTCATTCCGCTGCTGGACTGGAACGGCGCAGCCGAGCGGGAGACGGCATGCCAAGAGGTTGCAAATCCTGACGATCGAGTTGATCACGGAGATCATTAAGCCGCTCGAACGGAACCCAGTGGATGCAATCCACAGGGCAGGTCTCAATGGCTTCTTGAATCCGCTCGGTACTGTCCCCGTCCTGCCGGATCGCGCGGGAGCGGCCCAAGCTCGGTTCAATCACAAACGTATTGGTCGCGACATGGGCGCAGTACCGGCAACCGATACAAACGGCCTCATCCACCCAAACGGCTTGTTCTCGTAATTCCCCACCCAGACAGGGCTCAAATCCAGACGGAACAACCTCCGGCTGAGAGGGGGCGAGAAAAGCCTGAGAGGGATCGGTCAGGGCTCAGGCGTCCCAGCGCGTGACAACCAGCTCGATAGAGCCATCCTGCTGAACGGACTGTTCAGCCAGCTCGAAACCCTCCGTCTTGGTGGCAGCGAGAACACTGTTCAATGCGTAACGCTGCGTGAGCTTGGAGAGAAAACGCTCGATGGGAATCTCCTGCTTCCAGAGATCGAGATCGGTCACCAACTCGTACGCCCCCGTCTGCGCATTCATGCGGAAGCCAAAATCACCACCGTTCTGCATGGGTACGGCCAATTCAGCAGTCACGGTCTGACCGCGATAGCCCCGAACACTCCGCTCGCCTTGTTCGGGGTGAAAACCCATCTCTTGAAGAGCCAGGAGCAGCGGTTCACGCTGGCGCAACTCGGTTTTGACGGTGCTGAAATGCGACATCAGGTCAGTTGTGCAGGAAGGGTCTGAGCTTGAGGTTCGTTCGGAAGGAAGGCTTCGGCCGTCGCCTCCCGACTCTCGACGGATCCAAGGGCGGCTTCCAGTCGTTCGGTGAGCTGCTGACACCCATCGCCGGCAACCCCTTCGACCCGCTCTTCGACTCGACCGTCTGGCCGAATCGTGAAGCGAACAGTCCGTTGGGGCATAAAAACGGGGTGTGAAGATGCGCAATCTAAAGGGTCTCGCCGGAATCCTGTCGCCAGCGTTGTTACATGCTCACCGCACGAAGGAATCAGCTGATGAAGCCGTCGTCCAACAACGTCTGAAGGCGACTGAGAACCGCTGGGTCCTCCAACTGCTCTAGTGCGGTCCGAGCCTCATCGCGGACGGAGGGTTCACCGTCGTGAAGCAATGCCTCCACCAAGGCCTCAACAACCTCCTGACGTCGAGGTTCCACCAGCTGATCCACCAGACGTCCCAGAGCCCAAATGCAATTGCTGCGCACCGCAGGTTCACTGTCAATCCGAAGGCTCAACAGCAACTGACCCGCCGCAGGATCGGCCTTGGCAGGAGAACGACTCCCCGCCTCTGCCAGGGAGCCAGGGCACCACAAACGCACCGCAGCCACATCGACCTGCAGCGCTTTGATCAAAGGATTGAGAATCGGCGCATCAGGGAAATTACCCAGACTCCACGCCGTGGCCTTACGGACATAGGCATTGCTATCGGCCTGAAGCAGATGCAACAGCGGCTCCACCGCAGGCGGAGATGGATTGCGGCCCAAGGCATAGACCGCACTCATCCGTTCCACCGGGCAGCTGCACTGAAGCAACGGCAGCAGCAGGGTGACAGCCCTGGGGTCTCGGTATTCACAGAACACACGCAGACCCTGCAGACGCTGTTCATGGCCCTGGCTGAGTAGCGCTAACCCCTCATCACAGATGCGAGCAGCCTCAGAGGAATCATCGGGAGCATCATCCAGATCGATCAAATCCAGCGGATCAACCGATTCCTCAGCGGCAAGCTCCTGGGCCAGCAGATCCGGATCAATGGAGAGATTCGCGAGACCCTGATTCCGCTGTGGTCCTGAGGCGTCTGTCATGGTGCGGATCGTAATCGGAGCCGAGACCGGCTTCAGCTGATCGGCGCAGGGGCCAACATGTCACCCGGCAACCAAATCCTGGCGCTCACCGCAACAAGCGCAAGGACAAACAGCACCACGATCAGGGCAGGCAACACGGTGGAGCGGAAAAAAGACACGATGAGGGCTGAATTCCGCCCATTGTGACTGGCGTGCCGTCAGAACGAAGCGGCAGTTCGCCTGGAGCGGCGTAACAGGGTGATCGAGATCCCGGCGATCACGAGCCCACTCCACCCCAGACGCTGTTGATGGAGCAGGAATCCCCCAGATCCCAGCAACGCGCTGAACAGCAACACGGAACTCCAGACGAACCGGCTCAAGAGATCAGACAGCAATTCATCGGGCTGAACAGAGACGCGCTGGCGCCAGTGGCTCCAACCGGGGCCGGGAGGACGCACCGTTTGAACAAACCGCCCCAGAACATCCTTGGATTCAGGCGGAGTCACCAGCATCACCGTGATCCACACCACCGCCGTCAGAGCCGTGGTGACGATCAAGCGTTGGCCGTAATCCGAAATGAACAGCGGAGGCACCACCGTCAGAGGCGCCAGCAATCCATCCAGTTTTCCCGAGGTGCTGAGGCCCACGACGAAGCCAGAGATCAACGCGGCTAACTCAGCAGCGGCATTGATGCGCCACCAGAACCAACGCAGGATGAGCACAGCACCAGAGCCGGTGCCGATCACGATCACCAGGCGAAAAATCTCGCCGACGCTCTGGGCCAGCATCGCCACCAGAACTCCACACCCCAGCAAAAGCACGCTGACGATCTGCCCCACCAGCAGAAGTTCCCGCTGACTGGCCTTGGGATGGAGGAAGCGCTGATACAGATCATGGGTGACGTAACTGGCCCCCCAGTTCACCGATGTGCTCACCGTGCTCATGAAGGCCGCCACCAACGACACCACCACCAGGCCAAGAACGCCAGGCGAGAGCAACTGGGTCGCCAAGGCCGGATAGCTCATCTCCCAGTCGGTCTGATTGGGCAGTAGGACCAGCGCAGCCAGCGCAACCAACACCCACAACCAACTGCGCACCAGGTAGTTCACCACCAGGAACACCCACCCAGCCAGACGCGCCTGCGTCTCGTCCTTGGTGGCCAGCATGCGCTGAACGAATTCACCACCGCCGTCACTGCGGCGAAAACTCCACCACTGAACGGTGAGATAGGCCAAGAAGGTGGAGACGCTGATCCCCGCACCCCCCATCCACTCGACACCATCTGGACCCCACTGCCAGGGAACGATCGAGAGACGTTCAGGATGCCCGCTGGCCGCGAGTTGATCCAGAAGCGCGTCCATGCCACCAGCGGCATGGACGGCAGCCCAGGCCACGGCAACGGCCCCGGCCAACGCCAGCAGCAGCTGAATGAAATCGGTGATCACAACCGCCCAGAGGCCACCGGCCACGGTGTAGGCCAGGACCAGCACAGCGACGATGCTGAGCAACAGAGGCGTATCGGGGAGACCACCAGCCCAGACCACCGGTTGATTGGAGACAATCCCCAGCGCCTCGACCACCTTGCGCATGGCCAGAAAGGCGTAACCGATCCCGATGCAGTTCACAGGAACGGCAAGCAGAAAGGCCTTGATGCCGCGAAGCCAGGCGGCCGATGGACCGCCATAGCGCAGTTCAGTGAAGGCCGCATCCGTCAACACACCGCTGCGTCGCCACAGCGGAGCAAACACCACGGCCATCGCGACGTGGGCCAGGCCGAACCCCCACCATTCCCAATTGCCCGCCAAACCGCGCGTGCCCACCAGACCGGCGACATACAACGGGGTATCAATCGAAAATGTGGTGGCTGCCATCGAGGCACCCGCCAACCAACCGGACAGGCTGCGCCCTGCCACGAAATAATCGTCCTCACCTCGATTGCGACGGGCCAGCCACAGCCCCAGCATCAACGTGAACAGCAGATATCCGACCAGCAGGATCCAGTCGACGACAGCCATAGCTCAATCGCGTTGGATGCAGTTAAGGCGACGCGAGTCCGGTCAGCTGGCCTGGCGTTGACGTCGTAACTGACCGCAGGCCGCGTTTTGGTCGAGACCACGGCTGGCACGAAGACTCACGGCAACCCCACGGCGTTCCAACACTCGACGGAACGCTTCGATGCGTTGCGGCGTGGGGCGTTTGAATTCCTCTTCCTCGATCGGGTTATAGGCAATCAGGTTGACGTGACTCTGGAAGCCCCCAACCCGGTCTGCCAATTCAGCAGCATGCTCCGGATGGTCGTTGAGTTCACCCAGGAGGATGTACTCAAAGCTGACCCGACGTCCTGTGACGTCGAGATAGTGGCGGCAGTCGTCCAACAAGGCGTCGTAGGGATAGGTATGCGCCGTTGGAATCAGCTCTTCCCTCAGCTGCTGATTGGGCGCGTGGAGACTGACCGCCAGGGTGAATTGGGCGCGTCCAAGTTTCTCGAGCGCCAATTCCGCCAGCTGCGGCAAGGTTTTAGGCACGCCAACCGTGCTGACGGTGATCCTGCGCTGACCGATGCCCAGATCATCATTGAGACAACGGATCGCATCGAGCACCGCTTCACTGTTGAGCAATGGCTCACCCATGCCCATAAAAACGATATGAGAAGGCCGCCGGTCCATCACCTCACGCACACTGAGGACCTGATCGACAATCTCATGGGTCCGCAACGAGCGTTGTAGACCGCCTTTTCCCGTTGCACAAAAGCGACAAGCCATCGGACAACCCACCTGACTAGACACGCAGACCGTCAGGCGCTGATCCGTCGGAATGCCAACAGTTTCGATGGTTTCTCCATCATCGGTGGCCAGCAAGAGTTTGGTGGTGGCATCGGCAGCAATACTGCGATGCACCTCACGCAGGCGGCCAACCTCAATGCCCCGCTCCAGCAGCTCAGCACGCCAGACCTTAGGGAGCACGGTGATGTCCGACAGAGACCTGGCCCCCTTGGCATACAACCAATCGTGGAGCTGCCGTCCACGGAACGGTTTCTGGCCCTGTTCAACGGCCCAGTCCTGAAGCTCGGCCGCGCTGCGACCGAGCAGAACACTGCTCACCAGATCAGCAGGCCATGGCCCAGCTTGAACTCAACGGCGAGCAAGGCGATGAAACCAAGCATGACCATGCGGCCGTTGAGTTTTTCGGTGTGACCATGAAATCCGTAACGCGGCAGACGACGCTGAGGGATTTCGGTGGGCTCGAGCATGAGCTGATCAGCAATGGGACAGGTGTGATCCGGGATCACTCGTCAGAGAGCAGGCCTTCCTCCTGAAGACCTTCAACGGCTTCAGCATCAACAACCTGCTCTTCCTTCAGTTCATTGTCGACGTCAGGACGAGTAAACGCGGCGAAGGTGCTCGCATTCGGGTCGATGTTATGCCGGGTGCGTGTGGCTTCCAGATCCGCATCACTGGGGTCGTCGAGCACGGAGCTGGCACTGGCCGCCGAGGGCATCTCAACGGTGTAGTCCGGACGCAGGTTCTGCATCCGGCGGTAGCCAGCAGGATCCTCCGACAGGATGTCGGGGTGTGGGCCTGCTTCTTTCTGCAGTTCCTCTTCGAAACCACTGAAGCCGGTACCAGCAGGAATCAAGCGACCAATGATCACGTTCTCCTTGAGACCGCGCAGCCAGTCGCTCTTGCCCTCAATCGCCGCTTCAGTCAGCACGCGCGTGGTCTCCTGGAAGGAGGCCGCGGAGATGAAACTGTCGGTGTTGAGTGAGGCCTTAGTGATCCCCAGCAACACCGGTGTGAACTCCGCCGGAGCTCCACCGGTGATGGCCATGGCCTGATTGGTGTCCTCCACCTGACGCAACTCGATCAATTCACCAGGGAGCAGGGTGGTGTCGCCGGCATCCTCGATCCGGACCTTGCTGGTCATCTGACGCACAATCACTTCGATGTGTTTGTCGTCGATTGAGACGCCCTGAGATTTGTAGACGTTCTGAACCTCGGTGACCAGACGGTGCTGCAGGTTGGCAATCGCCTCCTGCGCGGCATCCATCAGAGGCTTGCGGCTGCGCAGGTCCTCGAAGAAACACTCCAGCAGCTCGTGGGGGTTGATCGGACCATCGGTGAGCAGCTCACCGGCCTTGACCTGCTGGCCATCACTGACCATGACGTTGCGACCGAGCAGGATTGGATATTCACCGATGGCGTCATCGGCCTCGATGACATTGATGGCCAGGGAGTCATCGTCTTCGCCCTGCTTGATCTCAACCGTTCCGGGCTTCTTGCACAGAATGGCCGATTCCCGCGGACGACGCGCCTCGAGCAGCTCCTCAATCCGGGGCAGACCCTGAACGATGTCACCGGTCTTCTGACGTTCGAAGACCAGAAGGGCCAAACCATCACCGCGCTGCACCAGATCACCGTCGCGCACGTGCAGGACGGAGTCGGGAGACACCATGTAAGGACGGCCAAGGCGCAGGGTCACAGTGTTGCCACTGACGGCTTCCACCTCGCCACAGCAATCAGAAGGCTCGCCTTCGGCAAGCAACTCCCCATCAACGATGCGCTGACCCACAGACACCACAGGAGATGCGGAGGTGGTGCGGGTGATGGTGTCTTCAGGTCGCTCGACAATCAAACGACGCACCGGCTCGGCTTCCGTGGCTTCGGGGAGCTGGGCGACACCTTCCTGTTTGCAAAGGATCTGAGTGGTCGCGACCACATCACCGGCCTTGACTGAGACCCCGTCCTCAACCTGAAGCTCGGTGTGGGTGGAGCCATGGCTGGAGTCGGACATCGTGTCGCGACGCACCAGGATGGACTCGAGGATGACCAGGCGGAGACGGGAGAGCGTCTTGGCCCGTTTGTCCGGAGCCTTCTCCACATCCACCGTCATCTGAGGGGTGGTGTCGAAGGTTTCCAGCAGAAGCTGCGTCTTCAGCAACTCCACACCTTCCACGGACTTGATCAGTTCGTTGTCCTTAAAGGCCAGGCGCTGGGTGGCCTTGATCCCCAGATGCGGGCCATTGGCCTGCTTGATGTGCGACAACTCGGGGAGCTGAGCCTCGTTGGGGATGGTGTACTCCTCCACTGGACGCAGGAGCAGACCTTTGCCTTCGGGCGTTTCGACGGTCTGGACAAACTTCATCTCATCGATGGTGATGCCCTTGGCGATGTCCTCGCCTGGGTTAACCATCTGGCCATCACCCTCGAAACGCTCAAGCGCTTTGTTATCGGTGCTGAGGTGGAAGTCACCGCTGCGCACAATGATTTCGCGCAGGATGTCGTTCTTCTGGGTAACGGTGACGATGCCGGCCGTCTGGCTGAAGATGTCCTTGACGACTTCCGTACCCGCTTCGATCCACTGACCATCCGTGATCATCAGCAAGGAGATGTCCTTGTTGATCTCGTGGGTTTCCTGAGGGATCCAGAGCAGGGTGCCGCCCTTGTTGACCTCGTAGCCATTCTTGGCGGAACGGGCCTTCTTGATCGCAAGGCCAGGAGCGAACTTGACCAAGCCACCAGTGTTGGTGCGGAACCGGTCGTCGGCGAGTTCAGCAATGACTTCGCCGGAGCCGATCTTGCTGCCGGGGATCGTATTGAGCCGGTAGCGCATCCCGTCCTTGGACTCCAGATTCCAGATCTCACCGGAGTGCGTGGATTCCTCGAGGAGCTTGAAATCCTTGAGCGTCATCGAGGTGGTGACGATCTGAACTTCACGGGAATCGCCGATGGAGTCGCGCAAACGCACTTCACCGCCGTACTCACTGCGCTGGCTGGCCTCAGCGAGCACCTGCCCCTCTGTCACGGTGGTCTGACCCTCGACCACGGGCTGGGCGTTCGGTGGCAGGTTGTACACATCACCGGCCAGAACCCACATCCGGCCAAGACGCTGGGCCTTCACGGTGATGTTGCCCTGACGGTCAGTGACCTCCCGGGGTTGAATCTTGTCTTCGTAGCGCACCTGACCCGCCAGGTCACAGATCACGTCCTTGGTCGCCTTCTCCACACTCTTCTTGACCGCACCAGCAGCGATCTGGACGAAGGGAACATCCGCCTCGATTTCCTGCTTGTCGGTCACGAACAGCAGGGAGCCATTGGTGACCTCAATTTTCTGAGCCTTGCCCTTGCCTGACGGTTGAACGGTCAGGGTGAAGTCGACTTCGGCCTGCTGGGCTTCCACACCGTGGGGGGTGCGGTAGGGACGAATGCGTGCCTTGCTGCCGAATTCCACCGTGCCGGCAATCTTGGAACGAACCATCCCCGTTTCTGCCGTGGACACACCACCGGTGTGGAAGGTCCGCATCGTCAGCTGCGTTCCAGGCTCACCGATGGATTGAGCCGCGATGATGCCAACGGCTTCACCCAGATCAACCAGCTCGTTGTGGGCCAGAGCCCAGCCATAGCACTTGCGGCAGACGGAACGGTTGGCCTCACAGGTCAGCGGTGAACGCACGCTGACGGCCTTGACACCAGCCGTCTCAAACCGGCTGGAGAGCGGCGGATCAATCTCGGTGTTGCGCTCGGCCAGGATCTCGCCATCGGCGGACACCACCTGATCAGCGGTCAGACGACCGACAAGACGGCTGCCGAAACGGCCGTCTTCCGCCTTGACGACGATGTGACGCGTGGTGCCGCAGTCGTCCTCGCGAACAATCACGTCCTGAGCCACGTCAACCAGACGTCGGGTGAGATAACCCGAGTCGGCAGTGCGCAGGGCGGTATCCACCAGACCCTTGCGGGCGCCGTAAGAGGAGATCACATATTCCGTGACGGTCAGACCTTCGCGGAAATTGGTGCGGATCGGAAGGTCGATGATTTCCCCTTGCGGGTTGGCCATCAGGCCACGCATGCCCACCAGCTGACGCACCTGGGACATGTTTCCCCTGGCGCCGGAGTTGGCCATCATCCACACCGAGTTCAGCGGCGCGTTCTCGTCAAAGTTTTTCTTGACCGCATCCACCAAACGCTCATTGGTTTCAGTCCAGGTGTCGATCACCTTGGTGTGGCGTTCCACCTCCGTGATTTCACCGAGGCGATAACGCTCTTCGGTGGCCGTGATCTGTTCCTCAGCCTGACCAAGCAGATCCTTCTTGGCCTCAGGGACCTTGAGGTCATCCACAGAAATCGAAACGGCGGCCTGGGTGGCGTACTTGAAACCCAGATCCTTAAGGTTGTCCGCCATCGACGACGTGACAGCAGTGCCGTGGTTCTTGTAGGACCAGGCCACGAGCTGCTTCAGCGCCTTCTTATCCACAACATGGTTGCGGAACGGCGGTGGCGTCTTGGACAACGGACGTGATGCCGTTTCAGGGGCCGGAGCGGCTTTGGCTTTCTTGGAGGACTTGCGGGACTTGGAGGAAGACGAGGTCATGGCTGCGCGCAGATCAGAGGGAATAGAGACGGACGTTCAGACGTGATTCAGGCGGCGGCCACCGCGTCGATGATGGTGTGGTTCATCACCACACGGCCCACGGTTGTGAGGATGTAGCGGCTGATCAGAGCCCCCTCCTCGTCGAAGCGGTCGCGGCGATAGGTCCACTGCTCCACCCGCGTTCCATCGCTGAGGGTTTCGGCCTTGGCGGGCTCATGCAGCTCATCGTTGTCTTCCACGTCGCCGTTGAAGCGAACCCAGACCCAGTCATGCAGGCCAATGCGCTTGTCCTCGAAGGCTTGAATGACATCCTCGAGACCAGCAAACGTCTTGCTGCGATCGCCGAAGTCCGGCTGAACAGCGTCAGGCTGCAGAGCGGTGAGGTAGTACGAGCCGAGCACCATGTCCTGAGACGGGGTGATGATCGGCTCACCTGTTGCAGGCGAGAGGATGTTGTTGCTGGCCAGCATCAGCATCCGTGCTTCCGTCTGAGCCTCAATCGCCAGTGGCACGTGGACGGCCATCTGATCACCGTCAAAGTCAGCGTTGAACGCAGGACAGACCAGGGGGTGAAGTTGGATGGCACGACCATCCACCAGCTTGGGTTCGAAGGCCTGAATGCCCAGACGGTGCAGGGTTGGTGCACGGTTCAACATGATCGGGTGACCGTCAATCACCTCCTGCAGCACCTGCATCAC
>JBMZMY010000052.1:0-11937 GCA_049619435.1 Synechococcus sp.
TTGCCGAGGCTGAGGACGTCCTCATTCAGAACGACTTGTACACGCTTTGGCATGGGACCTAAGGAATCGACGATGGTTCGGTGCGATCGGCCACCTTACGACGCGGCCGGTTGGGGATGGCGTCAGCGGATCAGCTGGCGCCAGGGACGTAGCGGGCTGTACGGATCTTGCGGGCCAGGCCCAGCCGTTTGAGCAGACGAACGTGCTGCCAGGTGAAATCGAATTCGAACCAGCGCAGGCCATGGCGCGCACTGGCGGGGTGGGCATGGTGGTTGTTGTGCCAGCCCTCACCGAACGACAACAGGGCGACCCACCAGCAGTTGCGGGACAGATCCGGACAGTCGAAGTTCCGATAGCCGAAGGCATGGGTGGCGGAGTTCACCAGCCAGGTCACGTGATAGACGACAACCAAGCGCAGGGGAATGGCCCAGAGCACCAAGCCCAGTCCACCGCCATGAACCTGTGCAGCTTCGCCGTACCAATAGAGGCCGAGACCCAGGGGGATCTGCAGCAGAAGGAACCAGCGATCGAGCCAGCGATAGAAGGGATCAGCTTGGAGATCACCGGCGTAGCGGTCGAGTTCCTTGAGGGCAGGGATGTCATGCAGCATCCATTCGCTGTGGCTCCACCACAGTCCGCGACCCGCATCGTGGTGATCGATCGGTTGATCGGAAAAGCGGTGGTGATGGCGGTGCAGACCGACCCATTCGATCGGTCCGCTCTGGCAGGCCAGCGTTCCCATCAACACCAGGATGCGCTCCACCCAGACCGGGACCACCAGGCTGCGGTGGGCCACCAACCGGTGCAGGCCGAGGGTGACGCCCAGCACCGTCATCCAGTACAGAACCCCGAACGCAACGACCCCCTGCCAGCTCCAGAACCAGGGAAGCAGGGCCACCGTGGCCAGAACGTGATTGACCAGCATGAAGCTGGTGGTTCCCCATTTGATTTTGCGCTGCTTGGCAGGCAGTGGTTCACGGGGAGCCGTGACCGCCGCGCGTTGCCGTAGCTCGCGGGTGTCGGCTGTTTGCGAAGAAACCAATCGAACGCTCCTGGGAGGGATTAACCGCGAGATCAGAAAGTTCTGACGCGGATCGTGCCGTTAATGACAGAAATCTAAAGGAGTTGTCTGACGGCAGTGAGCCTCCCAGGTTCGCATGACCGCCCAGCATGGGTGGATTGGCAGCGATGAACAGCGCGATGGATCAGCTCAGCGGTGAGCGGGCGCAGCAGTTGGTGGATGACGTCACCGAGGCCCTGCAGCCTGCGATTCGGGACCGGACGTTGGCGGTGGAGCAGCGTCTTGAGCGTGTCCTGGCGGCCATGGCTGAGGAACGGCTGGGCACCCAACATTTCGCTTCGCTGACTGGCTATGGCCACGGAGACCAAGGGCGCGAGGTGGTGGACCGTATTTTCGCCCGGGTGCTCGGTGCCGAAGCGGCGGCCGTCCGCTTGCAGTTCGTCAGTGGCACCCATGCGATTGCCGCTGCCCTGTTCGGCGTGTTGCGTCCGGGTGACCGGTTGTTGTCGGTGACTGGGCGTCCCTACGACACCCTGGAAGAGGTGATTGGCCTTCGCGAGCAGGGCCAGGGTTCCTTGGCTGAGTTCGGCGTCAGCTACGACGAGTTGGCGTTGACCGACGCTGGAGCGGTCGATCTGCAGGCGCTGGATCGCGCCCTGGAGCGTCCTTGTCGGATGGTGCTGATTCAGCGCAGTTGTGGGTACAGCTGGCGGCCATCGATCTCCGTGGCTCAGATCGGTGCGATCTGCAGCCGGATCCATGCCCGCCAGCCGGACTGCGTTTGTTTCGTCGACAACTGCTATGGCGAACTGGTGGAGGAGCAGGAGCCGACGCAGGTCGGCGCCGACCTGATCGCTGGGTCGTTGATCAAGAACCTTGGTGGAACGATTGCACCGACGGGGGGCTATGTCGCCGGGCGCGCCGCCTTGGTGGAGCGGGCCTGCTGTCGTTTGACCGCTCCAGGGATCGGCAGCGAAGGCGGCACGGGGTTTGACCTGCAGCGGCTGGTGTTGCAAGGGTTGTTTCTGGCGCCGCAGATGGTTGCCGAAGCGTTGATCGGTGCGGATCTTGTGGCCGGGGTGTTTGCCCGGCTTGGTTTCGCCGTGTCCCCCCAGCCCGGTGAATGGCGTGGCGATCTGATTCAGGCGGTTCGTTTAGGGGCTCCTGAGGCCTTGAAAGTGGTGTGTCGTGCCTTTCAGGGCTGTTCCCCCGTCGGGGCGTATCTCGATCCCGTGCCGGCCGCGATGCCCGGCTATGCCAGTGACCTGGTGATGGCCGGCGGCACCTTCATTGATGGCTCCACCAGTGAGTTTTCAGCGGATGCCCCGTTGCGGGAGCCGTTCAACCTTTATGTGCAGGGCGGCACCCACCGGGCCCATGTGCGTTTGGCCCTGGTGCGGGCCTTGACCGCTCTTTCTGAAGCAGGCCTGATCGATCTCCCCCAAACTGGGACGATCTCCTGATTCGAGAGCCCATGGCGTTCGAGTTCCCAGCCTCGTTCCGTTTTGCCGACAGCCACGAGTACGCGAATGCGGAGGGAGATTTGGTTCGTGTGGGCATCAGCGCGTTTGCTGTGGACCAGCTCGGTGACATTGTTTTTGTGGATCTGCCCGAGGTGGGTGCTGCGTTGAGTCAAGGCAGCAGCTTCGGCTCCGTTGAATCGGTCAAGGCGGTGGAGGACATGTACGCCCCCGTGGATGGCGAGGTGGTCGAGCGGAATGAAGCGGTCCTGGCCAGCCCCGAGGAGCTTCAAAACGATCCCCATGGCGCAGGGTGGTTGCTGGTGGTCCGGCCGAAGGCTCCGGCCCAGTTGGAGGGCTTGCTGGATGCGGCGGCCTATGGCGCCAAGGTCAACGCCGGCTGAACGGCGTCTGTGGTCACGCTTCTTTACGATCAGAGGCCCTGATTGCCGCTGCTGCCGTGACGTCTCCTTTTCTGCAGCGGCACCTTGGTCCCGCTGTCTCGGAGCAACAGCGGATGTTGGCGGCTTTGGGGTACGCCGACCTCGACTCCTTCCTGCGCGATGTCGTGCCGGCATCGATTCTCGATGAGACGCCGCCCACGGACGTTCTGCCCGAGGGCTGTGATGAATTCACGGCGCTCCAGGACCTGCGTGGCATTGCAGCGGCCAACCAGACCCGTCGCTCCCTGATCGGGCTGGGCTATTACGGCACTGCGGTGCCGGCTGTGATCCAGCGCCATGTGTTCGAGAACCCTGCCTGGTACACGGCCTACACCCCGTACCAAGCTGAAATTGCCCAGGGTCGTCTGGAAGTTCTGCTCAATTTCCAGACGCTCATCAGTGAGCTCACCGGCTTGCCGATCGCCAATGCATCGCTGCTTGACGAGGCCACGGCTGCGGCTGAAGCGATGGGCCTGAGCGATGCGGTGTGTCGTCGTCCGGACGCCCGTCGTTTTCTGGTGGATGCCGCGGTGCTGCCCCAGACCTTCTCGGTCCTGCAGACCCGCGCCCAACCCCTGGGCATTCAGTTGGAACGGGTTGATCTCACCCAGGTCGCCTTCGATGAGCAGGTGTTCGGTGTTCTGATTCAGCTGCCTGGGGCGAGCGGTCAGCTCTGGGATCCGACGGATGTGATCTCCCGGGCCCATGGCGTGGGTGCCTTGGCGACCGTTGCCATTGACCCGTTGGCCCAGACACTGATTGCACCGGTGGCTGAGTTTGGTGCCGACATCGCGATCGGCAGTGCCCAGCGCTTTGGTGTGCCGATGGGCTTCGGTGGTCCCCATGCGGCATTTTTCGCCACCCGCGAGGCCTTCAAACGTCAGATCCCCGGTCGCCTGGTGGGACAGTCCCGCGACGCGGAGGGCAATCCCGCCTTGCGCCTGGCGTTGCAAACCCGCGAGCAGCACATCCGTCGCGACAAAGCCACCAGCAACATCTGCACGGCCCAGGTGCTCCTGGCGGTGATGGCGTCGTTTTATGCCGTGCACCATGGTCCCGATGGGCTGGTGGGCATCGCCCAGAGAATTGTCGGTTTTCGTCTTCAGCTCGAGGCGGCCATGGCTGCGCTGGGGTACGCGCTGCCGTCTGGCTGTCGGTTCGACACGGTCACGGTGGAGTGCGTCCAGGCTCCTGAGGTGCACCGTCAGGCCAGAGCCGCTGGCTTCAACCTGCGGGTGTTGCCTGATGGGGCGGAACCCGACCAGGCCAGTGGCTTCGGCATCAGCCTGGATGAATGCACCAACGCGGAGGAAGTCGCCCGGCTTTGTGGCGTGCTCGCGGCGGCAGTGGGGCTGCCGGTTCCGTCCCTGAGCGCGTTGCCGGCGTTGCCCTCCGTGCTCGAGGAGATGCCGGCGCGGAGCACCAGTTGGCTGATGCAACCGGTGTTTCAGCACTTCCGCAGCGAATCTGAGCTGCTGCGCTACATCCAGCGATTGGTCAGTAAGGACCTCTCCTTGGTGCACGGGATGATCCCGTTGGGCAGCTGCACGATGAAACTCAATGCAGCGTCTGAATTGCTCCCGGTCAGCTGGCCGGAGTTTGCGTCCTTGCACCCCTTCGCTCCTGACGATCAAGCGGTGGGTTATCGGCGTCTGGCCACCGATCTCGAGCAATGGCTGGCTGCGCTCACCGGCTTTGATGCCGTTTCGCTGCAACCCAACGCGGGGTCCCAGGGCGAATACGCCGGACTGTTGGTGATTCGTGCCTGGCATCGCTCGCGCGGTGATGCCCAGCGTGATGTCTGTCTGATTCCCACCAGTGCCCATGGCACCAATCCGGCCAGTGCCGTGATGGCTGGCTTACGGGTGGTTCCTGTGGCCTGTGATGCCGAGGGCAACATCGATCAGGACGATCTGGCTGCGCGGGCTGAGGAGCACGCCGACCGTTTGGCGGCCCTGATGGTGACCTATCCCTCCACCCATGGGGTGTTTGAGCCGGGGATCCGCACGATCTGCGAGATCGTCCATCGCCATGGTGGCCAGGTGTATCTCGACGGCGCCAACCTCAATGCCCAGGTCGGCCTCTGCCGCCCCGGTGCCTATGGCGCCGATGTCTGCCATCTCAACCTGCACAAGACGTTCTGCATTCCCCACGGTGGTGGCGGCCCAGGGGTCGGCCCGATCGGTGTCGCGGCTCATCTCACCCCCTTTTTGCCGGGCCACCCTTTGGCGGCGTCAGGGACGGAGGCGATCGGACCAGTCTCTGCGGCAGCGCTCGGCAGCGCCAGCATCTTGCCGATCAGTTGGATGTACCTGCGGATGATGGGTGCGGAGGCCCTGCGCCAGGCCAGTGCCGTGGCTCTGTTGGCGGCCAATTATCTGGCCTGGCGCCTCGATCCGCACTATCCGGTGCTGTTCCGTGGTGCCACAGGGCGGGTCGCCCATGAATGCATTCTTGATTTGCGGCCGTTGAAGCGCAGTGCGGGCGTCGATGTGGATGACATCGCCAAACGCCTGATGGATTACGGCTTCCATGCCCCGACCGTGAGTTGGCCCGTGGCTGGCACGGTGATGGTGGAACCCACCGAAAGTGAAAGTCTCGCTGAATTGGATCGTTTCGCTGAGGCGATGATTGCCATCCGGGAGGAGGTGCGGCTGATCGAATCCGGCGCCATGGATGCAACCTTGAATCCACTGAAGCAAGCGCCACACACCATGGTTGCTGTGACGGCCGACGAGTGGGACCGTCCCTACAGCCGTGTTCAGGCCGCGTTCCCGATGCCAGGTCAGCAGCAGAACAAGGTCTGGCCAGCGGTGGCGCGCATCGATAACGCCTACGGCGATCGCAATTTGGTGTGCACCTGTCCCTCTGTGGAGGCGTTGGCCACTCCCGTTTGAGATCGCACGCGGTAAATTTTCACTGAAAACCGAATTTTTGGTTTGATTCGTTCAGCTTTTCAGCTCACCTTGAGCAAGCTGTACGTCATCTGATTCGTTCGTCAGGGGGACCATGGATCAGTCCAACATCAACAACCAGCATCAGCAGAGCAAACAACCGAACCTGCCCGAGCTTCCCGATGGCCTGAAAATGGCCCTTGAGCGTGGGCATACCTTGCCCATTGAGGGCACCAATGTGGTGCGGGTTCCATTTGGTGTGCGCCAGCCTCGTCGTCGCCGGCCCGAGCGGCCTGAGCGTTGGGCCACCTTGGTGCTTCCCTTCCAGTCGATTGACTCACCCACGCCACCGCCGGCGGCAGCTTGAGCTCAGCTCGCGATCGGATGAGCGCTGGCTTGATGCACTAAGCGCTCATCCAATTCTTCTTTCACGTCAGCCAAGCTGCATGGCTGGGTTCGAAAGGGCAGAAGAGCCATCGGACTGCGTTCCGGACGAACCAGCCAGGACTGATTGGCGTGTTGCAATAACACAAAACCGCGGTAGCGAATGGCGGTGTCTTGTGACGGGTGAAATCCCATGGCGCGGGGATTTATTGGCGTGACTTGGTTATTTAAGGGCTGCATTTTTGGGCCGCTAGGTAACTACCAATTTCTTTTGGGATCACGTAAGGCAATTGCAAAGGTCTGCTGCCTGTGGCCTGGCTCCCGGGTCTTGCTCCTGTGCTGGACAGTTGTTTTCCTGTGTCAATTGATGGCGCTTGCTGATCGTTAGTTCATGCTGAACAGCAAGACATCGGCATCATCGGATCGTCCAGTGATGCTTTCCGGACGTTCCGGCCCTTCTGGCCAGCCCAGTCCATCTCCGCGCTGCATTGTGTGGCTGAGATTGTGATGACCTGTCAGTGCAATTGAGCCTTGAATGACCTGCAGCCAACCGAAGGCATGGGACGTTGCCGGCAGGCTGATGCGGTCCCCGTTGGCCGGTTGCGCTCGCCAGAGCTGGACGGGACGGGCAATGCGCATGGCGCCATTGTCCTGTCTTCCTTGGCTGGATTGGGCTGCAATCAAGGGTGTCCAGCCAGATGCGACAGCAATGCTGCGTTGCTCATACTCCGGCGTGAGGTTGGGTGCGTTGGGTTCAATCCAGATCTGCAGCAGCCGGCAGGGGCTGGATCCTGCGTTGATCTCGCTGTGCACGATGCCGCTGCCGGCGGTCATGCGCTGCACATCGCCGGCGCGGATCACGCCGCTGTTGCCCATCGAGTCGCGATGGTTGAGTTGACCCTCCACCATCACGGTGATGATCTCCATGTCGCGGTGGGGGTGCATGCCAAAGCCATGGCCTGCGGCGATCACGTCGTCGTTGATCACGCGCAGTGGCCCAAAGCCCATCCAGTCGGGATGGTGATGGCCGGCAAAGGAGAAGCTGTGCCAGGAGTCCAGCCAGGCGGATTGGCTGTGAAAGCGTTGGTCTGCCGGTCGGATGCACCAGCTGCTGGGGGTGGTCATGGGATCTGGAGGGGGTGGCGTTGCAGCAGGCGGTTCAGCAGGTCGTCGATCGCTGCATCGCTGGGTGGTTTGTTGTGGTTGCTGAGCAGTTGACGGCCCAGCACGTCGGCTCCGAGGTGGCTGAGCTGGATGCGCAGCGACAGCAGCAGTTCCATGCCACCCCCACCGGAGAAGGTGGCGATTCCCACCGGCCGGCCGTTGAACAGGGAGCGAAAGTCCTCGTCCTGGGTGGAGAGCCAGGCGATGGCGTTGCTGAGGATCGGCGGAATCGACCCGTTGTATTCCGGTGCGCAGATCACCCAGCGCGGACTGTGATGCATCTGAGTTCTGAGGTCGTCGAGGGCAGCTGGTGCTGCGTCCTGGGCCAGGCGTGGATTGAACAACGGCAGCTCAATCTGGGTCAGGTCCACCAGCTGGGCGGAGCATCGGCGCGCTTCAGCAGCTGCGATAAAACGTTGGGCCAGTTTGAGGTTTTCGCCGTTGCTGGCGGTGATCACCAGCAGGTCTGTGGTTGTTGTGCCCGTCATGCTCAGAAGGTCCGCCGGGGTGTTGCTCGAGTGTTGCCGATTGGGCGGCGGCTGGTGTTGACCGTCACCGTTAGGGGCTCAACCTTGACGATCTGACCGGTCCAGAGCGCTGATTTCTGGCTAAATCAGGGGACAAGTCGTGTCTGCCGGGAGCGTCCTGTGCTTGTAGAGATTGTTGGCTCGTTGATGCGGGATCCTGCCTTGACCAAGGGAGGCACGGTCCTGGATGCCGTGGGTTGGTCATTTGTGGCCATGGTGTCGGCCTTGGTCTCCGCGTATCTCGGGGCCGTGTGTCGGCCGTCGAAGCAGATCACTGCTGTGTTTCTCGCCTTCAGTTGCGGTCTGCTGATCTCATTGCTCTGCTTCGACCTGATGCAGGTTGCCCTGGATATCGGAGGCCTCCCTGCAGCCTTGACCGGTTTCTTTCTTGGGTTGCTGAGCTATGTGTTGATGAATCGACGCTTGCAGCATCGGGGAATTAATCGTCGTTGTTCGGCGGCTTGTGGAGGTGTGTCCGCCTTAAGCGAAGAGCAACAACAGGAAAAAGCTACGGCGATGGCACTGGTGTTCGGTGCTGCTCTCGATGGCATTCCGGAATCCATCAGTATTGGCATCGCTTTGCTTGAAAATCCACTGATCAGTGTGTCCGTGGTGGTGGCGGTGGCGGTGGCCAATATTCCTGAAGGCCTTGCCAGCGGTGCGGGTCTGCGACGCTCAGGACTCTCGATCAAATCGATTCTTTCCATTTGGTCGGTGGTGGTTGTGCTCTGTGTCGTGGCCGCAGGCCTCGCCCATGTGCTGATGGCGTCGGCGCCCGTCGTACTGAAAGCGATCGTGACGGCCTTCGCTGGTGGCGGCGTGTTGGCGATGACTCTGCAGACCGTGGTCCCTGAGGCCTATCAAGAAACCCACGACAGCGTGAGTCTTCTGGGTGGTCTGGGTTTCGCCGTGGCCTTTTGCATCTTGGCCTTGTTCCACTGATGCCAGGGTCAGGCCGCTTTGAGTTCGGCTTCGCGATAGGGAACAAAGCTGGCTTTGCCTGTGCCGCAGATCGGGCATTGCCAGTCGTCGGGGATGGCCTCGAAGGGGGTGCCCGCTGCGATGCCGGAGTCCGGATCGCCCTGGGCTGGGTTGTAGATCATGGAGCACACCTTGCAGATCCAAAGGCCGGTGCTGGGCTGATCGGCTTCCCCAGCTGTGCCCTTGCCCTGCAGCGCATCCAGAGCAACCTCATAGCGCCTGGCGTGATGTTCCTCGATGGGGCTCAGCAGGCCGAAGTTTTTGGCTGCGGTGCGAAAGATGCCGGCGTGCTCTTGTGATTCGCGGGTCTGCTCAGCAAATTCCGTGGCGGCGCTTTGGTCCCGGTCGCTACGGGCCTGAGCCGCGAACTCGGGATACATCGTGGTGAATTCGTAGGTTTCGCCTTCAATGGCGAGCTCCAGGCAGCGGCGCAGCACGGCGTCTTTCTGGTCGTCACTCAGCGCGTCCGGGTCGCTGACCACCAGTTCAGGATGCAGCAGCCGAAAGTGGGCGAAGGCGTGCTCTGTTTCTTGGGCCGCGGTGTCGCGGAACAACTTGGCGAGTTCGGGATGGCCCAGCCTTTTGGCGACATCGGCAAAAAAAAGATATTTGCGGTTGGCCATGCTTTCGCCGCCGAAAGCGGCCTCAAGGTTGGCCTGGGTGGAGGGCTTGGAGAGATCCATGGGGGCCGCGAACGGATACGCCATGCTAACTCGAAGTCATAATGGCTACGGGTTAGTCGGTGTGGGGGTGTCCGCCCTGCGCTGGATCAGTAATTGGCGCCGCTGCGCCGTTGGTGGACGGCTGTCGTGCCGTCGCCGTCAAAGATGCCGCCATGGCTGACCTCGGCGTAGATCAGCCAGTGATCGCCGCATTCCATCCGCTGCTTGACGCTGCCTTCGAGCCAGGCCAGAGCCTGTGGCAACAGCGGTTGGTCGGACGGGCTTGGCTCCAGGGTGACACCGGCGAACCGATCGGCGCCCGGATCAAACGGTTGGAGGAACTGTTTCATCAGCTCGCTCTCTCGACCCTCCGCCAGCACGTTCAATGCAAAGCAGTCACCTTTGTGCAGGAGCGCTTCCACGGCCCTGTCCTTGGCGACAGCCACGGTGATTCCCGGTGGGCTGAAGCTGGCCTGGCTGACCCAGCTGGCGACCATCGCGCCACTGAGCTCTCCTTTTCGCGTGGTGAGCACGCACAGGGAGCCGATCACCCGGCCGAGGGCAAGCACGGCAGGATCGCTGCGACTTTCGCTGAGACCGCCGGCGGTGCGGCGTTGGGCCCGTCGCTGGGATTGGACCAGCTGCCTGGCAAAGCGGGTGCCGATCTCTTCTAGTTCCTTGATCTTGGCTGCATCGGGGCTGAACTTGATCCGGATCGGATCAAAGCCAAAGCTGAAGCCGCCGTCACGCAGCTTGGTTTCCAGCAGATCCACGGCTTCCCCGCTCCAGCCGAAACTGCCAAACACCCCCACGGGCTTGCTGCGATCCCCCTCCGACAGCAGGGTGCCGAGAGCGGACACAATCGGTGTGGGCGCATGGCCGCCCAAGGTCGGTGAGCCGATCAGCACAGCATCGGCCTCTGCAATGGCCGCGACCAGTTCATCGGCTGGGGTGAACTCACAGTTGAGGCTGTTGACGCGAACACCGGTTCTGTTCACGCCCTGGGCCAAGGCATCGGCGATCGCGGCGGTGTTGCCGTAGGCACTCGCGAACAGCAGGGTCACGCTGAGACTGGCTTGCTGATGCCGTTCCCCCCAGCGGCGGTAGTCGCTCAACAAGCTGCGCCAGCTGCCCTCAATGGCCGGCCCATGTCCTGGAGCGATGGTGCGGATGTCCAGCTCCTCGAGTCGATCCACGAGGGCATCAACTTGGGCGGCCATGGGGGCCATCAGGCAGTCGTAAAAATGTCGGCGTTCTTCTTCGGTGCTGCTGCGGTTGGTTTCCGCCCAGTCGGCTGTGCAGAGGTGGGCGCTGAAGAATTTGTCGCTCATCAGCAAACCCAGGTTGGCCTCAAACGCCAGCAGACCACCGGGCCAGCGCGGCGTGGGCGTGGCGAGCAGGGTGAGGTTGCGGTCGTGGGCCAGGTTGATCGTCTCTTCGTGACGGATCACCTGAAGCGGTGGAATGTCCGGGATGGGCGGCGCGTCACTGGCCTGGCCCGGTGCCACCGGTTTGCGCTGGCTCCAGAGTTCATTCAGCAGCTTGGCGCCGGCATTGGAGGTGATCAGGGTGAGGGTGTGCCCTGTCTCCGCCAGGGCATGCAGCATCGCGACCCGGTTGGGGTTCACATGGCCGACCACGACCAGGAGTGGTTGGACCTGACTATGGAGGGCTTGATCCAGGGCTGGTAGAAAGACATCTCGGTAGGCCACCCCGGGCGGATGCACCAGCACTGCCGGGCAGCCATCCCCCGCGGTGAATAAAACGCTGTTGGCCGTGCTCCCACGCTCGAGGGCATATTCCAGTTCGAAGCGGTGACGCTGGGGACTCAATCCCCGCAGGCTGATGACACCGGAGTCGATGGTGTGTTGGATCGTGCGACGCCCTGCAGCTGTGGTGGTCACGCTCGTCCTCGAAGCCTGTCGAATGTAGGCGTGTTGTTCACTGGTGATGTCGGCGTCAGTACCAGGAGCTGTGGGACCCACGGTTGTTGTCGGTTCCTCGCAGCTGATCACGACGCTGTCGGCGTTGGCCTATCTGCGCTGGCGTGGCATCCAGGCGTCGGTGCTCAGGATCGTGTCCTTGAAAGCCGGTGAGCTGATCCATGCGTCCTCGGCCTTTGAGCAGGAGCTCCAACGCTTGGCGACCGCGGAGGGGCATCGCTCCATCGTTCAAAGCTATGGCCCAACGCCCTTGGGCTTTGAGCCACTGCATTGCGATCTGCTGCTGCTGCCTCGCTTGGATGATCAGGAAGGTCAGACGCTGTTAGTGGCCTGCCCTTGCGCGGAAGTGGTGGAGCTGGGTGAATCCATTGGCGTGGAGACCCGGCTGTACTCCTTCGCTGCGCGTCGTGCACGGCAGCGCGTCCTTCAGGCCCTGGTGGCAGGTGATGGGGCGGACG
>JBMZMY010000053.1:0-11531 GCA_049619435.1 Synechococcus sp.
GCCTGTTCAAGATCGTCGCCGAAAGTGGCGTGGCCGCTGGGATTCGCCGGATTGAAGCCGTGGCCGGTGCCGCGGTGCTGCCCTATCTGAATGAACGCGATGCGGTGGTGAAACAGCTGGGGGATCGTTTCAAGGCTCAGCCCGGGGAAATTGTTGATCGGGTGACGGCCTTGCAGGAGGAGCTGAAGGCCACCGGCAAAGCTCTGGCCGCGGCGCAGGCCGAACTGGCGGTGGCCAAGTCAGCGGCGTTGGCCTCCAAGGCTGTGGCGGTGGGTGACTTCCAGCTGCTGGTGGAACGGCTGGATGGCGTGGATGGCGCAGGCCTGCAAGGGGCGGCCCAGAGCCTGGCTGATCAGTTGGGGGATGGTGCTGCGGTGGTGATCGGTGGTCTGCCGGATCCCGCCGATCAGGGCAAGGTGATCTTGGTGGCGGCCTTCGGCAAAGCGGTGATTGCCGCCAAGCTCCAGGCCGGAAAGTTCATTGGTGGCATCGCCAAGCTCTGCGGTGGCGGTGGTGGAGGGCGTCCCAACCTGGCTCAGGCTGGGGGACGTGACGGTGCGGCCCTTGATGGCGCCCTGAAGGCGGCCTCTGCTGAGCTGCAGCAGGCGTTGGCGCCTGCCAAGGATTAACCCCTCAGCCTTTGCAGTTGCTCGGCGGCCATCGCAAACGAGTGACCGTGTTGGCGTAAGGCGTCACAGGTTTGCTCGAGAAGTCCTTCGTTGTCGTGATCGGCTGCTTTGATGCCATCCAGCAGCAGGCCCACGAGGGCGTTGCCTTGCAGGCAGCGTTGACTGCTCAGCCGCAGCAGTTCAATCGAGAGGTCGCTGTCAAACAGCATGGCTTGCAGCAGTTGATCTCCTGGGATGGCGATCACATCCGCCGGTCCCTGAATCACGCGAACATCAGCGGTATGCAGGCCATGGCCGAACAGTCCCAGTTCGCCCAGCAGTTCTTCGGCTTCAACAACAGCGAGGGTGGAGGGCTGTCCGCCGTCTTGACGGACTTGGATCGCCACTGTGCCTTTGGTCAGCAGCAACACCCGTTCGGCGGGATCCCCTTGGCGCATCAACAAGCTGCCTTCGGCGGCCTCGAAGGGGTCTGCCACGATGTTGCTGTCGTGAGCCGCCAGGAGCAGTTTCATTCGCTCGCGGACGATCGTTCGCTGTGTCTCGATCCCCCACATCGGCAGCCCGGCGGCGTGGCTTCATCCTGCTGCGGAACCACCAATCCCGCATCAACCATTGCGGTTCGCTCCTGATCAGGGTTCTCTAGGGTCGAAACCTGATGTTGAGATGGCTGATTTCACGGCGGAGGAGCTGCGTGGATTGAGCCTGTTCTCATCCCTGAGCGATGAGCAGTGTTCGCAGCTCTTGAATCGCCATTTGCAGAGCAGCCATGGCCCTGACCAGATCTTTGTGATGGAGCAGGACTGGGGAGAGTCTGTTTTTCTGATGCGTTCTGGTCTGGCCAAAGTGCGGACGTTCACAGCCGACGGCGATGAGGTGGTGATTTCGGTGCTCGGTGCTGGGGATGTCTTTGGTGAAATGGCGGCTCTGGATGGGGCCCCTCGCTCCGCTGATGTGGTGGCCCTCACGCCGTTGAAGCTGGTGAAGATGCGCGCCGCTCCGTTTTCTGCCTTATTGCAAGCACAGCCGTCCTTTGCTCTGGCCTTGGCCCAGCTGATGGCCTCGCGCTTGCGCAACCTCAACCAGCGGTTTGCCTTGCAGAGCGGTGATGCCACCACCCGCATGCTGGATTCTCTCGCCTATCTAGCGAGCAAAAGTTCTGCCGATGGTGATCCCACAGCCGAGATTCCACCGATGGCCCAAAAAGAGATCGCTTTGATTGCAGGGTTGGCCCGTGAGACGGCCTCGCGCACGCTCAGCAAGTTGCGCACGCGGGGCACGGTGATGGATGCCATTGGGGGCGGTTTGCAGCTCGTGGATCTCGACCCACTGCGTAAGCGGGGCTTAATGCCACGCCCCTGAGTCGTGTCGTTACGGGCCGCAGTGTTCAGTTGAAATCCACAGTGAATCGGTCACGATGAACATCAGTGATCGTTTGGATGGATGCTTATCGCAGCTGGTCCTGTGGATCAACCTCTGCAACTGTTCATCCTGTTAATTCTGGGTCACTTTCTGGCGGATTTTCCGCTGCAGAACGACCGGATGGCGGTCGAGAAATGTCCCGGGAAGGACGTTGTCTTGAATTGGCGCTGGTGGCTGTCTGCCCATGCCGCCACCCATGGCTTCGTGGTGGCCATGCTCACAGGCTGGCCTGTGTTGGGCGTGGCCGAAATGCTGACCCATGGGCTGATTGATTACGGCAAGTGCCGGCTGCACTATTCGTTGGCTGTGGATCAGGCCTTGCATTGGCTCTGCAAGGCCGTGTGGGTTCTGGTTCTGATGGCTCAGGCCTGAGGATTCCGTTGAGAGCTGAGGAGCGGTGATGCCTTTACTCCTGCTGGTCCTGCTGTGGCTGCTGACCTTTGTTCTGGGTCGCATCAGTCAGGTGCAGACCTGGCGTTTCAGCCACTGGATTCCCGGGATGGTGTTTTTCCGGGTGTCGTTGACGGCAGCGGTGTTGAGTCGTTTGCTGCAGATTTTCGGCCAGCAGGGCGATGTTCTCAGCTGGCTTCGTTTGGTTGAACTTGCTGCGTTTTACGTGGCCCTGGTGGAGCTCCTGCTCGATCTGGTGTGGGTGGCTTTGGCCCGGTTGAGTCGGCGTG
The DNA here is from genome assembly GCA_049619435.1 of Synechococcus sp. Lineage (GTDB taxonomy): Bacteria > Cyanobacteriota > Cyanobacteriia > PCC-6307 > Cyanobiaceae > Parasynechococcus. The sequence goes on from JBMZMY010000053.1 coordinate 2,729, forward strand.
GTGTGGCTCCGCCACGCATTCTCAAGGACTTGTCCTTGGTGGCGGCGGCCATGTTGGTTGTCGCGGCGCAACTGAAGACCCAAGGGTTGCTGACCACCCTGGGCTCAGCGGCCGTGTTGGGTGGTCTGGCGTTTGTTGTTGGCCCTGGTTCGGCATCGCAAATCAGCAATATCTCCTCGGCGTTAACCGTCCAAGTGGAACGTCAGTTTTCCGTAGGGGATTGGGTGGATATCGATGGAATGGTTGGACGTGTTGACAATGTGTCTTGGAACAGCACGTATCTCTATGACGATATTCTTGATCGCTTGGTTGTTCTTCCCAACTCGCTGATCGACACGGGAAAGATTATTAATTTGTCTCGTCCAACCTCACGGCGCTACAGGCTTGAGGTCGAGATTGGCTTGCCCTACGACATGCCTCCTGGGGAAGCCCTTGCCCTGCTGCATTCAGTGCTGGATGGTCATCCAGAGGTCATTGAATCGTCACAGAATCAGGTGGTGATTGGTGCCTTTGCCGATTCCTCGATCACCTATCTCCTGCGCTTTTTTGTCCGTGATTTTGGATCGCGCGGTCGAATGACAACGGAGGTTTTTTCCAGTGCTTGGTATGCCGTTGAGCGCGCGGGCTATTCGATTCCCTTCCCCGTGGTGGACCTGCGGACCCATCGCTCCTCCACTCGGGTGCAGTCGGATCGAGAGAGCAGCCTGCAGGAGCGGAGTTTTCGCGTGTTGCGCTCGGTCGCCCTGTTCGCTGCCCTATCTGATGCGGAACTGCGCGAGATCGTGGGCATTGATCCTGTGATCTCGTTTGGCCATACCGAAACAATCGTGACGCAAGGGGACATTGGTGGGTCCATGTATGTGCTGCTCGATGGGGTTTGCTCTGCACAGGTCGACGCGTCGACGGATCAGAACGAGCGGGTGGAGATTGCTCAGCTCACGTTTGGGGAGGTGTTTGGTGAGGTTGCGGCTTTGACGAACACCCCACGGACGGCCTCAGTTCAGGCGATTGGCCACGTGGTGCTCCAAGAAATCAGCCAACGCAGCATCAACACTCTCTTCCGCAACAATGCAGAGGCGATGGAGGCCTTTGCCGCTGTGATGGCAACGCGGGAAGCAGCCCATCGTCAATTCGATCCCGATCAGACGCAGACCTATGAGCTGGCCCTGGTGGATCGGATGCGGCAGACCTTTGCCCGCTTGTTTGCTGGAGATTGATGCCTCCATCAGTATTTGCGCCGATGTTTGGACAGCACCAACCAGATTTGCCACTCTATGAACGAAGTGGATCCCTGAGCTCCATGCGGCGCCCCTCCTTCCGAACGACCCTGGTCACCACCACCGCTGCGTTGGTGCTGTGTGGTGTCGCTGGAGCGGCGGCCGAGGCTCAGACCGACTTGCGCAGTACTTTCCCCGGACGCCGGGTCGGTGGGGGAACGCGCGGCGAGTGCAGTGCCCGCACCTTGGTGCATCTCGTTCCCGAGAGCAGTGTGTATGCCCCTGGTACGGCAGGCACGTTGGGAGTCGTCCAGGGCCCGACGGCCAATCCGGTCAGCCTCAAGCTGAGTTTCAAGCCGGAGGATGGTGGTGCTGAGAGCACGCGCACCTTGGCTGCTGCGCCCGCCAGCCTCACCTTGATCAGCAGCGCCGGCCCCACGGGTCCAACGGTCTGGGAATCCAGCTTCAATTGCGAAACGGGTGGTGGTGGCGACAGCCTGGATCCTCTGGCTTTTGTGCAGTCATCGTCTCCTCCAGCGCTGAGCTTGCTGGTGGCGGATGCGGAGGCCAGTGATCAGCCGGTGCAGGCTGCTTTGAAATCCCTGCGGGCTCAGTGCGGTTCCAGCGTCTCGGCGAAAGACACCCTTGCTCAGTTCGGCCTGGCGGATCTGGTCACTGACGAATGGCCTGCGCAACTGCCGGTGCGTTGTCCAGCTTGAGTTCACTGACTTCGAGCGGCTCCTCTCGTCCTTTCACTTGAACGGGTCCCCAGTAGTCCAAGTTCAACGATTCGCGGAATTCTGTTGGTAGGAGTTCCAATGTGGTGCTGGAGAGCAGCACTCTGAGCACCCCGTCATGGCGATCCTTGTCGTAGCTCTCCAGGCGTGATGCGCAGTTCACCGCATCGCCGATCACGGCGTATTCAATCCGCTCCGCACTGCCCATCGAGCCCACCAGTGCTTCTCCGGAATGAATGCCCATGCGCACACGCATGGTCGGCGCCCCTTCGTTGATGAGCTCGGCGTTGAGTCGCTCCAGCCCAGCGTTGATTTCGAAGGCGGCTTCGATGGCCGCTTGCGCCTCTGCAGACGGGTCTCCCTGGAGAGGTACACCGAACACGGCAAGCATGCCGTCACCGGTGAACTTGTTCACCATGCCGGCGCGGTTGGTCACCGCGGGCACACAGACTTCCATGCCGCGATTGAGCCAGTCCATCAACTCCCGCGGAGTCATGCCCTCGGACACGCTCGTGAACGACGCGGTGTCCGTGAACAGGGTGGTGATCGGCAGTTGTTGCCCTTTGAAGCGTCCGTCGTTGAGCAGTTCGTCGCGCTGTTCCCACAGTTGCTTCGCCACCGCTGGCGAGGTGGTCTGTCCCAGCAGCCGTTGAATCTGTTCGGAATGCTGCTGGCTGACGGCGCCGCGGCGTAGCCACGCGGCTCCGCCCATGCTCAGCAACCCGGTCAGGGGTAGGGCCATGCCGATCCAGATCTGATGCCAGAGCAGCAGGCCGAGCCCAAAGGCCACAGCTCCGGCCAGTCCAGTCACCATCAGGATGCTGACGCGCAGTTTGGGAACTCTTTCGCCCAGCACCACGCCAGCGCCAGCCAGGCTCAACACCAGCAGCAGATTGCCCCAGCCCGGCATGATCCAACCTCGGTTGATGCTGCCGTTGCGGTGATCGATCAGCGTGGCCAGGCGGTTGGCGTGCAGTTCCAAACCGGACACGGCATACAGACTGTCGCCGCGGTGGAAGCGCGAATGGGGAACTTCGAACAGATCGCGCAGAGACGGTGCTGTACTGCCGATCAACACAATCCGATCCTTGAGCAATGGATCGGGGGTGTCGCCGTCCAGGAGCTGAGCCAGCGACAACGTCGGATAACTCCCCGGGGTACGGAACTGCAGCAGTCGTTGCAAGCCGAGACCCGCATCGATGGCGTCGTGGTATCCGCCGCCGTTTGCGCTCAGCCAGGCATCGTCATGGCGTCCGGCATCCATGGCTGCGCGGAGTGATCGATCGCCACTGGCCACTTCCAGCACGCGCATCGGGAACGACACCGTCGCCTCGTCCTGACCGGTCACATGCACCAGATCTCGCCGCATCACCCCATCGGCGTCGACGCTCATGTCGTTGTACGACTGGCGTTCAACCGGTGTTTCGGGCACCGGAGGGATGTCCGCGGCCACATTGAAGATGGACACCAGCGTCGGTTCGTCGCGGAAGCGATCGCGCAGGCACTGCTGATTGGGCCCGACGCCTTGGTCGCGGTAGATGTCGAAGCCAATGGCCTGGACCCCTTGGGCCTTGAGCCGATCGAAGGCGTCGCAGAACAGACCGTCGTCGATCGGCCACCCGAAGCGTTGAATGTCACTTTCTTCGATCCCCACCAAGGTGATTGCCGTGTCCTGTCCGGACCCTTCAGCCCTCTGGCTGGTGATCAGGTCGTACACCACCAGATCGACGGTTTGGGCAAGACCTGTGCTGCGCAGGAGCACCAGAACGGCGGCGGCGGCCAGATAGGGCCCGACCGTCTGGGTGACAAAGTCGCGCAGTGGGGTTTTCATCCCTCGAGATAGGTCGTTTGATTCAGGCTGGCCTTGAGGTGGCTCATCAGTAGTCGGGCCTCCTCGATCTGCAGCGTGCCCTGCTGGATGGCCGTTTCCGAGGATTGCCGCAATCTTTCCAGGATCAGTTCAGGGTCGTGCTGCATTTCTTCGAGCACATCGGCGTTGGTGTTGCCCTTGAGCACGTGATCGAGCAGGTAGCCACTTCCGCGTGGATTGAGACGGACGTGTACGGCATTGGTGCTGCCGAACAGGTTGTGCAGATTGCCCATCACTTCTTGATAGGCACCGCCTAAAAACATGCCGATCCAATAGGGCTCACCGTCGCGGAGTGGATGCAATTCCAACAGGGATTTCTCGCTGCCCCGATCGATGAACCGCGCCAGTTTTCCATCTGAATCGCAGGTGAGATCGGCGAACTGCCCCAGCTCGCTGGGACATTCATGCAGGCGATGGATCGGCATCACCGGGAACAGCTGATCGATCGCCCAGGTGTCCGGTGCGGACCGGAACACCGACAGATTGGCGTAATAGGTCCAGGCCAGGGCGCGTTGGAGGCCGCGCAGATCCTCATGGATCGGTTCGTCGGTGGGAAGGCGCGCGCTGATCTCTTTGGCACAGGTCCAGCTGAGCTGCTCCGCCATCGCTCGCTGCTGCAGACCGATGTATCCCAAGCGAAAGGCCGACAGGGCATCGTCGCGGAATTTGATCGCGTCATTCCACGCCTCCTGCAGCTGGGCGGGTTCTGCCGCATCCAGTTGCCGGATGCGTTGGAGCGTTTCACGCAGGTTGGCGACGGGCAGGGGTTCATCGGTGTCCGGTGCGGGTTCACCATCGGGCGCCCGGCTGCAGCCCAGCACGTTGAACACCAGCACGGAGAAGTGACTGGCCAGCGCTCGGCCGCTTTCACTCACCAAGGTGGGGACGGGGACGCCCAACGGCACGCAGCATTCGCGGATCGTGGCGACCACGTCATTGGCGTAGTTCTGCAACGAGTAATTGGTCGAGGCTGCGCTCGCGGTGCGGCTGCCGTCGTAGTCGATGCCAAGGCCTCCGCCGACATCGAGGAAGCCCATCGGGGCCCCCAGCCGCGTGAGTTCCACATAGATCTGGGCCGCCTCCTGGAGGGCGTCCTTGAGCACAGCAATGTCATTGATCTGACTGCCGATGTGGAAGTGCAGCAGGCGCAGGTCCTGTAGCAGTCCGGCTTCCTTCAGGGCCTCAACGGTCTGCAGCATTTCAGTCAGATCCAGGCCGAACTTGGCGCGGCTTCCAACGGAGCTGCCCCAGCGCCCGGTACTGCGGCTCGAGAGCTTGGCGCGGATGCCGATGAAGGGAGAGGCGCCCAGTTCCTTGCTGGCTTCGATGATCCGTTGGATCTCATCGGCCTGCTCGATCACCACCACCGGCTGGTGGCCGAGCCGCCTCGCCAGGATGGCCGTCTCGATGTAGCGGCGGTCTTTGTAGCCGTTGCAGATCAACAGGGCCTGTTGATCCTTGATCAGGGCCAGGGCAATCAGCAGTTCTGCCTTGCTGCCGGCCTCGAGCCCGAAGCTCCAGCGTTGGCCGCTGTCCACCAGGTGCTCCACCACGTGCCGTTGCTGGTTGCACTTGATCGGGAACACCCCCTGATAACGACCGTCGTAGTCGTAGAGGGCGATGGCACGCTCGAAGGCGGCGTGCAGCCGCTCCAGTCGATCGTCGAGGATGTCGTCGAAGCGGATGAGCAGGGGTGGATGCAGATCCCGCGCTGAGAGGCCTTGCACCAGATCCACCAGATCCAGGGATCCACCGCGATCGCCGCGGGGTTGCACCACCACGTGACCGCGGCTGTTGATGGAGAAATACGGGTCACCCCATCGCTCGAGCCCGTACAGCTCGGCACTGCGGGCCACGGACCAGGACCGATCGGTTTCGGCCAGAACCATGAACCCTCAACCAACGGAATGATCGAAATTTAGGGACTGCCTTTGCTGCTGCGCTTGCCAAGCGGTGGGTTGGCCGCAGACGATGTCCAGACTCTGAAGCTTTTTTCATGGCCGAACGCTCTTTCGTTGCGATCAAGCCCGATGGTGTGCAGCGTGGACTCGTGGGCGAGATCCTGGGCCGTTTCGAGCGCAAGGGCTTCAAGCTGGTCGGCCTGAAGCAGATCACCCCCAGCCGTGCCCTGGCTGAGCAGCACTACGGCGTGCACAAGGAGCGTCCCTTCTTTGCCGGCTTGGTGGACTTCATCACCTCCGGTCCTGTGGTGGCGATGGTGTGGGAAGGCGATGGCGTGATCGCCAGCGCCCGCAAGCTGATCGGCGCCACCAAGCCTCTGGAGGCTGAGCCCGGCACCATCCGCGGCGACCTGGCCGTGAACATCGGTCGCAACGTCATTCACGGCTCCGATGCTCCCGAGACCGCTGAGTTCGAGATCGGCCTGTGGTTCAGCGCCGAGGAACTGAACGACTGGACTCCGTCGGACCAGACCTGGCGCGTGGAGAGCTGATCAGAACGTGTAGCGGAGCTTGGTGTGGAGCCCATGGCCCAACACCCAGTTGTTCCAAAGCCCCGGGTTGTCGTCTGTCTTAAAGGTGTCAACCCAGCCAAGTTCCACTTGCCATGGGCCGTTGACGTAACGGCCGACGAGCCCCCCGGAGCCGATGCTGTCCTCGAACACATCGCCGAGAACATCGGTGTGGATGCCTCCGGCTCCGATGAACGGCACCACTTGAATGGCTTGCTGACCGTCGCTCCAAGCGGTCCAGACCAGTTCGGTGCTGCCGAGCCAGCCGCTGTCACCGCTGACCAGGCTTCCGGGGAGACCGCGCAGTCCCACGTCACTGCCCAGGCTGAAGGTCATGCTGCTCGGCAGTGGAGCAAAGGCATGCTGCCCGGCGGCACGTCCCGTCCAGACCAGGTTGGGTGTGATCAGCCAGGACACATCCAGCAGGCCACCGATGGCGCGTGCTTCACCGATGTCGGTTCCCTGGAGCTTGAGGTTGTGGCGATGGCTGCCTTTGGTGACGCCGGCCAGGCCCTGGAGGAAATAGAGGTTGGCGTTCCACGTGGACCGCTCCCGTTGATGGCCGATGTTGGTGCTCAGTTTCAGATTGCCGCTCTTCAAGTAGCCGTCTGGCCCTCCCCCGAGCACAAGGGGGATGCTGTCGTCGCCTTCAAAACTGGAGGTGCGGTTGGCACTGATGCCTGCCGCTGCCGTCCAGCGCCAGGCGGCTGTGTTGCTGAGCTCTTGCTCGAGCTGCAACAGGCCTTGTGTGGTGCGGAAGTTGAAATCGAACGCGGGACGTTTGAATTCGACGAAGCGCCGGTAGCTGTAGCCAAGGGAGCCGGTTAACGACAGGGTGTCGTTCAGGGGATAGCGGTACGTCAGCGATGTGATTCCTGTGCCTAGTTCCAGTTGTCCATCGGCATCCAGTTCGAAATAGACCAGGGCGAGATCGCCCCGTTTCATCAGATCTTTTTTGAGCAGGGTGGCGCTGCTTCTCCACTCGCCACTGCCGATATTGCCGTTGTTGCCCAGGGTGATGTCGCCTTGAAGCGGCGATGCAGGCGCCGGTTCCACGGTGAGTTGGATGGCTGCCTGGGTGGGATCGCTCCCGAGGCGCTGCATGCCGCCTTTGATCTGGCCAAACCCACGCTGTCTTAAGCGAACGAGAGCCTGCTCCAGAGTTGGCAGGTGAAGCACGTCACCAATGAGGCCATTTAACTCTTGTTCGGCTTTACTTTGCAGGGCCGGATCTGTACTGGTGATGTTGACTTCACTAATCCGGCCTAGAACCACCTCAAGGGCACCCGGCTCGGGCTTCTGCAAGACATACACACGGCTGTTGATATAACCCTTGCTCAACAATTGTGCGGTTAGCTTTGCTGCGCAATTGTTCAGGGTTTCGGCGACTGATCCCTGGCGACAGGTTTTAAAGGCGGCGTTGAGCTGCTCGTCGGTGAAGAAGTCATCCCCAACAACATCGGGTGTCCAGCTCAGCGGCGTTGTGGACCCCATGGCTTCTGTGTTGTCAACGCCCTCTGGAGCGCGATCGCCGCTCTTGGGCTGCTCAAACACCGGACCTTGCTCCGGGGTGGTTCGTTGCTCGATCGTTGTGCTGGGCAGACGGACTGGCCCGGGTTGCAGAGGCGGGGCAACCAGTTGGGCCAGAAAAAGCATGGAGCCAAAATTAATCTTTTCTGATTCTCCCTCCTTTTGTCAGCGGTAGCGACAATTTATGCTCAACACTGAATAATGCGTTACCGTTCGCCAACGGTAGTGTCGACGCGGATCAGGCCATGCTTACTTCCTCCGCCGTGGTTCGCCTCAGTGCTGGTGTGGCCTTGGGGTTTGGTCTTCTCGCTGGAGTGAGTCTGCCGGCGAATGCTGAGATCAAGCCGGCGGTGAAGAAAGGCTTGCTCACCAAAGTGAACGGCAAGTTGAATGGATCGTGTCGTTCCGGCGTTTGTAAAATTACCGGCGGAACATCATCAGGCAAGAATCTTTTTCATCGCTTCAAAGCATTTGATACGCGAGGAAAGATTAAGGGTATTGAGTTTGATTCGATTGGTAAAAAGAATCTTATTGTTGGCGTAACGTCGCCTAAGGGTTCGTTTATTGATAAATCAATTGGCTTGAACTCCTCGGCCAATGTGTTCTGGTTGTCGCCAGGGGGCATCCATCTGGGCCAAGGCGCGAGCTTTGTCAATGTTCCCAACCTCACCCTCAGCACGGCCAACACCCTGCGCTTCGGCAATGGACACTTTGATGTGTTTCGCAGTCAGGCATCGGATCTGTCGGGCTTGAGCGGTGCACCACTGCTGGGGTCTCTCGGGTTGGATGTGGACCCAGAATCTGATGCTGCAGGTGGTGTCACTCGCGCTGGGATTCATCTCGATGGCATTGATGTGTCCATCGATCAATCGCTGTACATCGATGCGGTCAATGATGCGTTGACCGTGCGCTCCAGCACCGTGTCGTTGGACTCGACCGCTGCTGTTGGTGGCTCGCTGACGCTGACCGGCCAAGCGAT